>JBASBO010000071.1:0-14283 GCA_049651165.1 Xanthobacteraceae bacterium | reverse complement strand
GGCGGTGATGGGCCTTGAAGGCGGCGGCGGCGTGGGCGGCGCCGACGTTGCCGTTGTCCTCCGGCTTGATCTCGCGGCCGTCGTAGTCCTCGACGCCGCCGCGCTCCCTGACCCACTGCTGGCGCGTGCGCGGCAGCCCGGCGTTGACGTCGATGACGACGTCGGGATCGGTGTAAGGCCCCGAGGTGTCGTAGACCGGCAGGTTCGGTTCGCCCGCGCCTTCGGAGAGGATGATCTCGCGCAGCGGCACGCGCAGGTCGGGCGCGGCCTCGGGCACGGAGAAAATCTTGCGCGACGACGGCAGCGCGCCGGTGGTGACGGCGGGGCGCGTGGTGTCCGGATTCGAGCGGATGTTCATGGCGTTTCTCCGGTTCAGAACTTGTTGTTGCAGGACGTGTTGTTGAAAATCAGCGCAGGTAGCCGGGAAGACAGAAGACAACGCCGATGGCGAGCCAGATGATCCCGGTGACGACAGGCATGGCGGGATGGCGCAGGAAGGCGCGTGCGCCGGCGTAAAGAAACGGCGGCTCGACGATGCGGATGACGCCCGCGATCACCATCAGCCAGCCGAACAGCGTGACCAGCACGCGCCAGTCCGCCGTCCAGACGTTGTGCGTCAGCACGATGGCGAGTCCGGCGAGCATCACCAGAATGCCGCCGAGGAACATCAGTCCGCGATTTGCCAGAAAGTCCTCGGCCATGGATGTGAAATTGCGGCGGTTGAACAGCACGGCGAGGCCGACGGTGACCATCAGCGGGCCGATCAGCCGGGCGATGAAGACGGATGTCTGCATGACGGCACCTCATGCGGTTTCGGTCGCCTGTTCGAGCCACGCCTTGACCCGCGCGTCCGGGTCGGCGTTCTGGGTCACGTCGCTGACGACGGCGATGGAATCCGCGCCGGCGGCGAAGATCTCGGTGGCGTGCTCCAGCTTGATGCCGCCGATGGCGACCAGCGGGATAGCGCCGATGCGCCTTTTCCATTCGGTGATCTTCGCAATGCCCTGCGGCGCGAAACGCATCGATTTCAGCGTGGTGAAGAAGATCGGCCCGAGCGCGACGTAGTCAGGACTGGCCTTGAGCGCGATGGCCAGTTCATCGTCGTCGTGGGTGGAGACGCCGAGCGTCAGCCCGGCTTTGCGGATGGCGCTGACGTCGGCGTCCGCGAGGTCTTCCTGACCGAGATGCAGATGCCGCGCGCCGGCGGCGATGGCCGCGCGCCAGTAGTCGTTGACGACGAGTTTCGTCGGCGTGCCGCGGGTGATCGCGAGCGCGTCGCGCACCATCCGCAACGCCGCGTCGTCGTCGAGATTCTTTGCGCGAAGCTGCACGGTGCCGACGCCGAGCGCGGTGAGACGTTTCACCCAGTCGAGCGAATCCACCACGGGATAGAAACGATCAGGATACGACATGCCAGAACGGTGTCCCTACCACGGGGGTTGACGGGGAAGCGAAATCGCGGGCCTCCATCAGCCCGGCTTCATGCGCCGCGCGTCCGGCCTCGACGCCGAGGCGGAAGGCTTTCGCCATCGCCACCGGGTCGTCGGCCTTGGCGATGGCGGTGTTGAGCAGCACCGCGTCGTAACCGAGTTCGAGCGCTTGCGCCGCGTGGCTCGGCGCGCCGAGCCCGGCGTCGACCACCAGCGTGATATCGGGCAGGCGGTCGCGCAACAGCCGCAGGCCGTCGCGATTGGTGATGCCCTTGGCGCTGCCGATCGGCGCGGCCCACGGCATCACCACCTTGCAGCCGGCATCGACCAGCCGCAGCGCCACGCCGAGGTCGTCGGTGCAATAGGGGAACACCTCGAAGCCGTCCTTGACGAGAATGGTGGCGGCCTCGACCAGGCCGACCACGTCGGGCTGCAAGGTATCGTTGTCGGCGATCACCTCCAGCTTGACCCACGGCGTGCCGAACAGTTCGCGCGCCAGCTTCGCGGTGGTGACGGCCTCGCGCACGCTGCGGCAGCCGGCGGTGTTGGGCAGCACCGTGACGTCGAGTTCGCGGATCAGCGACCAGAAGGCGTCGCCGGTCTTGCCGCCGGCGGTCTCGCGGCGCAGCGACACGGTGACGATCTGGGCAGCCGCGGCGCGGATCGCGTCCTGCATGATCTTCGGCGACGGATACAGCGCCGTGCCGATCAGGAGGCGGGAGGAAAACTCGCGGTCGTAGAATTTTATCATGCGGCTTGTCCTGTCTGCTCGCTCGCCCTGCTTGCGGGGAGAGGGACCGTCATCCTGAGGTGCGAGGCGCGTAGCGACGAGCCTCGAAGGATGAGTTCTTGCCGCTGTCGCCCTTCGAGGGCCGCCAAAGGGGCGGCCACCTCAGGGTGACGGCTATGCTGACGGCTTGCCATCGCTTCACCCTCCCTGACGCGGGGTGATGATCTCGATCTGGTCGCCGGCCCGAAGCGGCGTCTGCGCCCACCGGCTTTTCGGCAGCACGTCGAAATTCACCGCGACGGCGAGGTGCGATCCGGCGTAGTCGAGTTCGCTCAACAGCGCGGCGATGTCCGTCGCGCTCACCTCGCGCGGTTCGCCGTTGATCGTCAGGCGCATTGCATCACCTCGTTATTGATGGCGCCGGTCTCGATGAATTTCAGCGTCAGTTCCGCCAGCGCCGGCGCCAGCAGGAAGCCGTGACGGTAGAGCCCGTTGACCGCGATGCGACGGCCGCTGATGACGATGCGCGGCAGGTTGTCGGGCAGCGCCGGGCGCAGCCCTGAGCCGATCTCGACGATGCGCGCCTCGCCGAACGCCGGATGCACGGTGTAGGCGGCGCTGAGCAGTTCCAGCGCCGAGCGCACGGTGACGCCATAGTCCTCGCGCTCGATCGAGGTCGCGCCGATCATGAAGCGATGGTCGGCGCGCGGAATGAGATAAAGCGGCCAGCGCGGATGCAAGAGGCGCACCGGGCGCGCCAGCTCGACCTCGGTCGTTTCGACGATGATCTCCTCGCCCTTGACGCCGCGCAGGTCGGGGAAGATGTCGCGCGCGGCGAGGCCGCGACAGTCGATCACCGTGCCGTCGAGGTCCTCGGCGCGCACGTCCGAGCCGTAGACGATCTCGCCGCCGGCGGCGCGGATGTCGGCGTGAAGCTGCGGCAGCACGCGGCGCGGCTCGACATGGCCTTCGTCGGGAAACAGCAGCGCTTCGGGGAAACGGCTGTCGAGCGAGGGTTCGATCCGCGCCAGTTCGCCGGCGTCGAGGCGCTGGTGATTTTCGGTGAGGCGGGCGAAGCGCGTGAAGTCGGAACGGTCGCGCGGATGCGCCACCACCAGCGAGCCGTGGAACGGGGTGTCGGGAACCTCGCGCCGCCACAGCGCCAGCGAGCGCTCGCCGAGGCGGGTGATGATCGGCTCGGCGCTTTCGCTTTCGCAATAGGGCGCCAGCATTCCGCCGGCCCAGCGGCTGGTGCCGTCCGCCATGGTGGCGTCGTCGGCGCGCTCGTGCAGCGTGACGCGATAGCCGGCCTTGGCCAGCAGCAGCGCGTGCCACGAGCCGGCGATGCCCGCGCCGATCACATGAACGGGAGATTTTTCACGCGGCGCTTGTTCAGGCTTGTCGCGCGGTACGCGCAAATTCGGCGTGCGTGAAGTCGGTGCGCGTGAGATCGATGTATTTGAGGTCAAAACCATCCCTGTCCCTTCGCCGGCATGACCCGGATCAGGTTCAAAGGGTCACCGCGCTGACGCCGTTTCGGCGATCCTGCGGAATCTCAGCTCCCTGACGGAGCCCCCCTCGGAACGATCTCAATGTAGGCCGTTGCGCGCGGGTGTCAACGCGGCATCGGGATTTCATGGCGGTTATGCCGGGCTGACGGCCTCGATCCCGTTTCAATAATGCGGCGGGCGCTCGTTGACGGCGCGGTCGCGGCCGTTGCTTTCGGCGTCGCGCAGCCGCTCGCCGAGTTCGGCGACGCGCCGCCGCAGCGCGTCGATGTCGCGCCACTGCGCGGTGACGGTTTCGTTCAGCGTTTCGATGGTGCGATCCTGATAGGCGACGCGGGCCTCCAGCGCATCGAGGCGGCGGCTTTGTTCGTCACGGTCGGTCATGGTGGTCGTTCCCTCGTCGATGCGCGTCGTTATCAGTTGCGCGCGACGAGGAAAACCCCGCGAGCTGATCGCGGGGCGCGCCGGTCGGCGAAAAGCCGGCCACGACGGGCCGGCCTTTCTTCCGGGACACTGCCACAGTTGCGGCTACAGTTTCTTGTGGGCGTAGTTCGCCGCCTTGTCGACCGCTTCCTTGGCGGCTTCCTTGGCGTCGCCCAGCGCCTGCTGGCCTTTGCCCTTGACTTCCTGCATCACGCCTTCACCCTTCAGCTTGTCGGAACCGACCGCCTCGCCGATGCCCTGCTTGGCCTTGCCGATGGTTTCGTTGGCGACGCCCTTGACCTTGTCCGTCGTGCTTCCCATTGCGGATAATCTCCTGTTGAAAGTCATCACGATAACGGCGGGCACGGATATTCGTTCCGGGCCCCGCGGTTTCGTGCGGACTCCCGGCCGCCGCATTCGGGAAATGCAAAAATAAGCGTTGTCGCGAGGAACCTTTCGGAGAATGACTGTCGCGGGCGCAACGCCCGCAAACGACGAGAGGAAGGAGCGGAGATGACGCAGGCCGGACGCAGCGGCGTTTCATTCGACGCCAACCCAGTCGCCAGCTCAGTCGCCAAGTCCGAAATCGAGCGCGGCACCATCCGCGCGATTTCGTGGCGCATCATTCCCTTCCTGATCCTCGCCTACTTCTTTTCCTATCTCGATCGCGTCAATCTCGGCTTCGCCGCGCTGACGATGAACGCCGAACTGAAATTCTCGCCGCTGATCTTCAGTTGGGGCGCCGGCATCTTCTTCATCGGCTATTTCCTGTTCGAGGTGCCGAGCAATCTGGCGCTGGAGCGCTTCGGGGCCAGCCGCTGGATCGCCCGCATCATGGTGACGTGGGGCATCATCTCGGCGGCGATGGCGTGGGTCAGCGGGCCGTGGAGCTTCTACATCCTGCGTTTTCTGCTGGGCGTCGCCGAGGCCGGCTTCTTTCCCGGCATCATCCTCTACCTGACCTACTGGTATCCGGCGGAATACCGCGCGCGCTTCCTCGCGGCGTTCGCGATCGCGGTGCCGGTTTCCACCGTGATCGGCGCGCCGATCTCCGGCCTGCTGCTCGGGCTCGACGGCGCGATGGGCTTCAAGGGCTGGCAGTGGCTGTTCCTGATCGAGGGCGTGCCCTCGGTGCTGCTCGGCATCGTGAGCTGGTTCTATCTCACCGACAAGCCGGCCAAGGCGACGTGGCTGACGCCCGAGCAGAAGGCGTGGCTGGCGTCGCGTCTCGACGCCGAGGTCGCCGCCAAGCAGGCGGCGCAGCATCTGTCGCTCGGACAGGCGCTGGCGTCGCCGCGCGTGCTGATCCTCAGTCTGGTGTATTTCGGCTTCGTCGGCGCGCTGTACGGGATGCAGTTCTGGCTGCCGCAGATCGTCAAGGCGTTCGGCTTCAGCAACGCGCAGACCGGATTCGTGATCGCGGTGCCGTATCTGTTCGGCTCGATCGCGATGATCCTGTGGGCACGGCATTCCGACCGCACCCGCGAGCGGGTGTGGCACGTCGCGCTGGCGCTGCTGCTGACGGCGGCGGCGCTCGGAGCGTCGAGCTTCACCCGCGACCCGACGCTGACGCTGGTGGCGCTGACGCTGGCCGCGATCGGCACCTTCTGCACCTTCGGGGTGTTCTGGACGCTGCCGACCGCGTGGCTGACCGGCACCGCGGCGGCGGGCGGCATCGCGCTCATCAACTCGATCGGCAATCTCGCCGGCTTCGGCGGCCCGTATCTGATCGGCTGGGTCAAGGAGAACACCGGCAGCACCGAGCATGGGCTGCTGGTGCTGGCGATCCTGCCGCTGATCGCCGCGGTGCTGGTGCTGATCGGCAAGCACGAGACGCGCGCCGAATTCGCCGACGAGGCCGCCGCCGCGAAGTAGGGCGGGAGCCGGCGCTCTGTGCGAGGATTGGCAACACGAAAGCCGTCGTCCCCGCCTGCGCGGGGACGACGCACTCGGCGCGACACCTGCCGGTTCTCCCAATTCCAGCGCTGAAATTTTCCCGGTCGAGGGTGGACGAATGCAACCGAGGCGCAAGTTGCCACCATCAATCGCGCATAACGAGTGTTGATTGATAAATGCTCACTGACGAATATTGACAATCGTCAGTAGATAGACCATCGTTGGCTGCATCCGCATTTCGTGCGGCTCGCGGTTCGCAAGTCATTCGCTCGTGGTTCGCAAACGTGTTCGTGCACGTTTCGCAACGGATCGGCTCGCGCGTCGCGGTGTTCCGCACTGTCGCAAGGGTGCTCCCGATGCCGGATTTCCCGGTTTTTCGTAATCGAATCAAAATTCTGTCAGCGATCGGCGTGATCCTCCCGGCGCTCGCGCTGGGCGGCTGCGACCAGTCCACCGCCGAAAAATCCGAGCCGCTGCGACCGGTGCTGGTGACCAGCGTCCGCTATGCCCCGGAAGCCGCCGAGCGCAGTTTCGTCGGCACCATCCGGCCCCGGATCGAGACCGACATGGGCTTCCGGGTCGCCGGCAAGGTCGAGAAGCGCCTCGTCGAGGTCGGCCAGACGGTGGAGCCGGGCCAGCCGCTGGCGACGCTGTATCAGGTGGATCTCAAATTGCAGGCGGAGCAGGCGCAGGCCGAACTGAGCGCCGCGACCGGCACGCTGGCGCAGGCGGCGGCGGCGCAGGTCCGCGCCCAGGAACTGAAGGCCAAGGGCTGGGCCACCGACGCCCAGCTCGATCAGGCCAACGCGGCGGCGGCCGAGGCGCGCGCCCGGCGCAACCGCGCCGAACGCTCGGTCGAACTCACCGGCAACAGCCTGTCCTACGCGACGCTGGTCGCCGACGGCCATGGCGTGGTCACCGCCACCATGATCGATCCCGGTCAGGTGGTGGGGGCCGGGCAGCCGGCGGTTCGCATCGCCCGCAGCGCCGAGAAGGAGGCGGTGGTGGCGATCCCCGAGACGCTGATCGGCCGCGCCAAGGACGGCGCGGCGAAGGTGTCGCTGTGGTCGGAGCCGGGCCGGACCTATGCCGCGAAGCTGCGCGAGATCGCGCCGCAGGCCGATCCGGCGACGCGCACCTATCTGGCGAAATTCACGCTGCCAGAGGCCGACGACCGCGTCGCGCTGGGCATGACCGCGACGCTCACCATCACCGACCGCGACAGCGCGCGGGTGGCGCGACTGCCGCTGTCGGCGCTGTTCAGTCAGGGCACCTCGCCCTCGCTCTATGTCGTCGATGACGCAGGCCAACTGACGCTGACGCCGGTGACGGTGAAGTCCTACGGCTCCGACAGCGTGCTCGTCACCGGCGGCGTCGCGGACGGCGCCAAAGTGGTGACGCTCGGCGTGCAGAAACTCGACCCGGCCGAGAAGGTCCGCGTCGTGTCGTCGTTGTCGTTCTGATCCCGCCTGACGAAGCGAGACTTTGCCATGAAGCGCTTCAATCTCTCGGCCTGGTCGGTCGCCCATCCCGCGCTGATCCTGTTCCTGATCTTGGCGATCGGCAGCGCCGGCTTCTATTCGTATCTGAAACTCGGCCGCGCCGAGGACCCGTCCTTCACCATCAAGCTGGTGGTGGTGTCGGCGATCTGGCCGGGCGCGACCGCCAAGGAGATGCAGGAGCAGGTCGCCGACCCGATCGAGAAGAAATTGCAGGAGCTGCCTTACTTCGACAAGGTGCAGACCTACTCGAAGCCGTCGTTCACGGCGATGCAGGTGTTCTTCAAGGACAACACGCCGCCGAAGGACGTGCCGCAACTGTTCTATCAGTTGCGCAAAAAACTCTCCGATATCCGCGCCAACCTGCCGCAGGACCTGATCGGACCGAACTTCAACGACGAATACGGCGACGTCGATTCCGTGCTCTACATGGTGACGGGCGAGGGCGCCGACTACGCGCAACTCAAGAAGGTCGCCGAAGGGCTGCGCCAGCGCTTGCTGAAAGTGCCCGGCGTCACCAAGGTCAATCTCTACGGCGCCCAGGACGAGAAGATCTTCGTCGAGTTCTCGCACGCCAAGCTGGCGACGCTCGGCATCGCGCCGCAGGCGATCTTCAATTCGCTGGCGAAGCAGAACGCGGTGACGCCGGCCGGCACCGTCGAAACCTCGTCGCAGCGCGTGGCGCTGCGCGTCTCCGGCGCGCTCGACGGCGCCAAGGCGGTGGCGGAAACCCCGGTGGAGAGCAACGGCCGGGTGTTCCGGCTCGGCGACATCGCCACCGTCAAGCACGGTTTCGTCGATCCCAAGAGCTACGAGATCCGCCAGCGCGGCAAGCCGGCGCTCGGCATCGGCGTGGTCACCGCACAGGGCGCCAACATTCTCGAACTCGGCGACAACGTTCACAAGGCCAGCGCCGATTTCATGAACGGCGTGCCGAAAGGCATCGAGCTTGAGCAGATCGCCGACCAGCCGCTGGTGGTCAAGCACGCGATCGGCGAGTTCGTGAGTTCGTTCGTCGAGGCGCTGGCGATCGTGCTGTTCGTCTCGTTCCTCGCGCTGGGCCTGCGCACCGGCGTCGTGGTGGCGCTGTCGGTGCCGCTGGTGCTGGCGATCGTGTTCGTGGTGATGGAGGCGATGGCGCTCGATCTTCACCGCATCACGCTCGGCGCGCTGATTATCGCGCTCGGCCTGTTGGTGGACGACGCCATCATCGCGGTCGAGATGATGGTGGTGAAGATGGAGCAGGGCTGGGAGCGCGCCAGGGCGGCCGCCTTCGCCTGGGAATCCACCGCCTTCCCGATGCTCACCGGCACGCTGGTGACGGCGGCGGGCTTTCTGCCGATCGGCTTCGCCAATTCCGGCGTCGGCGAATATGCCGGCGGCATCTTCTGGATCGTGGCGATCGCGCTGGTGGCGTCGTGGTTCGTGGCGGTGATCTTCACGCCCTATATCGGCGTCAAGCTGTTGCCCGACTTCGTCAAGCCGGGGCAGACGATCCATGACCCGCACGCGATCTACGAGACGCGGATCTATCGCGGCTTGCGGCGGGTGATCGCGTGGTGCGTCAATCATCGCATCAAGGTGGTGGCGGCGACGGTCGCGGTGTTCGCCGTCAGCGTCGTCGGTTTCGGCCATGTGCAGCAGCAGTTCTTCCCGCTGTCGGAGCGGCCCGAACTGTTCCTGCAACTGCGGCTGCCGGAAGGCACCGCCTTCAACGTCACCGAGGCGGCGGTGAAGAAGGCCGAGAAGCTGCTCGACGGCGACGACGATATCGCCACCTCCACCGCCTATGTCGGGCAGGGCTCGCCGCGCTTCTGGCTCGGGCTCAACCCGCAACTGCCGAACGAATCCTTCGCCGAGATCGTGATCGTCGCCAAGGGCGTCGAGGCGCGCGAGCGCGTCAAGGCGAAGATCGAGAAGGCGGTGCATGAGGGCGCGCTGAGCGAGGCGCGGGTGCGCGTCGATCGCTTCAACTTCGGCCCGCCGGTCGGCTTCCCGGTCCAGTTCCGCGTCATCGGCCCGGATACCCACAAGGTGCGCGAGATCGCCTACAAGGTGCGCGACGTGGTGAAGACCAACCACGACGTGGTCGATCCGCATCTCGACTGGAACGAGCAGACGCCGGTGCTCAGGCTGGTGGTCGATCAGGACCGCGCCCGTGCGCTTGGCCTGACCCCGCAGGACGTCTCGCAGGCGCTGGCGATGCTGATTTCCGGCGCGCCGGTGACGACGGTGCGCGACGGCGTCGAGAAGGTCGAGGTGGTGGCGCGCGCGGTCGCCACCGAGCGGCTCGATCTGGCGCGGGTCGGCGATCTCACCATCACGTCGCGCAACGGCGTCGCGGTGCCGCTGTCGCAGATCGCCAAGGTCGAATACGCCCACGAGGAGCCGATCCTGTGGCGGCGCAACCGCGACATGGCCATCACCGTGCGCGGCGATATCGTCGACGGCGTGCAGGCCCCTGACGTCAGCAACGCGATCTGGGCCAAACTGAAGCCGATCCGCGACAGCCTGGAGCCGGGCTACCGCATGGCGATGGGCGGCGCGATCGAGGAATCCGCCAAGGGCAATGCCTCGATCTACGCCCTGTTCCCGCTGATGCTGGCGGTGATGCTGACGCTGCTGATGATCCAGTTGCAGAGTTTTTCGCGGCTGCTGCTGGTGTTCCTGACCGCGCCGCTCGGCATCGTCGGCGCGTCGCTCGGCCTCAACGTCGCGAGCCAGCCGTTCGGCTTCGTGGCGCTGCTCGGCCTGATCGCGCTGGCCGGCATGATCATGCGCAACACCGTGATTCTGGTCGATCAGATCGAGACCGACGTGCGGCACGGTTCGACCCGGCGCGAGGCCATCGTCGAGGCCACGGTGCGGCGCGCGCGGCCGGTGGTGCTGACGGCCTTAGCGGCGATCCTCGCGATGATCCCGCTGTCGCGCTCGGCGTTCTGGGCCCCGATGGCGATCACCATCATGGGCGGGTTGTTCGTCGCCACCTTCCTGACGCTGCTCTATCTGCCCGGCCTTTACGCGCTGTGGTTCAGAAAGACGCTCGACGAGAAGGGGCCGGGCGAAACCGCCGCCGACGCGGCGCGGCACGACGACGGCCAGCTTGCGTTTCCGCTTGCCGAGGCCGCCGAATAAATGAAGATTGGATCGTGATATGGCGATGTTGTCCGAACCGGCGGAAGCCGACACCACCGAAGCCGACACGCAGGAGCGCGTCCTGGTGGTGGCGGAGCGGTTGTTCCGCGAGATCGGCTACCAGAAGACCACGGTGGCCGATATCGCCAAACTGCTGCGCATGTCGCCGGCCAACGTCTATCGATTCTTTTCTTCGAAGGACGCGATCCGGCAGGGCGTCGCCTGCCGGCTGATGGGCGAGGTCGAGGCGGCGGCGCGGACCATCGTCGCCGGCCATGAACCGGCGGTCGAGCGGCTGCGTCACTTGCTGGCGAGCGTGCATCGCATGAACACCGAGCGCTACGTCGGCGACGCCAAGCTGCACGAGATGGTGGCGAGCGCGATGGAGGAGGACTGGGCGGTCTGCAAGGCGCATATCGAGTGCATCACCATGCTGATCGCCGAAGTCATCGCCGACGGCATGGCCGAGGGCGTGTTCCGTCTCGCCGATGTCCGGATCGCCGCGCTCTGCACCTGCACCGCGATGCTGCGTTTTTTCCATCCGCAGATGATCGCGCAGACCGCCAACAAGCCGGGACCGACGCTGGACCAGATGATCGATTTCACCCTCGCCGGGCTCGGCTATGCTATTGAGAGCGGCAGCGCGAACGCACGGCGCGGGAGCTGAAGGAAATAATCCATGGACGGTGGCGCTTCTGAGCGGTCCGATGCGGCCGGCATTCACTTCTACGAGCCGGCCAGCGGCCATGGCCTGCGGCACGATCCGTTCAACGCCATCATCGGCCCGCGGCCGATCGGCTGGATTTCCTCGTGCAACGCCCAAGGCCGCGTCAATCTCGCGCCCTACAGCTTCTTCAACGCCTTCAACTACCATCCGCCGCTGATCGGGTTTTCCTCGATCGGCTGGAAGGACACCGTGCGCAACGTTCAGGAGACCGGCGAGTTCGTGTGGAACCTCGCCACCATGGATATCGCGCAGCAGATGAACGCGACCTCCGCCACGGTGCCGCCCGAGGTCGACGAGTTCGAACTGGCCGGGCTGACGGCGGTCCCGAGCCGTCTGGTGCGGCCGCCGCGGGTCGGCGAGAGCCGCGTCACGTTCGAATGCCGGCTGTCGGACATCATCCGGCTCAAGGGCGCCGACGGCGCGGCGGCGGAGACGTGGCTGGCGATCGGCGAGGTGGTCGCGGTGCATATCGACAAGGCGTTGATCCGGGACGGCGTCTACCAGACCGCCGAGGCGCATCCGATCCTGCGCGCCGGCCGCATGGGCGACTATATCGAGGTCCGCCCCGACGCCATGTTCGAGATGCGGCGGCCGAAGTAACCGTAAACCCTCCCAAGATACCAACTGCACCGCACCCGCGACGAAGCCCTTCCGGGCGGCGACGGAATCTGCTGTGCTGGGCGCTGTCCGTCGCAGGCGGCGGATCGACGCGCCGAATGCTGGACGCCATGTGGCGTGACGCGCCGTGACAAAAAACGGAGGGGTGCCGCCGATGACCGATTCGCAAACCGGTTCCGCGCCGGGGACGCAAACCGAGCCGAGCGGCGACCTCTGCGTCCGCACGCTGCCGATGCCGGCCGACACCAACCACAATGGCGACATCTTCGGCGGCTGGCTGCTCAGCCAGATGGACGTCGCCGGCGGCATCTATGCGATCCGGGTCACCAAGGCGCGGACCGCGACGGTGGCGATCGAGGCGATGAACTTCCGCAAGCCGGTCTATGTCGGCGACGTGGTGTCGATCTACGCCTCGACGGTGCGGATCGGCCGCACCTCGATCACCGTCCATCTCGACGCCTGGGTGCGGCGGCGGCGGCAGACCGAGTCCATCCTCGTCACCGATGGCAACTTCACCTATGTCTCCATCGACGATCAGGGGCGGCCGCAGCCGATCGACCGCGGCACGATTCCGGCGTGAGCGGCCGCCTCGGCCTGGAACCGCGCGGGGCGTCAGCGCGGCGTGAAACGCCGGAACGATCGAGCGGCATCGAAGTTATGTGCCCGGGTGGATCAGGACGGGCGCTATCATGTCGGACAGCTATATCATCGAGGTCGGCTCGCGCGCGGCGGGCATCGTGGTGCGCGACCGGGCCGGTTTTCGCTTCTTCGCCGCCGCTCCGCAGTTCCTTCGTCTCGAAGGCCGGCTGTTCCGCAGCGCGCGCGACGCCGAGCGCGCGGCCGCGCAATTTATCGTCAGGCATGACGCGGAAACCGTCTGACCGCCGCGATCCGGCATTGCGTTTTTGACCTTCTGAAGGCGTTGCTCGCGCGCGTTGACCGCGCGCGCCAACACGCGCACGATGGCGTGAGCCGCGCCCTATGCGCGTGTCCGCTCTGAGGTTTTCTGCTTTTGACGGAATCATTCATCGTCATGCGCGGACTTGATCCGCGCATCCATCTTTCTGAAAATGATGGATTGCCGGGTCAAGCCCGGCAATGACGCCTCACATCACGGCGTTTCCGTCGAATCATGAAACGCTATGGAAGGTTCCTCGGTGTCCCGGATTTTCGATCTTGCGATCATCGGCGGCGGCGTCAACGGCTGCGGCATCGCGCGGGACGCCGCCGGACGCGGCAACACGGTGTTCCTCTGCGAGGCCAACGACCTCGCCAGCGGCACCTCGTCGGAATCCACCAAGCTGATCCACGGCGGTCTGCGTTATCTCGAATATTACGAGTTCCGGCTGGTGCGCGAAGCCCTGATCGAGCGCGAGGTGCTATGGCGGATCGCGCCGCATATCGTCTCGCCGCTGCGCTTCGTGCTGCCGCATCACGACGGCTTGCGGCCGGCCTGGCTGCTGCGGCTCGGGCTGTTCCTCTACGATCACCTCGGCGGCCGCAAGCTGCTGCCGCCGGCGCGCGCGCTCGATCTCACCCGCGACGAGGCCGGCCGTCCGCTGAAGCCGGGGCTGTTCCGGCGCGGGTTCGAGTATTCCGATTGCGCGGTGGACGACGCGCGCCTTGTGGTGCTCAACGCCCGCGACGCCGCCGACCGCGGCGCGGTGATCGCGACCCGCACCCGCGCCACGCAGCTTGCGCGCGAGGACGGCGTCTGGCGGATCACTATGCAGGACAGCCTCGGCGGCGCGCAACGCGAGGTGCGGGCGAAGGCGCTGGTCAACGCCGCCGGTCCGTGGGTGGAGGATGCGCTGGCGCGCGGCGCGGACGTGCGCGCCAAGGCGAAGGTGCGGCTGGTGCAGGGCTCGCACATCGTGGTGCGCAGGCTTTACGCGCACGAGCGCGCCTACATGTTCCAGAACAGCGACGGCCGCATCGTGTTCGCGATTCCCTACCGCGAGGACTTCACGCTGATCGGCACCACCGACAGCGATTACCACGGCGATCCCGCCGCGGTCGTCGCGACGCCGGAGGATATCCGCTACCTCTGCGAATCGGTCAGCGAATATTTCGCCAGGCCGGTGACGCCGGAGGATGTCGTGTGGACCTACGCCGGCGTGCGGCCGCTCTACGACGACGGCGCGGGCGAGGCCAGGGCGGCGACGCGCGACTACGTGCTCGAACTCGACCTGCCGGACGGCGTGCCGCTGTTGTCGATCTACGGCGGCAAGATCACCACCTATCGGCGGCTGGCGGAGGAAGCGCTGGCGCGGCTTGCGCCGTATCTGCCGGGGACGGCGGCGCGCGCGGGCTGGAC
>JBASBO010000070.1:0-7266 GCA_049651165.1 Xanthobacteraceae bacterium | reverse complement strand
GGCGAGAACAGCACCTCCCAGTCGCCGCCGCCGATCTCGCGCGCCTCGTGGCTGAAGCCCTTTGAGCCCAGCACATGGAACAGCGGCACCGGCTCGAAGGTCGCCAGCAGCCGCAGGCCCTGACCGGGTTGTAGTTTGGTCACCGCCGCCATGATCTCGCCGAACGGCTCGCCGCCGGCGCGTAGCGTTGGGCGGACGTCGACGTCCATGAATTGAGTGGTCATGCGTGTCTCCTTCAGCTTGGCTGGACCGATGCGTGCAACAGATGTGGCGGCCGCGCGCCCTTGGGCAGCCGCAGCGCGGGCGCGACGTTGGCGAGGCGGCGGGTGCGCAGCAACTGGACGCCGATGCCGATGCTCGCCGCCAGCATCGCGCCGGCCCCGAGCCGGAACACGAGCGGCAGCGCCAGCAGCAGCGCGACGGCGGCGACCCACACCGCAATGAAATAAAGCACGAACCATCGGATCGCGCGCGGCTCGGTGACGAGGTCCTGCACGCGCGGCGTCGCGGTCTTGCCGAGCACCGGGCCGTAGCATTCGAGCCAGGTCAGGAAGGCGACGATCTTGTAGAGCTTCGCAAGTCCGAAGCCGGTGAGCCAGGCGAAGCCGACCAGAAAGACGATCGCGCCGACATGCTCGGTGAAGCGTCCAGCCAGCAACAAGCCGAGGCCGAGCACCACCGTCGCCGCCAGATTGGCCAGCGCCACCGCCGCCATGCGGCTGTTGAGTTCGATGACGCGGCGCTTGCGCGCGCGATAGAGATGCACGATGTCGCCGCCGTAGAGCGCGAGGCCGGCGACGCCCAGCAGCCCGCCGATCCCGACCCCCCACATCACGTTGCCCGCCAGACAGATCGCCGCCGTGCCGCCGACGATGACGGCGGCCAGCGCCGCCGCGCCGAGATAGAGCGCGCCGCGGGTGGTGCGGCCTTCAAGCTCGGGGGCCAGCATGAACATCGCCAGCAGGCGGTAACTGACGCCGACGGCGGTGAAGGTCAGCCAGCCGCCAAGCCCGGCGATGACATGGATCGGCAGGCCGAACGCTGCGACATCGACCAGATGCGGCAGCGTGGTGGCGCCGCCCAGCACCAGCGCGAAGACGATGCCGAACAGCACCGTCGCGGCGAGGCTGCACAGCCCGCCGGTCACGAAGCGCGCCGGCAGCGGCAGCGGCCGCGCCGCCCACAGGGTGCGGCCGAGATTCCACAGCACCAGCGCAAAGCCCGCGCCGAGCAGGATCGCTGCCGCCGGGAAAAAGCCGAAGCCATGATCGACGTGGCCGCCGAGTTGCAGGAAACCGCAGAGCAGCGCCGCCAGACCGGCCGCCAGCAGGCAAAGCGTCGGCAGCGGCAGCATGTCGCTGTAAAGCGGCCGCGCGATCAGCACCGGCACGAACTGGAACAGCGCGCCGCACATCAACAGGCTGAGCCAGCCGATCGCCACCAGATGCACCAGCAGCAGCGTGTCAGGTGCGCGCAACGGCGCGGCGGGATAGCCGAAGCCCGCCAGCATCAGCGCTTCGGCGGCGATCAACGCCAGCAGCGCGGTCGCGAAGTAGGACATCGTCCAGCGGGATAACGCCACGCCGACCACGGCGGCCTTCCTTTCGAGGTCACGTCAACACCGGATCCGGATTCCGGATCGGGTCGAGATCAGGCGCCGGCGGATTGCGGCCGCCGGCGCGATCGACAAACGATCCCCTGCGATGGATCGCGTTCGCCGATGAGGGGCCGACGCAGGCATGGGGCCGCGCGTCGGCGGTTGTTTCGCGGGCCGATCAGGCGGCCTTGAACTGTTTGCCGATCTCGACCTTCCAGACCGAGGGGCCCTGCTCCAAATAGGTCCAGGAGAACTCGTTGGGGTGCTCGGCCTGAAGCTGGTAATAAAGCGGCTTGGGATCGTGATCGTTCACCAGAACGAACGAATCGCCCGCTTCCAGTTGGCCGACAAGCTGGAAAATCTTGGCGTGGCGCTGGGCCGGAATCAGGCTGCGCACGTCGATCTCGGTGACATCGGTTTCTTTATCGGTTTGACACATGGTGGCTCCTGTCGTCGCCCGTGCGGGGCGTGGTCGGATGGGCCTCGCCTCCGGCCGCTCCAGTTCAGGACCGGTCGAGCGATTTCCCGTGCGGGGAGTGTCGTTCCACAAAGATATATTGTCAATACATCTTTCAGGGGTGCAGCCACCACCGACCGGGCAAATCCGTTTTTAAGTGGATCGGAATTCGCGCCGTCTGTCTTTGTTCGAGCGCACACTGTTCGATGTGGACCGGATCCGATGCGCAAACGACAACGGCGCGCTTTTGGCGCGCCGTGACGTCTTGATCGGACAATGCGGGAAGGGGTTGTCAGCCCGCGCCGGCGACGGCGCGCTGCGCCATCACCTTGATGAGGTTGGCGCGATAGTCGGCCGCGCCGTGCAGGTCCGACATCAGGTCGTCGGCCGGGACGGAAACGCCGTCGAGCGCGGCCGGCGACCAGTTGGCCTTCAGAGCCCGCTCGATCGCCTCCACCCGTATCACCCCGTTCTGCGACGCGCCGGTAGCGGCGACGCGAACCTCGCCGTTGCGGGTCTGCGCCACGAACACTCCGGTCAGCGCGAAGCGCGACGCCGGATGGCGGAACTTGGCGTAGCCGGCTTTGGCGGGAATCGGGAAGCTCACCGCCGTAATCATCTCGCCGTCCTCCAGCGCCGTCGAGAACAGGCCCTGGAAGAACTCGGCGGCGGAAATGCTGCGCCGGTCGGTCTTCACCGTGGCGTTGAGCGCCAGCACCGCCGCCGGATAGTCCGCCGCCGGATCGTTGTTGGCGAGCGAGCCGCCGATGGTGCCGCGATAGCGCACCGCGGGATCGCCGATCATGCCGGCGAGGCGCGCCAGCGCCGGGATCGCTTTCTCCACCTCGGCGCTGGTGGCGACGTCGTAATGCGTCGTCGCCGCCTTGATGGTGACGGCGTCGCCGCTCACCTCGATGCCGATCAGCGCCGGGATTTTTGCGATGTCGACGACGTCGCTCGGCGCGGCGAGGCGCTGCTTCATCACCGGCAGCAGCGTCTGCCCGCCGGCCAGAAACTTCGCCTCGGAGCCCTTGCCGAACAGCGCCACGGCGTCGTCGACGCTGGAGGCGCGATGATAGTTGGTCTCGTACATGATGCGTCTCCTTGATCTTACGCGCCGGCGTGCATGGCGTGCCACACCCGGTCGGGCGTCGCCGGCATGTCCAGCTTGTTGGTGCCGATGGCGTCGGTGATCGCGTTGATGACCGCCGCCGATGCGCCGATCGCGCCTGCCTCGCCGCAGCCCTTGACGCCGAGCGGATTGCCCGGACACAGCGTCGTGGTGTGCTGCAACTTGTAGGACGGCACGTCGTCGGCGCGCGGCATCGCGTAGTCCATGAAGGATGCGGTGATGAGCTGGCCGTTGTCCTCGTAGACCGCGCTTTCCAATAGCGCCTGCCCGATGCCCTGGGTGAGGCCGCCATGGACCTGGCCTTCTACGATCATCGGGTTGACGAGGCGGCCGAAGTCGTCCGCCGCGACGAAGTTGACGAACTCGGTCTTGCCGGTGCCGGGATCGACCTCCACCTCGCAGATGTAGGTGCCGGCCGGGAAGGTGAAGTTCGACGGGTCGTAGAACGCGCTTTCCTTCAGGCCGGGCTCCATGCCGTCCGGCAGGTTGTGCGCGGTGTAGGCGGCGAGCGCCACCATCGGCAGCGCGATCGCCTTGTCGGTGCCGGCCACCTTGAAGGTGCCGTCCTCGATGACGATGTCGCTCTCGGACGCCTCAAGCTGATGCGCGGCGATCTTCTTGGCCTTGGCCTCGACCTTCTCCAGCGCCTTGACGATGGCCGAGCCGCCCACCGCCAGCGAGCGTGAGCCGTAGGTGCCCATGCCGAACTGCACCTTGTCGGTGTCGCCGTGGACGATCGACACCTGATCCACCGGCACGCCGAAGCGCTCGGCGACAAGCTGGCAGAATGTCGTCTCGTGGCCCTGGCCGTGGCTGTGCGAGCCGGTCAGCACCTCGATGGTGCCCACCGGGTTGACGCGGATCTCCGCCGATTCCCACAAGCCCACTCCCGCACCCAGACTTCCCACCGCCTTCGAGGGCGCGATGCCGCACGCCTCGATGTAGCAGGAGAAGCCGAGGCCGCGCAGCTTGCCTTCGCTCTTTGCTTTCGCTTTGCGCGCGGGGAAGCCGGCATAGTCGATGGTCTTCATCGCCGCGTCGAGCGACGCCTGGAAGTCGCCGATATCGTAGGCCATGATGACCGGCGTCTGGTGCGGGAATTCGCGGACGAAGTTCCTGCTGCGCAGTTCGGCGGGATCGACCTTCAACTGCCGCGCCGCCGTCTCCATCATGCGCTCGACCAGATAGCTGGCTTCCGGGCGTCCCGCGCCGCGATAGGCGTCGACCGGCGAGGTGTTGGTATAGACCCCCATCACCTCGGCATAGATCGCCGGGATGTTGTACTGGCCCGACAACAGCGTGGCGTAGAGATAGGTCGGCACCGACGACGAGAACAGCGACATGTAGGCGCCGAAATTGGCGTAGGTCTTGACCCGCAGCGCGAGGATCTTGTTGTCGGCGTCGAACGCCATCTCGGCGTGCGAGACGTGATCGCGGCCGTGGGCGTCGGTGAGGAACGCCTCGGTGCGGTCGCCGGTCCACTTCACCGGGCGGTTGACCTTCTTCGAGGCCCACAGCGCCACCATTTCTTCCGGATAGATGAAGATCTTCGAGCCGAAGCCGCCGCCGACGTCGGGCGCGATCACTCGCAGCTTGTGCTCGGGGGCGATGTTGTAGAACGCCGACAGCACCAGCCGCGCGACGTGCGGGTTCTGCGAGGTAGTGTACAGCGTGAAGTGTTCCTCGGCCTCGTCGTATTGTGCGACCGCCGCGCGCGGCTCCATCGCGTTCGGCGCAAGCCGGTTGTTGACGAGGTCGAACTTGACGACGTTGGCCGCCTTGGCGAACGCGTCGTTCACCGCCGCCTGATCGCCCAGCTCCCAGTCGTAGACGACGTTGCCCGGCGCTTCCGGGTGAAGCTGAGGCGCGCCGGACGCGATCGCGGCCCGGACGTTGGTCACCGCCGGCAATTCCTCGTATTCGACCGCCACCGCTTCGGCGGCGTCGCGCGCCTGATTTTTCGTCTCTGCGATCACCACCGCCACGGCCTGTCCGACGAAGCGCACCACCTCAGGCGCCATCGCCGGCCACGCGCCCATCTTCATCGGCGAACCATCCTTCGAGGTGATGGCCCAGCCGCAGATCAGGTTGCCGACCTTGTCGTCGACGATCTGCTGGCCGGTCAGCACCGCGACGACGCCCGGCATGGCTTCTGCCGCCGAGGTGTCGATGCTTTTAACCTTGGCGTGGCCGTGCGGGCTGCGCACGAAATGCGCGTAGGTCATGCCCAGCAGTTTGATGTCGTCGACGTAGCGGCCCTTGCCGGTGGTGAACCGCCTGTCCTCCTTGCGCAACACGCTTGCGCCGATGCCTTCCACTCCCATGGGGTATCTCCTTGCCCGACCTTTTGCCAGCGCTCCGGATCGGCCGCAGGGCAGGTCGCCTGATTGCTGTCGTGCGATGGTCGCGGAGCCGCGCGCGGACCCGCGGAAAACGCCTATTCGGCGGCGTCGGCGACGCTCATGCGGCCGGCGGCGTCCAATACCGACTTGACGATATTGTGATAGCCGGTGCAGCGGCAGATGTTGCCTTCGAGTTCGTGCCGCACGGTGGCTTCGTCCAGCTTGCCGCCGTGGCGTTGCACGATGTCGATCGCCGACATGATCATGCCCGGCGTGCAGAAGCCGCACTGAAGCCCGTGATTGTCGCGGAACGCCGCCTGCATCGGGTGCAGTTGGTCGCCTTTGGCGAGACCTTCGATGGTGGTCACCTTGGCGCCGTCCACCTGGCCGACCAGCGTGGTGCAGGATTTGACGGCGCGGCCGTCGATATGGACCACGCAGGCGCCGCACTGGCTGGTGTCGCAGCCGACATGCGTCCCCGTCAGGTTCAAATGATCGCGCAGGAAATGGACCAGCAAGGTCCGGTCTTCGACGTTGGCGGAAACTGCCTTTCCGTTCACCGTCAAGTTCACTTTCGTCACGAGACACCTCCCGTTGAACTTGTATAATTCTAAATAAGAGCGTCCGCGCCGAAGTTTGCAACTGTAATCTTTGGGGTCGTCCGAAGGTGGCGGGGGCGGGGCGAGGGCGGCGGGCGACGCCCCACGTCGTCGACGCGGCCGGTTTACGCCGGGCCGACGACGAAACGCCCGGAAGGCGTCCTCTCGACCACCAGCCCGACCCGGTACAGCCGCGACAATTCGTCTGAGGTCATCACGGCTTCGACCGGCCCGGTGAGGAAGCCACTGGCCGCCAGGATCGCCACCCGGTCGGCGACCACGAAGGCGTGCTCGGGTTCGTGCGTCGACAGCACCACGGCGAGATTGTCGGCGGACAGGCCGCGAATGGTGTCGAGCACCAGAATGCGGTTGCCGAGATCGAGGCTGGCGGTCGGCTCGTCCATCACGATGACGCGCGCCTGCTGCGCCAGCGCGCGGGCGATCAGCACGAGCTGGCGCTGGCCGCCCGAGATCCGGGTGGAATCGCGCTCCGCCAGCGCGGCGATGCCGAGCCGCTCCAGCGCCGCCATGGCGATGGCGTAGTCGGCGGGGCGGGGAGCTGCGAAAGCGCCGAGATGGGCGGTGCGGCCCATCACCACGAGGTCGAGCACCGAATAGGCGAACTCGGTGGCCTGCGCCTGCGGCACATAGGCGATGTGGCGCGCCACCGTTCGCGGATCGAGCGCGGCGAGATCGCGGCCGTCGATCTCGACCCGGCCGGCGATCGGCGCGATCAGGCCGAGCAGGGTCTTGAACAGCGTGGTCTTGCCGATGCCGTTGGGGCCGAGCAGGCAGGTGACGCTGCCGGGCGCGACCGAAAGATCGATGCCGGCGGCGATGGTGGTTCGCCCGTAGCCGATCGCGAGGTCGTGGGCGCTGAGCAGCGTCATGGCAGGAAGGCCCGGCGGTTGCGCGCCAACAGCCAGACGAAGATCGGGCCGCCGATCACTGCGGTCAGAACACCGAGCGGAATCTCGATCCGCGCGGCGGTGCGCGCCAGCGTATCGACCGCGATCATGAAGGTCGCGCCCAGCAGGATCGCGGCCGGCAACAGCCGGTCGAAGCGCGGGCCGACCATCAGCCGCGCCATGTGCGGCACCATCAGCCCGACCCAGCCGATCACCCCGGAAATCGCCACC
>JBASBO010000069.1:0-7834 GCA_049651165.1 Xanthobacteraceae bacterium | reverse complement strand
TCCTTGCGGGGGAGATTGTCGGCGGACGTGTGCGTGCGGACGCTATGGAGCTTCAAAGCAATATCTCCTGAAGCCTCGACGGGCTTGCGTTTCATTATATCTATCGCAATATTCGCAAACTGATATGTGTGCAAAGAGCTGAAATTGCAGAGATTAGCGAAGCGATTCCGCTAGTTTTGCAAATTTTGCGAAGATGGAGCGGCCCGTGAAGAAAGCCTTCATCGGCGTGCGGCTGAAGCGCCTGCGCGAGGAGCGCCGCCTGACCCAGCAGGCGCTGGCCTCGGCCATCGGCGTGTCGCTCAGCTATCTCAACCAGATCGAGAACAACCAGCGGCCGCTCACCGTGCCGGTGCTGCTCAAGCTGAACGCGGCGTTCGGCATCGACGTGCAACTGTTCTCCGAGGACGACGAGGCGCGCCTGATCGGCGACCTCAAGGAAGCGCTGTCGGATCCGGCGCTTGGCGAAACCGTCGCCACGGCCGAACTGCGCGCGCTTGCCAGCAACATGCCGGCGGTCGGCCGCGCACTGGTCGCGCTTCATCGCCGCTATCATCGCGCGCTCGAACAATCGGCGGCGCTGACCGCGCGGTTCGGTGACGACCGGCGCGACCGCGCGCCGGCTGCCGTCTCGACCCCGTTCGAGGAGGTGCGGGATTTTTTCTATGCCAGGCACAATTACATCGCCGAGCTTGACGAAGCGGCGGAGCGGATTTCACACGAGAACAATTTCTCCATCGGCGACATGACAACGGCGCTGGTTGAGCGCCTGTCCTCACGCCACGGCATCCGCGTCGTCCCCGCTGCATCCAATGCCGCCACGGCCGGCGCGCAGCGCTCGTTCGATCGCGAAGCGGGCGTGTTGCGGCTGTCGTCGCGGCTCCGCGCCGGGCAACAAGCGTTCCAGATGGCGACACAGCTTGCCTTTCTCGAACAGCACGAGGCCATCGACACCATTGTCGCCGCGAGTTCGCTGGCCGACGAAGAGTCGCGCCGTCTCGCCCGCATCGGACTTGCCAACTATTTCGCCGGCGCGCTGATCCTGCCCTACACCGCCTTTCGCGACATGGCCGAAGCCTGCCGCTACGACATCGATGTGCTGGGTCAGCATTTCGGCGTCGGCTTCGAGACGGCGTGCCATCGTCTCAGCACGCTGCAACGCCCCGGCGCGCGCGGCGTGCCGTTCTTCTTCATCCGCGTCGATCGCGCCGGCAATATTTCCAAGCGCCAGTCGGCGACCGACTTCCACTTCTCGCGCATCGGCGGCACCTGCCCGTTGTGGAACGTCTATGAGGCGTTCGCGCAGCCGGGACGAATCCTGACCCAGCTTGCGCGGATGCCGGACGAGCGCACCTATCTGTGGATCGCGCGCACGGTCTCGCACCGCCAGGGCGGCTATCATGCGCCAAGCAAGACTTTTGCGGTGGCTCTTGGCTGCGACGTGCGCCATGCCGAACGGCTGGTCTATTCCGACGGGCTCGACCTCAGAAATCCGGCGGCGGCGACGCCGATCGGCGCCGGCTGCCGCCTCTGCGAGCGGCCGGCTTGCCCGCAGCGCGCTTTTCCACCGGTGGGACGGGTGCTGCATGTCGACGAAAACCGCAGCGTGTTCACGCCCTACGCGGTGGAATGACCGGCCTTATCCACCGTCGTTCGGAACCCGCGAGGGCGTCTTTAACGATCTATTGACAGGAATCGTCGTATGAATACTAAATATAGTGGTCACGGTCCCTCGAATCGCAAGATCGAGGGCTAAGAGGGAAGCCGGTGCGCCGCCGATGTCAATCGGTTGGGCAAAGCCGGCGCTGCCCCCGCAACTGTAAGCGGCGAGCCGAAGTCCATGTAAGTCACTGGGGCCATTACAGGCTCCGGGAAGGCCGGACCAACGCCGAGACCCGCGAGCCAGGAGACCTGCCGAGACACAACAACGTCCCTGGGCGGGGTGTCCCGGTGGGTGCTTGGCAGGGTGCGGCATTGGTCCGCGCGATGTCCTGCGTGCGCCGCCTGATCCCGTCCGCAACATTCGGGGTCTCGGGCAATGTCTCTCGGAACGGAAACTGCATCCGCTCAGCGTATCGTGCGTTCGTCTCTGGCGGTCGCGCCGCCGTCGCCGTCGAGCGCGCCGGCCTATCAGGTCATCCGCCGCAACGGCGCGGTGACGCCATTCGACGCCAGCAAGATCGCGGTGGCGATGACAAAGGCGTTCCTCGCGGTCGAGGGTTCCGCCGCCACCGCCTCGCGCCGGGTGCATGAGAACGTCGAGCAATTGACCGCCGATGTCGTCGCGGCGTTGACCCGCCGCGTCGGCGAGGGCCGCACCTTCCACATCGAGGACGTGCAGGATCAGGTCGAACTGGCGCTGATGCGCGGCGAGCACCACAAGGTCGCCCGCGCCTATGTGCTTTACCGCGAGGAGCGCGCCCGCGAACGCGCCGCCAAGACCGAGGCGGCGACGCCGGCGACGACGCTGCACGTCACCCTCGCCGACGGCCGCCGCGTGCCGCTCGACGAGGCGCGGCTCACGCTGATCGTCGATGAAGCCTGCGCCGGCCTCGATGGCGTCGACGCCGCGGCCGTGCTCGCCGAGACGCGGCGCAACCTCTACGACGGCATCACCGGCAACGAACTGTCGCTCGCCACCGTGATGGCCTCGCGCACGCTGATCGAGCAGGAACCCGACTACACCTACGTCAGCGCCCGCCTGTTGCTCGACAAACTGCGCAGCGAAGTGCTCACCGCCATTCACGGCAGCCCGGCGCAGGCCTCGCAGGCCGATATGGCGACGCGCTATGCCGAGTATTTCCCGGCCTATGTCAAAGCCGGCATCGCCGCCGAACTGCTCGATCCCGAACTGGCCCGCTTCGACCTCGCGCGCCTTGCCGCGGCATTGAAGCCCGAGCGCGACCTCAACCTGCAATTTCTTGGGCTACAGACGCTCTACGACCGCTACTTCCTGCACGATGGCGGCACGCGCATCGAACTGCCGCAGGCGTTCTTCATGCGCGTCGCGATGGGACTCGCCTTGCGCGAGATCGACCGCGAGGCGCGCGCCATCGCGTTCTACGACCTGCTGTCGTCGTTCGACTTCATGGCCTCGACCCCGACGCTGTTCAACGCCGGAACGACGCGGCCGCAACTCTCATCCTGCTTCCTCACCACCGTCGCCGACGACCTCGACGGCATCTTCAAGGCGATCAAGGACAACGCGCTGCTGGCGAAATATTCCGGCGGGCTGGGCAACGACTGGACCCGCGTGCGTGGGCTTGGCGCGCATATCAAGGGCACCAATGGCGAGAGCCAGGGCGTGGTGCCGTTCCTGAAGGTCGCCAACGACACCGCCATCGCCGTCAACCAGGGCGGCAAGCGCAAGGGCGCGGTATGCGCCTATCTGGAAACGTGGCACGTCGATATCGAGGAATTCCTCGACCTGCGCAAGAACACCGGCGACGACCGCCGCCGCACTCACGATATGAACACCGCCAACTGGGTGCCGGACCTGTTCATGCAGCGCGTCGAGGACGACGCCGAGTGGACGCTGTTCTCGCCCGACGAGACGCCGGACCTGCACGACCTGACCGGTGCCGCCTTCGCCGCGCGCTACGAGGCGTATGAGGCGAAGGCCGCGCGCGGCGAGGTCAAGGTGTTCAAGCGCATCCGCGCCATCGACCTGTGGCGCAAGATGCTGACCATGCTGTTCGAGACCGGGCATCCGTGGATCACCTTCAAGGACCCGTGCAACCTGCGCTCGCCGCAGAGCCATGCCGGCGTCATCCACTCGTCGAACCTGTGCACGGAAATTACCCTCAACACCTCCGACGACGAGGTGGCGGTGTGCAATCTCGGCTCGATCAACCTCGTCAATCACGTCACCGACAACGGCCTCGATCAGGCGCGGCTGGCCCGCACCGTCGGCACCGCCATGCGGATGCTCGATAACGTCATCGACATCAACTTCTACACCATTCCCGAGGCGCGCCGTTCCAACCTGCGCCATCGGCCGGTCGGCCTGGGCCTGATGGGCTTTCAGGATGCGTTGCAGATGCTGCGGCTGCCGTATTCCTCCGATCGGGCGGTGACGTTCGCCGACCAAAGCATGGAGGCGATCGCCTTCCATGCCATCTCGGCCTCCGTCGATCTCGCCGCCGAGCGCGGCCGCTATCCGTCCTACGACGGCTCGCTGTGGTCGAAAGGCATTCTGCCGCTCGACTCCATCCGCCTCGTCGATGACGCGCGCGGCGCGCCGGTCGATCTCGACCGCTCGTCCACGCTCGACTGGGAGGGCCTGCGCGCGCGCGTGCAGACGGTCGGCATGCGCAACTCGAACGTGATGGCGATCGCGCCGACGGCGACGATCTCCAACATCTGCGGCGTGTCGCAGTCGATCGAGCCCGCCTACCAGAACCTTTACGTCAAATCCAACATGTCCGGCGACTTCACCGTGGTCAACGCGTTGCTCGTGCGCGACCTCAAGGCGCGCCGGCTGTGGGACGAGGTGATGGTGTCGGACCTGAAATATTTCGACGGCAGCTTAGGGAGCATCGACCGCGTGCCCGACGACCTCAAGGCGCTCTACGCCACGGCGTTCGAGATCGATGCAGCGTGGCTGGTGGAAGCGGCGGCGCGGCGGCAGAAATGGATCGATCAGGCGCAGTCGCTCAATCTCTACATCGCCAATCCGTCAGGCAAGAAGCTCGACGCGCTTTATCGCCTGGCATGGCGGCGCGGATTGAAGACGACCTATTACCTGCGCTCGCGCTCCGCCACTCACGTCGAGAAATCGACGCTCAAGGGCACCGATGGCAAGCTCAACGCCGTCTCGGCCACGCCCGCCGTGATGCACGCGCCGATCATGGTGCCGGATGCCGCGCCCGATCTGTCGGAGGTCAAGGCCTGCCTCATCAACGATCCCGATTGCGAGGCGTGCCAGTAGCAGCGTCTCACTTTCCGCCCGGCACGACAAAAAGAAACACGTTAGGAAAACATCATGCTCGACTGGTCCGAACCTTCTTCCGCAACGCTCGCCCGCAACACGCTGCCGCTGACGCCGCCTGCCGCCAGCACGACGGGGCTTGAGGACATCGACCGCAATGGCGGCCGCGTCTCCGTCGACGACAAGGCGATGATCAACTGCCGCGCCGACGTCAACCAGCTTCTGCCGCTGAAGTACCGCTGGGCGTGGGAAAAGTATCTCTCGGGCTGCAACAATCACTGGATGCCGACGGAGGTGTCGATGCAGGCCGACATCGCGCTGTGGAAATCGCGCGACGGCCTGACCGACGACGAGCGCCACGCCATCAAGCGCAACCTCGGCTTCTTTGCCGCCTCCGAGTCGCTCGTCGCCAACAACATCGTGCTGGCGATCTATCGTCACCTGACCAATCCGGAATGCCGGCAATATCTGCTGCGGCAGGCGTTCGAGGAGGCGGTGCACACGCACACGTTCCAGTACATCGTCGAAAGCCTCGGCCTCGATGAAGGCGAGCTGTTCAACATGTATCGCGAGGTGCCCTCGATCACCGACAAGGCGGCGTGGGCGCTGAGGCACACCCAAAACCTGGAGAACCCCGGCTTCACCACCGGCACGCCGGAGAAGGATCAATCCTTCCTGCGCGACCTCGTCGCCTTCTACGTGGTGTTCGAGGGCATGTGGTTCTACACCGGCTTCGCGCAAATCCTCTCGCTCGGCCGGCGCAACAAGATGGTCGGCATCGCCGAGCAGTATCAATACATCCTGCGCGATGAATCGATCCATCTGAATTTCGGCATCGACGTCATCAACCAGATCAAGCACGAGAATCCGCATTTGTGGACGACGGCATTCCAGGACGAAGTGCGCCAGATGATCCGCGACGCCGCCGAGCTGGAAGCGGCTTACGGGCGGGACACCATGCCGCGCGGCTTCCTCGGGCTGAATGCGCAGCTTTGCGAGCAGTACATGCACTTCATCGCCAATCGCCGCTGCGCCCAGCTCGGCCTCGCGCCGGTGTTCGCCGAGACCGAGAACCCGTTTCCGTGGATGAGCGAGGCGATGGACCTCAAGAAGGAGAAGAATTTCTTCGAGACCCGCGTCATCGAATATCAGAACGGTGGCGCACTGAACTGGGAGTAAGTTCGACTTACGGAACCCTACTCGCCCGATGCGGCCGTAGATGATTGTTGAGAGGACTTGTAGCGTATCAAAAGTAGAGGCCCTCCGTATTATGAGCCTCGGAATAATAGGTTTTAAATCCTTATAGTCAGCAAATGTCTATCTCGGTCAAAACCTGCCCGCGCATGACGATTCCACCTGGATCAAACCCGCTCAGTGCGAGCGCGCCAAGCAGAAGGCGACCACCTGCTCCAGCGCCGCCTTCATCGGCGACGGCGGAAACAGCGCCAGCGCGTCCACCGCCATCGCGCCGTAGTGCTGGGCCCGCGACAGCGTATCCTCCAGGGCGCGATGCTTGGTCATCAGGCCGATGGCGTGGTCGAGGTCGCCGTCGCCGATCTCGCCGCTCTCCAGCGCGCGGATCCAGAACGCGCGCTCGCTGTCGTTGCCGCGGCGGAACGCCAGCACCACCGGCAGCGTGATCTTGCCCTCGCGGAAATCGTCGCCGACGTTCTTGCCGAGCTTGGCGGCGGTGCCGCCGTAGTCGAGCAGATCGTCGACAAGCTGGAAGGCGATACCGAGGTTCATGCCGAAACTGGCGGCGGCGGTCTGCTCGGCCTTGGGCCGCTCGGCGATCACCGGGCCGACCTCGCAGGCGGCGGCGAACAGTTCGGCGGTCTTGCCGCGGATCACCGCGAGGTATTCGTCCTCGGTGGTGGCGGTGTTCTTCGCAGCGGCAAGCTGCATCACCTCGCCCTCGGCGATGGTGGCGGCGGCCGACGACAGGATGTCGAGCGCGCGCAGCGATCCGACCTCGACCATCATGCGGAACGCCTGACCGAGCAGGAAATCGCCGACCAGGACGCTGGCCTCGTTGCCCCACACCATGCGGGCGGAGAGCTTGCCGCGCCTGAGTTCGCTTTCGTCCACCACGTCGTCGTGCAACAGCGTCGCGGTGTGCATGAACTCGACCGAGGCGGCGAGCTTGATGTGGCCTTCGCCGGCGTAGCCCGACAGCCCGGCCATCGCCAGCGTCAGCATCGGCCGCAGTCGCTTGCCGCCCGACGAAATCAGGTGATTGGCGACTTCCGGGATCATCGTGACCTCGGAGCCGGTGCGCGACAGGATGGTGGCGTTGACGCGCTCCATATCGGTCGCGACCAGTTCGACAAGCTGATCGATCGACGCCGTCGAAGGGCTCTCGAAGGGAACAATCACCGCCACGCAGCATCTCCAGGCTTCATCACAATCAAATCGGAACCGACCTGAACCAGCGCAGATACCGTTGAAACGGGACGCGGTCTTTGCGCTATATCCAGACCGGAACAGCATAGAAACTGCCATCGGCGGCGGCAAGGGCAACGAACCTGTTGACGATCCTTGCAAAATGCCTGAAGCGACAGGAAACGCGGGGAGGGCTCTCGTGCGCGAACTGGTACGGACCAACGATGTGGTGCTGCTCTCGGCGATCGGCGCGCTGCTCGACGGCGCCAATATCCATCATCTGGTGCTGGATCAGAACATGAGCGTTCTCGACGGCTCGATTGGCGCGATCCCGCGCCGGGTGCTGGTGAGCGACGAGGACAATCGGCAGGCCCGCCAGCTTCTGACCGACGCCGGACTGGCCCATGAATTGCGCCCCGATGCCTGAGACGGCGGCCGGCGTCACCGAGGACGGTTTCCTCGGCGGCCGGCTGCGGCTGCGCCAGCCGGCGGCCGGGCACCGCGCCGGGCACGACGCGATCCTGC
>JBASBO010000068.1:0-8754 GCA_049651165.1 Xanthobacteraceae bacterium | reverse complement strand
ACGCAGCACCCGCTGCTCGCCCTTGCGCGCGATCCCCGCGAATCCGTCCATGACGTTCATGTTCGGGTGCAGGCGAATGCCGGCGACCACGTACCAGTCCTCGGCGAAGGCCGCGCAGAAATAACCGTCGTTGAAGTGAACGTCCGACGTGAAAGGAATATGAAACGGCGTCGGATGCTGATGGAACGGATATTCGTCGAACTCCGTAAGTCTCACGACACGTCTCCCCGGCACGATTCATCCACCCGCGTCCAAGCTCCGGACACTGCAATAACAGTGTTACGAACACGGTGCGATGTCAAGGCGCGAGGCGGGCGATGGTATGTTCGATGTGCAGCTTGAGCAGCGCGCGCGCATCGACATGGAAGGCTTTGGTGCGCCTGGTGTGGTGGAGCGTCAGCAGGCCGAACAGCATGGCGATATGCAGGCCGGCTTCGACTTCGGCCTGACGCTGGCTGCATTTGGCCAGCGCGCGAACGCAGTCGGCGAAAACGCCGACGATCGAACCGAGCTGGGTGTTGAGCCGCGCGTCCAGTTCGCGCGTCAGACCTTGCGGCTTCAGGCCGTTGAAAAGGTAGAGCGCGAGCGACATATCGCTCGGCCGCATTTCGTAGAAATCGAAGTGGGAGGTCAGCGCGGCGCGCAGTCGCCCCTTGGGATTGGCGGCGGCTTCGACCTCTGCGTTCAGATTCGCGGTGTAGTCGCCGAGCGAGCGCGACAGCACCTCGGCGTAGATTTCCTCCTTCCCCTTGAAATAGGGATAGATGGAGCCGGTGGTGCAGCGCGCCGCCTTGGCGATCAGCCGGATGGAGGCCCCTTCCAGTCCCTTGGTCTCGAACACCTTGCGCGCCGCCTTGAGAACGGCTTCGCGGCGCGCCGCGTGAAGCGGAGATTCCTTGGGGGGCGTTACCAGCTTGTTCATGCGACCTCGCCTGATCGTGCGTCACGCCTCGCTTGTCTCCACGAAGCTCAGTCGCACATAGCCGATCCGCGCGGTGGAAGCCAGTTCCGGCCTCGTTTTGCAACAGGCGAACGAGGCCGGAAGGTCGGTTGACGCGAGATCTATCGGACGAGGGGGCAGTTCCCTTCGCTTTCAGGACGAAACGCCTCGGTGCCAGGCACGGTCTGAACGATGCGGAGAAGATCGTAAGGCCCTTTCGATTCCTCCTTCGACTTCGCCTGCCACAGCATCATGTCGTGCAGCACGCGGCCATCGGTACGGATGCGCACATTCTTGTTGTAGAAGTCGTTGACCGGCAACTCGCGCATCTTGTTTCCGACCGCCGCCGCATCGAGCGATCCGACCGCCTTGACGGCCTTCAGATAGTGATTGACGGCCGCATAGGCGCCGGCGTGAGTCATGTTGGGGATATTGTTGCCGGGAAACTTCTCCATGTAGCGCTTGGTCCAGGCGCGGGTTTCCTCGTTCTTGTCGTGATAGAACGACGCCGCGCCCATGATCGATTTGGCGCTGTCGAAGCCGAGCGACTGGATATCGTTGACGTACAGCAGCAAGCCGACAAGCCTCTGGCCGCCCTGCGGCAACTGGAACTCCTGCGCCTGCTTGATGGAGTTCACGAGATCGCCGCCGGCGTTCGCGAAGCCGACCACCTGTGCGCCGGACGATTTGGCCTGCAACAGGAAGGAGGAAAAGTCCGCCGTATTCAGTGGATGGCGCGCCTCGCCGAGGACCTTGCCGCCACCAGCCTCGATGAAACGGGTGGTGTCGCGTTGCATGGCATGACCGAACGTGTAGTCGGCCGTGATGAAGAACCAGGATTTGCCGCCATCGGCGACCACCGCCTTGCCGACGCTGGAGGCGAGCCCGAAGGTATCGAACACCCAATGCGTGGAGTTGATCGTGCAGAGCTTGCCCGTGAGATCCGACGAACCGGCGCCCGCGATCAGCATCGTCTTGTTCTTCTCCTTCACGATGTTGAGTTCGGCGATCGTCGTGGCGCTGCCGCCGCCGGCCAGGATCACGTCGACGCCATCGACGTCGATCCATTTGCGGACGATCCCGGCCGCGATATCCGGCTTGTTCTGGTCGTCGGCGACCAGAACCTCGATCTTCTTGCCCAGAACCGATCCGCCGGCGTCCTCGACGGCCAGGCGAGCGGCTTCCACGGTGCCGCGACCGGTCACGTAGGCATAGACGCCGTTCATGTCCGGGATAACGCCGATCTTGAGCGTGCCCCCCGTGCTCTGGGCGAATGCGGGGCCGCTCAACGCCAGCACGGCCGCGGCCGTGAGTAGTTTAAGAAAACGCATGACTTCCTCCCACCGTATGAGCCGCGCATGGCGGCGGTTTGTAACATCGTTACGAAAAATGCCGAAACGGCATGGCGGACGGCGCCGGCCGACGGATACCGACTGGCGACGTCTAGGGGCTACGACCGAACATCTCCCGGAGAGCAAACTTTTGCGGTTTGCCGCTGGATGTGCGCGGCAAGGCGTCGACGAAACGAACCTGTGACGGCTTCTTGAAGCCGGCCAGCCGTTCCGCGCAATACGCGATCAGATCCTGTTCGGAGGCGGCGTGACGCGGCCGGGGTTCGACGACCGCGCAGACCTGCTCGCCCCATTTCTCGTGAGGCACGCCGATGACCGAGACATCGATCACGTCGGGATGGGTGCGCAGAACGTCCTCGATCTCCGACGGGAAGATGTTCATGCCGCCGCTGATGATCATGTCCTTCTTGCGGCCGGTGACGTAGAGATAGCCCTCCTCGTCCAGCCGGCCGACGTCGCCGGTGCGCAGCCAGTCGCCGGCGAGGCTTTCGCGCGTCAGCTCGGGGTCGTCCCAGTAGCCGGCGGTCATCGACGGCGCGCGCACCCATATCTCGCCGTCGCCATGCGCGGGCAGATCGCGGCCGTCCGGATCGACGATCCGGATTTCCACATGGGCCGAGGGACGCCCCGCCGATCCCGGCCTGTCGATAGCGGCGGCGGCGGGCATGCAGGTGACGCTGCCGCCGCCCTCGGTGAGGCCATAGACCTGCACGAAATCGCTCGACGGGAAATTCGCCTGCATCGCCCGGACGGTCTCCACGGAGACCGGCGCGCCGCCGCACATGATCATCCGGATATGGCTGGTGTCGAAGCGCGCGAGATCGGGCAGGCGCAGGATCTCATAGATCATCGTCGGCACCCAGAGGACGTGGGTGATCCGATGATCGCAGACGTAACGCAGCACGGCCTCGGCGTTGAAACCGCTCGACTCCTTGATGTGAACCGTTCCCTTGGCGTGCAGGATCGGCCAGGTGAAATCGTGGCGGCCGCCGATGTAATAGAGGTCGATCGCCGCATAAGTGGAATGGTCCGGTCCGAGGCAATAGTCCACCACCTGCTGGAGCGAATTGAACAGCAGGCCGCCATTGGTCCACACCACGCCCTTCGGGATGCCGGTGGTGCCGGAGGTGAAGATGATCTCGTGCGGGTCTTCCATGTGCGGCGACCGCGGGACTCGCCCGGCATCGGCATTCGCGGTCAGCGTCTCGTAGGAGAGCGGATCGTCGCCTCCGTCGAGCGTGATGACGATCTCAAGATCGGGGAGCGCCCCGCCCTGCCGAAGTTCCTCGATCATGGCGGCAAAGGCAGGCTCGACGATGATCGCGCGCGCGCCGGCGCGGCGCAGGATCGCGGCGATTTCCGGCGGCCGCAGACGCCAGTTCATCGGCACCATGATGGCGCAGGCGGCGGCGATCCCCGCCTCGATCTCAAGATATTCGAGGCGATTGGTCGAGAGCAGCGCGACACGGTCGGCGGGCGCGATGCCCAGCCCGATGAGGGCGTGCGCGACCCGGCGCATCATCTCCCTCAGTTCGCCATAGGTCCGCCGGCGGTCCTTGAACACGAGCGCCGTACGGTCGGGGGCAACGCTGGTGCGTTCAAGCAGGGAGGGAAGCGCAAGCGTCCGCCAGCGCGGCGCGCCGCTCAGGTCCAGCCTCACCCGGTCCGCCGGATAGCGTGAGGACGGAGCCTGGCCCCGCTCCCGATCGGTGGACGTCGATTGCTCGCTTGCCGACATCGCTCTCTCGTGATGGCTTCGCGGAAACCCCGTCGCCCCCGCGCCATTCCCGAGGGGCATCCGCACCGGACTATTCGTCGATCGTCACCGGCCGCGGCGGCGCCGGACGCGCGCCGTCGACGAAACGCTTCATCCCGGCGACCGCTTCAGCGCTGAGCGGCGGACCGTGGCACAGCTCGACTTCGAGATCGAGGCCCGCCTGGAGCGGCAACCCGATCGTTGCGATGGCGGCCTGGCGGTCCGCGCAGATGCCGCCCTGCGAGTAGCCGGCGATGTGCTCGGCAAGCTCCAGCGAGCGCGCCAGCGCGCCGCCGGCCGGCACCACCTCCTGAGCGAGGCCGATGCGGAGCGCGTGCCGGGCGTCGATCTCCATGCCGGTCTCGATCATGTAAAGGGCGTTGCCGAGACCGACGATGCGCGGCAGGCGCTGCGTGCCGCCGTCGGCCAGCGAAAGACCCCAGCGCTTGTTGAGCAGGCCGAACTTCGCGCGCTGGTCGACGATCCGGAAGTCGCACCATACCGCAAGCTCCACGCCTCCGGCGTAGCAGGCGCCGTTGATGGCGCCGATCACCGGCTTGCCCGGATCGAGCCGCGCGAAGCCCATCGGTCCGGCGGTGTAGGTATGACGGTGCTCGAAAAGCTCCTTCATGCCCTTGAGATTGGCGCCGGCGCAAAACGTCTTGTCGCCCGCGCCGGTGACCACCAGCACCCTGGCGCTGTCGTCCTTGCCGAAGTCGATGATGGCGTCGGCAAGCTGCATCGCAAGCTCGTCATCGACGTTGTTGTGAACTTCGGGGCGGTTGAGCGTGAACAGCGTTACGGCGCCACGCCGCTCGATCAGAAGTTTCGACATTGGACCTCTCGCGACATTTCTCGTAACACCGTTATTATTGATGGACGGGAAATTCCGGTCAAGACAAATCTTGCGCGCTATTTGCCGAAGAAAGCCCCATTCCCGTCGATTGACAACAAATCAATAACATTGTTATTGTCGGAAAATTATTCGGAAGGATCGAAGGCAGTCCGTGTCCACACCCGACGAACTCGCCCCGCGCTTGGAAACCTGGAGCCGGTCCGTCCATGGTCCCGCGGCGCATGTCGGTGACGTGCGCTCGCTCGGCGGCCATTCCGGCGTCACGATCGGGTTCGACGTCGTCGTCTCCGGCCGCACCGTCGAGCGGCTGGTGCTCAAGATTCCGCCGGCGGGCGTGCGGTGGCAGAACAATTTCGACGTTCTGCGTCAGGTGCCGCTGCTGCAAGTGCTGGAGCGGCACGGCGTGCTGGCGCCGCAAGCGCGCTACTGGTCGGACGACGAAAGCACGTTCGGCGCGCCGTATCTGATGATGTCGCGGCTCGAAGGCGGCGCGATGCCCGACCTTTTCGGCCCCGACGCCGGAAAGGGCGTGGTGGACGCCGGGCGGCAGTTCGCTCAGGCGATCGACACGCTCGCGGACATCCATGCGATCGATCCCGGCGAACGCGACGGCTGGAATGCGGTGCGGCTGGCGCCGGCCGAGATCGATCACTGGATCGGCGTGCTGCGCAAGTCCGACGATCCCGACTGGATCAGCCAGGGGCTTGCGGTGCGCGAGATGTTACGGCGCGCCATGCCGGACGACATCCCTGTCGGGATCGTTCACGGCGACTTCTACACCAACAACTGGATCTACGATTCCGGCGGCACCTTCACCGGCGTCGTCGATTGGGAGGGGGCGTCGCTCGGCCCCAAACTCATCGATCTCGGCTGGGTGTGCATGATGTACGACGCCGCCGGCTGGGGGCCGACGCGACGCAAGACCATGGGATGGCATCCCGGCCCCGAGGACTTCATCGCCCGCTATGCGCGACGGACCGGTGCGGACCTGACCGACATCGGCTGGTATCGGGCGCTCGCCGCCTACCGGCTCGCCTGCATCACGGCCTACTATCTGGAGCGCCATCGCAGCGGCAAGCGGCACAATCCGATCTGGGAAGTGTTCGGCGAGTCCTTTCCTTACCTGCTCGATCGGGCGTCGGCGCTACTGAGCAGCCGGCGCGCGGCCTGAGCGGGCCATTCAACCTTCAATCCAGGCGACAATCAGGAAAGGCGGCCATGACGTATCAAGTAATCGACTACACCGTTGACGGCGCGATTGGCATCATCACGCTCAACCGTCCGGACGATCTGAACACCATCGTGCCGCCGATGCTCGACGAGCTGGAAAACGCCGTCGGCCGGGCGATTCGCGACCGCGCCGTCAAGGTCATCCTGTTGCAGGGCGCCGGCCGCTCGTTCTGCGCCGGCTTCAATTTTTCCGGCGGCTTCCAGCAGTGGGACGAGCATCTGGCGACGGACGGCCATTGGGACGCCGGCCGCGACCTGATGATGGTCACCTCGCAGGAACTCGGCTGGGTGCCGCGCTTCATGTCGTTGTGGCGCAGCCCCAAGCCGGTGATCGCGCAGGTTCATGGCTGGTGCGTCGGCGGCGGCAGCGAGATGGCGCTCTGCGCGGACATCGTCATCGCGTCCGAGGACGCGCAGATTGGCACGCCCTATTCGCGCATGTGGGGCTGCCACCATGCCGGCATGTGGGTGTATCGCCTGGGCCTCGCCAAGGCCAAGGAGCTTGCGCTCACCGGGCGCGCCGTGTCCGGCAAGGAAGCCGCCGAGATCGGGCTCATCAACAAGTCCGTGCCGTTTGCCGAGCTTCAGGCCGAGACGCGCAAACTTGCGACGCAACTGGCGTCGATCCCGTCGTCGCAACTGGCCAGCATGAAGCTGGTGGTGAATCAGGCTTACGACAATATGGGCCTGTCGACGACGCAGATGTTCGGCTCGGTGATGGATTCCATGATGCGCAACACCCCCGAGGCTCTGCAATTCATCGAAAAGGCCAAGCGGGACGGCGTACCGGCGGCCGTCGCGGAGCGCGACGGACCGTTCGGCGATTACAGCCAGGGGACCAAGCCGAACCCCCGGCATGTCGTCGCGCTGCCGTCGCGCAAGGCCGCGGAATAGAGCGCTCCGTCAAACAACGAAGACGCGACAGGGCGGATTCCGATCCGGTCGGATTGGAATCCGCTCCATGTCTTCCGGGATTTTGTCTCCGGCATTTTCCTCACGTCGGCCGGGGCCGGGCGCGACCGCTCAGTGCTTGATCGTCACGGTCTTCAGGGTGGCGAAGCCGTAGAGCGCCTCGAAGCCTTTTTCGCGGCCGTGGCCCGAGCCCTTGACGCCGCCGAACGGCAACTCCACGCCACCGCCCGCGCCATAGTTGTTGACATAGATCTGGCCCGACTTGACGCTGCGCGCCAGCCGCAGCCCGCGCCCGAGATCGCTGGTCCACACGCCCGCGACCAGACCGTATTCGGTGTTGTTGGCGATGCGGATCGCGTCCGCCTCGTCCTTGACGCGGATCGCCACCAGCACCGGCCCGAAGATCTCCTGCTGCGCCAGCACATGATCCGGCGGCACGTCGCCGATCAGCGTCGGCTTCACGTAAAAGCCGTCCTGCGGCAGGTTGGTGCCGAACTGGCCTTCGGCGAGGATCGGCAGGCCGTCCTTGCGCGCGAGATCGAGATAGCCTTCGACGCGCGCCTTCTGCTTGGCGTTCACCACCGGACCGAGGTCGAGGTCCTGGCTGCCGGAGCCGACGCGCGTCGCCTTGAAGCGCGTGGCGAGGTCGGCGGTGAAGGAATCGTAGATGCGCTCCTCGATCAGGACGCGCGAGCCGGCGCTGCACGTCTGTCCGGCGTTCTGCACGATGGCCCTGACGATGGTGGTGGCGGCGTCGGCGAGCGGCGCATCGGCGAACACCACCTGCGGCGACTTGCCGCCGAGTTCGAGCGTCACCGGAATGGTGCGCCGCGCGGCCGCCGCCTGCACCAGCGTGCCGACCTCGCGCGATCCGGTGAAGGAGATATGCGAGATGCCGGGATGTTCGGCGAGCGCCGCGCCGGCTTCCTCGCCGAGCCCGGTCACGACGTTGAACGCGCCTTTCGGAAAGCCCGCCTCCTCGGCCAGCGACGCCAGCGCCAGCGCCGTCAGCGAGGTATCCTCGGCCGGCTTCAGCACGATGGCGTTGCCCATCGCCAGCGCCGGCGCCACCGAGCGCCCGGTCATCTGCAACGGGTAGTTCCACGGCACGATATGGCCGGTGACGCCATGGGGTTCGTACACCGTCATCACCGTGAAGCCGTTCTGGAACGGGATGGTATCGCCATGCACCTTGTCGGCGGCGCCGCCGTAATATTCGAAATAGCGGGCGCAGACCGTGGCGTCGGCGCGCGCCTGCGTCAGCGGCTTGCCGACGTCCTCGCTCTCCATGCGCGCCAGCTTCTCGGCGTCGCGACGGATCAGCTCCGACAGCTTCATCAGAAGCCGCCCGCGGGTGAGCGCGTCGCACTTGCCCCATTCGCCGTCCATCGCGGCCTGCGCGGCCTTGACCGCGGCGTCGATCTCGGCCGCGCCGCCGCGCGCGATCTGCCCGATCACCTGCCCGTCCGACGGGTTGATGACCGGCAACGTCCGTGCCGATGCCACCCACGCCCCGCCGATATAGTTCTTCTGCGCCGCCATCTCCGTCTCCTGAATTGCCGGCGCACCGGGCGCAGCCGCGCTCATCGCCGTTCCTGAAGCCTTTCGCTTCCGATGGAATCCGAAGCGAGGCTCCGTGCGGTTGTTTTTGAAGCGTTTTCGTTGCGCGAAGCGGCGTCCGCTTCGCCTCGAACGGCTATAGCACATC
>JBASBO010000067.1:0-2228 GCA_049651165.1 Xanthobacteraceae bacterium | reverse complement strand
CGAGCACGGCGCGGCCGGTCTGGCCGTCGAGCAAGGCAGGCGCCTGAGTGATGTCGCCGACCTGTCCGGCCGTGACGATGAAGCGGAGCGGACGGCCGAGCGCATCGGCCAGCATGTGGATTTTGGTGGTCAGTCCGCCTCGGGAACGCCCCAGCGCCTGATCTCTGGCCCCCCTTTTCCGTTCGCCGCCTGCTGGTGGGCGCGAACGATGGTTGAGTCGATCATCAAATACTGGTTGTCGCGGTCAGCAGTCAGTGCGGCGAACACACGGTCCCAGACACCCGCGTGGCACCAGCGGCTAAAGCGCCGATGCACCGTCTTCCAGCGGCCATAGCGCTCCGGCAGGTCGCACCAGTGCGCGCCCGACCGCAAGACCCACAAACACCCGTTCACGAACAGACGGTTATCGGCGGCGGTGCGTCCAGGGTCGCCCGCCTTGCCCGGCAGCAACTGCGAAATCCTCGCCCATTGTGCATCGCTCAACTCATATCGCTTCGCCGCCATGATCTGCTCCGTAACGAATCACGCAGCTCTATGAATCAGCGATCAAACCGATTGGGAATCCTGAATGTCGATCGGTTCTAGAGTCTTTCACTGCTTCATGGAAATAGTGAAAGACTCTAAATTCTAGATTTGACGCGTTTTCTTCACGCGAACCGGATTCCACTTCGCTTGAAAACGCTCTATCCGCCGAGCATCTTGAGCGCCGCCTCGTGCACGCGCGGATCGCCGGCAGCGACGATGCGGCCGCCGTGCTGCGCCGGCTGGCCCTCCCAGGTGGTGACGACGCCTCCCGCGCCGGTGACGATCGGGATCAGCGCGGCGATATCGTAGGGCTTGAGTTCGGTTTCGATCACCAGATCGACATGGCCCGCCGCCAACATGCAGTAGGAATAGCAGTCGCCGCCGAAGCGGGCGAGCCGCGCCGCGTCCTGCACCCGCGTGAACGCCGTGCGGTCGGGCTCGTTCATCAACAGCGGGCTGGTGGTGAACAGCGTGGCGTCGCTCAAACCCGCGCAGCGCCGCACCGCCAGCCTGCGCGCGCCGCCGGCGCCGCGATAGGTGGCGGAGGCGTTGTCGCCGCTGAAGCGCTCGCCGATATAGGGCTGGTGCATCATGCCGAACACCGGCAGGCCACGGTGCATCAGGGCGATCAGCGTGCCCCAGATCGGAAAGCCGGAGATGAAGGATTTGGTGCCGTCGATGGGATCGAGCACCCAGACGTAGTCGGCGTCCTCGCGCTCGTTGCCGAACTCCTCGCCGACGATGCCGTGCTGGGGGAAACTCGCCTCGATCATCCGCCGCATCACCGCCTCGGCGCCGCGATCGGCCTCGGTGACCGGATCGAAGCCCTGCTTGGAGTGCTTGTCCTCGACCCCCAGCGAGGTGCGGAAGAACGGCAGGATGGTTTCGCCGGAGGCGGTCGCCAGGCGGTCAATGAAGGCGGTAAAATCGACGACCGTCACCGCGGCCTCCCTTGGAGCATGATCCCGAAAAGCAGGAACCGGTTTTTGGATAAGACCATGCTCCAATAAAAGAAACAGCCGGAGTTCGGCTTAGCCTGGTTGAATTGGGCCCTGGCGCCGGCCTGATGCAAGCGGCGCGCAGGCCCCAAATCCCCTTCGCCGCATACGGAAGCAGCCGCTGGCGCGGTCACGGCTGTTTCAATCCGTCGAAGCGCCACTGGCTATAAAGCATGATCCGGAAGCTGGATACCGGCTTTCCACGATATCCAGAGAATGCCGGAAAGGTAACAAGGGAAGGGTCTCGATCGATGGGCGCGCCGCGGCGGCGAAAAGAGCTACGCTGAAACCGCATGGCACGGAGGACGATGGTGTCGGCGTGCGGTCCGCCGCCGTCACGGCCGGAGCCTCGAAAACCCCCGGTTCAAGGGCTCAGGGGCGTGACAACAATAAGAATGAATTTGTATTCACGCTATAATCTCGTCTTAGTTTCGCCATACACCACTAACAGCTTGAAAAATATGGGATATTCAAGTACTGGAACACCTCGTCATAATATCAGGTATGCAAATTTGCATGGGAAAAATTCGAAAAGACCTTGCGCTTTGTGCGTCGCAGCCGCATATTGGTGCGGTGCGGTAACGCCTTGCGTTATCGCTGCCCTCCTTGGGCGTTTCCTCCCTAGACTTGGGCCGCTTGCTCATCGCAAGCGGCCCTTTTTCTTTGCCTGCCGATCCTTGCCTGCCTGTCGTTGTGTGCCGGCCG
>JBASBO010000066.1:0-12674 GCA_049651165.1 Xanthobacteraceae bacterium | reverse complement strand
CCCGCGCCATCGGCCGCCGATCGGCGCTCGGCTTCTCGGCCGAACTTGACGGCCCGGTCGGCGAGCGCAATCTCTACACGCTGCATCCGCGCGGCCGGCTGCTGCTGGCGCCGCAGACGGCGAGCGGGCTTTTCCATCAACTCGCGGCAACGCTGGCGACCGGCAACGCGGCGGTGATCGATCGGGGCAGCCGCCTCGACGAGGCGCTGCCAGACCTGCCCGAGCGCATCGCGGCGCGGGTAACGTGGAGCGCGGCATGGGAGGCCGACGGCCCCTTTGCCGGCGCACTGGTGGAAGGCGACGCCGACCGAATCAAAGCGGTCGCTTTAAGGGTTGCCGATTGTCCCGGCCCGCTGGTGCCGGTGCAGGCAGCCTCGATGCGGGCGCTGCAAAGCGATCCCGACGCCTATTGCACGGACTGGCTGCTCGAAGAAATCTCGACCTCGATCAACACCGCCGCCGCCGGCGGCAATGCCAGCCTGATGACACTGGTGTAGCGCACGATCTCCCGAGCAGCGGCCCGCCGTCAGCCGCTCATGGTCAGGCCACCCGAGACGCTGATGACCTGCCCGGTGATGAAATCGGCGTCGTCGCTCGACAGAAAGGCGATGATGCCGGGAATGTCGTCCGGCTGGCCGAGCCGCCGCAACGGAATCGCGCGCTTCAAGCCGTCATAGATCTTCTGGCCGTATTCGCCGCCGCCGGCAAAGGAGCGCAGCAGCGCGGTATCGGTCGGCCCCGGACAGACCGCGTTGACGCGGATGTTGTCGCGCGCGCATTCCCGCGCGATGGTCTTGGAGAACGAGATGATCCCGCCCTTGCAGGCCGAATAGACCGCTTCCCCCGACGAGCCGACCCGCCCCGCGTCGGAAGCGATGTTGACGATCTTGCCGCCGCCGGCGGCGATGAGATGCGGCAGCGCCGCCTTGTGGAGGTTGAGCGGACCGCGCAGGTTGATGGCGATGATCCTGTCCCAAAGGTCCGGCTCGGATTGCAGGAACGGCTTCGCGATGTCCCATCCCGCGTTGTTGACGAGAATGTCGAGCTTGCCGAACCGGGCGACGCCGCGCGCCACCGCGGCCTCGACCGCCGCATAGTCGGCGATATCGGCGGCGACCGGAAACAGCCGCGATCCCTCCGGGCCGAAGCCCGCGACAAGCTCCTTCAGCGCGTCGTCGTTGACGTCGAGCGCGATGATGCTGACGCCTTCGTCGACGAAACGCCGGCAGATCGCGCGGCCGATCCCGCCGGCGGCGCCGGTGACGATGGCGACCCGCCCTTCCAGACCCCTCATGTCGTTCCTCCCTGTGACGATCACGCCCGAGAGATCGGACGCGACCGAGAAAGCCGCATGGCCGCGTGCATCATAAACACGCCGCGCCAACGCGCCAGCGGCGCGTTCACGCCGGCCCGTTGTCCGTTTCCGGGGTGCCGCCCTTGAAGTTGCGGTAGACGAAGCGGTTGACGTCGCCGCAGGCTTCCGTCTCGGCGGTCTTGAAGATTTGTTCGTGCAGCGGCGACAGCGCGCAGGCGGGATCGGTGTTGCCGGCGTCGCCGGTCAGCGCGAACGCCTGACAGCGGCAGCCGCCGAAATCGATCTCCCGGAAATCGCAGCTCCGACACGGCTCCGGCATCCAGCCGGTGCCGCGATAGCGGTTGAAGGCGTCGGAGTTCTGCCAGATCCAGGTGATCGACCGATTGCCGCGCACCGATTCGAAATGCAGCCCGGTGATGGTTTCGGCGGCATGGCACGGCAGTATCTTGCCGGTGGGCGAGATGTTGAAGAACTGCCGCCCCCAGCCGCCCATGCACTTCTTCGGCCGCAGCGCGTAATAATCCGGGATCACGTAGTCGATGGCGAGAACGCCCTTGAGCCGCGCCTGCGCGTCCTCGACGATGCGGGTGGCTTCCTCGACCTGCTCGGGCGTCGGCATCAGGGCGGCGCGGTTCTTCAGCGCCCAGCCGTAATACTGCACGTTGGCGACTTCGAGCCGGTCGGCGTCGAGGTCTACCGCCATCGCGATGATGTCCGGCAACTGATGCAGGTTCTGCCGGTGCATCACCGCGTTGACGGTGAGCGGCAAATCGAGGTCGCGCGCCCAGCGCGCCGCCGCTATCTTTTTCGCGTGCGCGCCGTCCATGCCGGCAACGCGATCGGCGAGGATCGCTTCATTGCCCTGAAAGCTGATCTGAATATGACAGAGCCCGGCATCCGCCAGCGCGCGCAATTTGTCTTCGGTCAGCAGCACCGCCGAGGTGATGAGGTTGGAATAGAGCCCGACATCGGTGGCGTGGCGCACCAACTCAGTCAGGTCCCGGCGCGCCGTCGGCTCGCCGCCGGAGAAGTGGATTTGCAGCACGCCGATCTCGGCAAGCTCGCTCAATACCTTCTTCCACTCGTCGGTGGTGAGTTCGTCCCTGGCGCGATCGAGTTCGAGCGGGTTGGAGCAGTACGGGCATTGCAGCGGGCAGCGATGGGTGAGTTCGGCCAGCACCGCGAGCGGAATGCCGAACGTCTCCGCGCGCGAGGCCGGTGACTCCAGCGCCGCGAGACTGTCGATCGCTTCAGTCGCCGGCGGCGGCGTGCCGGTCAGCACTGCGCTCATGGCGTCGACTCCTTCGCTTCGATCAGGAAGCCCTTGTCGGCGAGATCCTGCAACATATCGATGACATCGACGCCGATCACATCGCGCGGCGCGGCATATTTCGCCGCAAGCCGGTCGATCATCTCCGCGACGCTGCGCCCATCGCACAGTTGCAGGACCTCCACCGCGATGTCGTCGGGCGCCAGCACCCGCTCCGGCGCGAGGATCACCCAGCGCTCGCGGGTCTTGTCGAATTGCAGCCGGGCATGACGCGGCAGCACCGGGCGGCTCGCCTCGGTCACGCTCAATCTGCGGCTGCGCGATGCGGCCATCGGTTGCGCCTTTCAGGCAGGTTCCGGCACGAAAGCACCCGGCGGAATGTGCCCGTCAACATAGGCATGATACAGCGCATCGAGCTGAACCCAAAGCACGTTGGTCTTGAAGATCAGCGCGTTGCACACCGCCTCGCGTTCCGTCGGCGTGGTGGCGCGTTGCTTGACGAAGGCAAGCGCGAAGTCGGCGTCGCGCGGCGCTTGTTCAAGCCGGCGTTTGAAGTAGCTCATGATCTCCGGGTTCACGAAGTCGTAATGCGCCAGCATTCCGGAGATGCGCTCCTCGTGCAGGTTGGGCGCGAACAGTTCAGTGAGCGAGGACGCGATCGCTTCCAGCGGCGTGCGGTCGCGCACGAAATGCACATAGGCTTCGACCGCGAAGCGGGTCGCCGGCAGAATGCCCTCGGCGGATTCCACATATGCGGTGTCGAGGCCGAGCCCGTCGGTGAGTTTCAGCCAGCGCTCGATGCCGCCTTCGCTGCCGATATCGCCGTCGTGATCCTCCAGCCGGTGTCGCCATTCCTGCCGGATGCCGCGCTCACGGAAACGCGAGATCACCACCGCGTCCTTGATCGGGATCGTGCTCTGGTAATAGTAGCGGTTGAGCGCCCATGCCTGCACCTGGCCCTTGTTCAGCTTGCCGCCGTGCAGCAGGCGATGAAACGGATGCAGGTTGTGATAGCGCGTCGCGCCGATGTGGCGCAGCGCCGCCTCAAGCTCGTCGGCGCTGCGCAGCGGCCGGTCGCTGACCAGCGAGAAAGCGGTGGTGGTCGTCACAGCGTGATCTCCATGCCCTCGGCGGGAATCTCCCAGCCCGCGCGTTCCAGACTGTCGCGCTCGACCGAGCCGGGCAGCAAGGCCGGATTCGAATTGTTGATATGCAGGAAAATCCTGCGCGCGATCCCGAGATCGGCCAGCGCGGCGATGGCGCCGTCCTCGCCCGACATCGCGATGTGTCCCATCTGCCGGCCGGTGCGCGCGCCGAGACCGGCCGCGATCAACTCGTCGTCGCGCCACACCGTGCCGTCGAAGAACACCAGCGGCGCGCCCGTGATGCGCCGCGCCAGGTCCGGCGTCACCCGCGCGCATGCGGCAAGATGATAGACATACCGGCCGGTTCGCCTGTCGGCGATGCGCAGCCCGAGCGTATCGCCCTCCGCGTCATCACCGGGGTGCGGCTCGCCTTCGAGATACCACGCGCGCTTGCCCGCCACAGTGAACGGCACGATCTCCAGCCCCGACGGCGCGCCGTCGGGCAGCAGCGGCTCGAAAGCGGCGTCGGCCGCGACCGGCCGGCGCGTGACGTATCGCGGATTCAACACGTTGAAGATGCTGTTGGCGTCGAGGATCGCCAGCACCTGACGATGGGCGTAGATCGTGAACGGCGAACTCTCGCGCAGGCTCAACAAGCCCGCCACCGCGTCGACCTCACCGTTGGTAAGGATGACGCCGGCGATCGGGCTGTGTCGCAGCGCGCCGTCGCGCGGATGAAGCCGAGGCGTCGCGGTGATCTGCTGACGGATGTCCGGCGAGGCATTGATGAGAAACCAGTGCCGGCCATCGGCACTGACGGCGAGCGACGACTGCGTGCGTTGCAGGCTGCCATCGCGCCGCGCCGCGCGGCACACCGCGCATCCGCAATTCCATTGCGGGACGCCGCCGCCGGCCGCGGCTCCAAGAACGATCATGCGCAGCACGACGTTTCCTCCTCAACCCGGCACATGCAGGATCGACACGGCAGTCTACGCGCGATCGGCAAATCCGCCACCTCCCGCAGCCTGCGTGAACCCGTCCCGGTGATGGTCTACGAATCCTGTTGATTTTACAGATGTTTTTCGACGCAATTGGTTCAAAATACGTCGGCACCGGCAGCCTGAATATTCACGACTTCCGCCTACCGTTCCGGCTGGAAAACGCTCGCCAGCGCCCTGGATGGAATCCCTGCTCAATCTCGACCAGCAAACCATGTTCGTGGTCAACGCGCTGCTGTTGACCGTGTTCGCCGTCGCGTTCGTTTTCGCGGGGCTCGGTCACAAGCACCGCCGCTACTGGGCTTTCCTGGTGGCGTCGAACGTGGCCTTCGCCGTTGCCTTCGTCATTTTCGCGCACGAGATCGACGGAACACCGGAAGCCCTGCTGCTGCCGAACGGCCTTCTGGTGATCGGACTGGGCTTGCGATGGCGCGCCATCCGAACCTTCTTCGGACATCCGTCGTCGTCCGCCTGGTTTCTCGCCCTGAGTCTGATCGTGGGTCTGGCGCTGCTGCTATCCGACGTTTTCGGCAAGGGACTGGTTTTCAGCGTCATCAACGCCATTCTCGCCGCGCAGATCGGCGCGATCATCATATCGCTGGCGATGGAGCGCGAACGGCTGCCGTCGCGCTGGGGGCTGGTGTTCGCTTACGGCGCGGTTGCGGCCTCGTCGCTGCCGCGCGTCGTCCAGGGCCTGCTGTTCGACCGGGGAATGGACAGCCTGCTGCCGGCCGACATCTTCCTCGACCTCAATCTGATCGCCGCCGTCATCCACATCAGCGCAAGCGGAGCGTTCTCGCTCTCGCTGGCCTACGAGCGCAGCGTCGCCGGTTTACGGGAAACCGCGCTGCGCGACCGGCTGACCGGCCTCTACAATCGCTGGAGCATCGAAGCTCTGCCCGAGATCGTCAAACGTCACGGCGAGCAACAGGACGCGGCCCTCGTGCTGCTCGACATCGATCGCTTCAAGAGCGTCAACGACACCTACGGCCACGCCGCCGGCGACGCGGCGATCAAGCACTGTGCGGACTTGATCCGCGCCACGTTCCACGACGACAACTTCATCGCCCGGATCGGCGGCGAGGAGTTCATCGTGCTGCTGCCGGGCAAGGACATCAGGGAGGCCGGTCGGCTCGCTGAAAGGCTGCGGAGAACGATGGAGGCCGAACCTGTGGTGTTTCAGGACCGGAGCATCAGGCTCACCGCCAGTTTCGGCGTCAGCCACGGCGCGGCGGACCCGCAGTCGTTTCCGCGCCTGCTGGAAAAAGCGGATAAGTGCCTTTATCGGGCGAAAGCCGCCGGCCGCAACCGCGTCGAGATCGAAAGCCGGCCGGACGCGCCGAGCCTCGTATTGCCGGCGTCGCTCCCGGCGCCCGCAAATCATTTCCGCGCATCGGCCTGACCGCCGGGCGGCGTCTTTCGGATCGAGACATCAAAAAACAAGGGGTCGCGGAATGGCGATCCCGCGAACCCTGAAAACAACCGGACGGAATTACGATCCTTGCCGGAACCGCTCCTAGTTCCAAGTATAGCGCAGACCGGCCTGCACGCCGATGGTTTGCACGCCCACGCCAGGGGAGAAACCGGGGGCGACGAACGCGACTTCCTGCGACATCGCGGTGCCATGGACTTCGAGATAGGAGGAGAAGTTCTGGCTCCAGAGCACGTTCATCTTGGCCGAGCCGCGAATGCCATACACGTCCGTCACCCCGGCACTGGAATCGACGATCCCGAACGCCACGGCGGAAACCGTCGGCTGAACCTTATATCCCATCCATTTCATCTCGGTGCCCATCCGCACCCCGCCGTGCACCTCGGTGCTGTCGCCAGTCTTGAGGCCGAAATTGGCGCTGTACGACTCCGAATAGGTCACGCCCACCGTCGGTTCGAACCAGACCGCATAGGGCCAATCGAAGCGATACTGGGTGTTGAAGGTATAGGCGAGCGACGTGCTGTCGGTTACCGCACCAGGACCGACAAGGTTCGAGGTGGCTCGGCTCCAACTGGCCAAAATCGACGCATCGGCCGAAAAGCTGCCGTTCAGATAAGAAACGGTCGCCGAGGCGGAAGGCACGGAACTGTCGAGTGCAAATCCCGGAAACGGCGGGATCGACGGGGTGGTGGCACGGGACCACGAATGGCCGCCGGTGCCGATGAACGTCAGCGCGTCGGTGCCGGTGAAAACCCCGATCCGGGTGACGTCGAACGCCCCCATGACCGTCTCGACATTGGTCTTGACGAGGGCCGCGCTGGCACGGTCAGCGCTTCCGACGAGATTGCCACCGTACAGCCAAGCCGGGGTGGCGGCCACGAAGCCCGGCGCCTTGGCGTAGCCCAGCGCGCCGAAAGGGTCGCTTATCCTCTGCTCCGCGAACAGGTCCCGGCCGTCCAGGTCGTACGCCTCTCCGTTGAAACGAAGCGCGCCGCCCGAAGGTTGCGCGACACCGCGCCGGCGGACTTCGTCGCGGACGTTCTGAACGATCCCCTGGACCACGCCGTTGATGATTTCCTGGGTAACGTCGGAAGAACTCTGAGCTGCGGCAGGCTGCAACATGATGGTGGAAAATACACCCACGGACAGCAGGCCCGCGAAATCCTTGAAAAATTTCATTTTCAGCCCCGAAAAGAACCAGCCCAGAATAATCTGCCCGGAAAATACCATGATCCATTCGGGGAACTAGTGCAGGATTGCCACAATTGACCGGAACTCGGGTTACCGAACCCAATCCGGCATCGGGACGACAAACTCCAAGCTCGGGGACCGTGGCGGATCGGTCAAGCCGCCGCACGGCGAGCGTTTCAAAAATACAATCCGCGGAAAACCGATATACTTCCAGCCAGCGTTTCAAGCGCGTTTTTCGAAGGCATGGCGGCAATGTGCAAATTCGTTTCGGAAAGGGGCGGCCGTCGCGAGATTTTGCGCCAATCCCGTTTTCCGGGCCGGCGGCCATTCGCGGCCGCACTGCGCGTCGCGGCCTTTTGCCTCACCCTTGCGGCATTTTCGGCGAGTCTGCCGTTCACGGCGCTGGCCGAGGAGAGGATCGCGCTTGTCATCGGCAACAGCGATTACCGCAACGTCGGCAAGCTGCCCAATCCCGCGAACGACGCGGCCGACATGGCCGAGTCCCTGAAGCGGCTCGGCTTCAGCGTCAAGCACCTGACTGACGTCGATTACGACGGCTTCCGGCACGCCCTGATTACTTTCGGTCACGCGGCCAAGACCGCCGACAAGGCGATCATATTCTACGCCGGCCATGGCGTCGAAATCGACGGCAAGAACTGGCTCATTCCGGTCGATGCCGAGATCAGGTCCGCCATCGACGTCTATGCCGAGGCGATCAATCTGGAAACCCTCATCGATATCTCGGTTTTCCCCAAAGTCCTGGGCCTCGTGATCCTCGATGCCTGCCGCAACGATCCGTTCGCCGCGCCCGGCACACAGGCCGGACGCTCGGTCGCGCGAACGGCCAACGCCGGGGCGGACAGCGCCGCCGGCGCATCCCGGAAAAAGCACGCGAGGGCATCCGCCGCACAGGCCGTCCAGGCCGGCACCGCGGCCCGCGGCCTCGCTCCGGTGGACGTGAATGACAACGTATTGGTCGCGTTCGCCGCCGCCGCCGGCACCACCGCCAGCGACGGCATCGATCGCAACAGCCCGTATTCGGGCGCGCTGTTGCGCTATATCGAAAAGCCCGGTCTTGAGATCAACTACGTGTTCAGAAACGTTCATGACGACGTTCTGACCGAAACCAAGACGCAGAGCCCGACCGTCTACGGCACCCTGTCGCGGGACGAGATCTATCTCGGCGGCGACGCCAGCGTCGCCACCGGCGAAACCGATGCCGACGCCGAAAAGGTGGCCTGGGCGTTCGTGCGCGCCACAAGCGACATCGCAACGTTGCGCCGTTTCGCCGCGCAATTTCCCGCAAGCTCTCATTTGTCCGAAGTCCACGGCCGCGTCGAGGAACTGGAAAAGGCCGAGAGATTTGCGTGGGCCATCGTCGAGAAGGAAAAATCCGTTCCCGCCTATCGCGCCTTCCTCGATCTGTACCCCAGCGGCGAACGCGCCGAAGGCGCGCGCGCGACGCTGGCCTCGCTGGAAGCGACGCCGGGCGCGACGAAGCGGGCATCCCCTACCCCTTCCCTGCCGAAACCGCCGGCCTCCAGCTATCAACTCGCGTCGGCTTCCGCCGACGTCACGACGACAAATTCCGACTCGATCGACAAAGCCTGGGACGTCCTCAAGGAGTCTCACGACAAGAAACTGGTCGGAACGTTCGCGCAAAAGTATCCAAGCCTGCGCCAGCATCGCATTCCGGCAGGGAGCGATCTCGCATTGCGGACGGTCGATCCGACCGACTGGATGCTGCGAACGGCGCAGGATGCCGATGTGAACAGTTGCTTCAGCGGCAATTCGGCATCGTGCGCCACCGCCGCGAAGCGCTATCCGGAATATGTCCAGTTGCAATTCCAGCTCTGCCGGACCTCGGGCCAGCCCGCCGGATGTATGCAGAAGGCCGTCGCGGAGGCCCGCCGCAAGGGCTATCTGGTTTCGGCTTACACCCGCTCGGACATCGAGAAGCGGCGTAATCACGAATATCGGCGCACGATCGAGCGCGTCAACCAAAGGGTCGGCACGATCGTCGGGAATACGGTGAGCAACGCCGTTGGCAATGCCGTTAACAACGCCGTGAATAACTCCGTCAACAACGCGGTCTCCATGGCGACCTCACGCGCCGCCGGCCAGGCGGCATCCCGCGCTGCGTCTTCGGCAGCGTCGCGGGCTGCGTCTTCGGCGGCATCGAGGGCGGCATCGGGAGCAGCGAGCAAGGCCGCATCTTCGGCCGCCGCCAACGCGGCCGCGCGCGCCGCCGCCAACGCCGCGAGCAACATCCGAATCCCCTCCGACGCCCGCCTCAAGACGGACATCGTCCCGCTGGTCCGCACGCGCGGCGGGTTTCAACTCTATCGCTACCGATACATCGGCGACGACACCTCCTATGTCGGCGTCATGGCGCAAGACATCGCCCGCCAAGTGCCGGCCGCCGTCTCGATCGCGGAGGACGGCTATTGGCAGGTCGATTACGGCCTGCTGGGCATCGAGTTTCTCGCCTATCGCGACTGGGTGAAATCACACGGGGTTCCGGCAGCCAATTGAGAATGCAGCTTTCATTCCGGCCGGTGCTGTTTGCATGTGCGGCCGCCATCCTTCTTCTGTTCGCGCACGCCGCGGGAGCGGACGAGCGGCGCGTCGCGCTGGTGATTGGAAACACCAATTACGCCCACGCCCCCCGCCTGCCGACGTCCGTCAACGACGCGGACGATATCGCCGGCGTCCTCACGCATCTCGGCTTCGATGTGGTTCTTCGGCGGGACACGACCGCGGCGGATATCCGTTCGGCGTTCGACGAATTCTCCCGAAAATCCGACAAGGCGGATATCGCCATCGTCTACTATGCCGGCTACAGCCTGAACGCCGGGGTTAACGGTTATCTGGTTCCTGTCGATGCCAGGCTTGTGCGACCGTCCGATCTTCGCACCGAAACCATCCCGTTGCGGCAAGTCATGGCCGGCGCCGGCAGGGCACGCTCGCTCGGATGGGTCATTCTCGACGCGCTCCATGGCAATCCGTTTCCCGGAAAGATCGGGACATCGAACATCAGCCACGACGCCGATGCGACTCCGACGCAGTCCAGCGGATCGCGCAACGTCCTCCTGCTGTTCGCCACCGAGCCGCGACGGACCTCCGAGCCTGGCAACGGACGCAACAGCCCGCTGGCCGCGGCGCTTCTGGAGAATCTTCCCAAGCCGGGCCTTGAGATCAATTTCCTGCTTCGCAATGTCCGTGACCATGTGCGGCATTCAACGCGATCGCGGCAGACCCCCTATATGTACGGACAGCTTTCCAAGCAGAAGATCTTCCTCGCTTCCGCCGGGGACCCGGCTTCGCTCCCCTCGCCGGCCGACACCTCGAAGGCGCAGCCATGCGACGAACTCGCGGCCGAACCGGACGACGCCGACAGGCATCCGAATGTTGCCGGCGTCGCATTGGAAACGATCGCAACCGCAAACGCGGTGCCCGCATGTCTGGATGCGGTCCAGCGCTTTCCCGCCGTCAGCCGCTTTCACTATCAGCTCGGGCGAGCGTATTTCGCGGCGCACGACTACGACGCCGCGCTGACAAGCTACAAGAAGGCGTTCGAACTCGGCAACGTACGCGCACTTTTCGCGCTCGGCGCGATGTACGATCATGGCGATGGCGTCGATCAGGATCCCGCACGCGCGCGCTTCTACTACGAGATCGCCGCCCGAATGAAATTCGCGCCGGCCATCACTCGTTTGGGCATGCAGTACGAGCGCGGAAACGGCGTCCCGCAGGATGTCGCGAAAGCCTTCGAGCTTTATCGCGATGCCGCGGACCTTGGCGATGCCCATGCGCTCAACAGGATGGGCGAGCTGACGGAAAAAGGACTCGGCGTCGCCGCGGATGCCCGCAGCGCCCGGATGCTCTATGAGAAAAGCGCGAACATGGGCGATCCGGAAGCCACCGTTAATCTGGCGCGATGCTACGCCAACGGCATCGGCGGCCGCAAGGATATCCGGGAAGCACGAAAGCTGCTTGCAAAGGCCGCGAAGGCAGGAAGCACCCAGGCACGCAACATTCTCGCCGCAACCGCCCCGCCCGAGCGAAAGGCGAACAACCGGGCGAAGCGGGATTGATGTCGCGGCAGCGACGACGGCGAGCCGAACCTGGAGAATGCAGCGCGCGGATCGCTGGCTCGCCCCGACAGCGCCTTGACCCGGCCTTGGCCCGATCAGAACATGCAACTTGTAGAACGAAACAGTGTGGCGGAGGGAGTGGGATTCGAACCCACGGTACGGTTTCCCGCACACACGCTTTCCAAGCGTGCGCCTTAAGCCACTCGGCCATCCCTCCGGACGCCCTCTCAATGACCGCCAACGGCGCCTTTTGCAAGAGAGGTTTGCGATCGTGTTTTCGAGTGAAGTGGAGAGACGATGAAGGGGCCGGCGGATCTGCCCGCGCGCCCTTGATCCCCTGACGGATATCGATGGTCCAGTGTCGATGACCCGGCCGCCAGCACTGACCCAGGGTCAGCGCCGACTCCTCAGTGCATCGCGGTTGAGTTGAGCTGGGTCTGGATGCTCTTGAAGTGATCGAGCCGCTCGATCTCACGGTCAAGCTCATGGCCCGGCTCGCCGTTCTTGAGCTTCTCCTCCATCTCGTCGATCTGGCTGGCGAAGGCGGCGCGGTCGAGTTCCTCCATCGAGGTCGCGACGTCGGCCAGCACCGTCAGGCCCTTCTCGGAAACTTCGGCGAGGCCGCCCAGCACGATGACCTTCTGCCGCGTCGAGCCGGTGATGATCGTGAGGATCCCCGGCCGCACCACGGCGACCACCGGCGCATGGCCGGCGAGCACGCCGAAATCGCCCTCGATGCCGGGAACATCGACCTGATCGACCTCGCCGGAGAAGGCGAGCTTTTCAGGAGACACGAGATCGAAGTGAAAAGTTGCCATGGTCAGCCTTCGCCAAAACGCACAATCGTCATCCTGAGGTGGCCGCTCTTGCGGCCCTCGAAGGATAACATGACGTCACCCTTCGAGGCTCGCTGCGCTCGCACCTCAGAGTGACGGCGCAGCTTCGCGGATCGGCTTACGCCGCTTCGGCGGCGAGCTTCTTGCCCTTCTCGACCGCTTCCTCGATGGTCCCGACCATGTAGAACGCCGCTTCCGGCAGATGGTCGTAGCGGCCTTCGCACAGATCGCGGAAGCCCTTGATGGTGTCGGCGAGATCGACGAACTTGCCCGGCGAGCCGGTGAACACCTCGGCGACGTGGAACGGCTGCGACAGGAAGCGCTCCACCTTGCGCGCACGGGCGACGGTGAGCTTGTCCTCTTCCGACAGTTCGTCCATGCCGAGAATGGCGATGATGTCCTGAAGCGACTTGTAGCGCTGCAGCACCTGCTGCACCATGCGCGCGGTCT
>JBASBO010000065.1:0-5394 GCA_049651165.1 Xanthobacteraceae bacterium | reverse complement strand
CTCGTTGACGGCGTCGAGGATCGAGGCGCTGCTCGCCGCGCCGGGCTTGAGCCCCTGCGCCAGCTTGGCGAAGCGCGCGTTGGCGCGCACGATCGCGCCGGCCTTGTCGACGGTGGCGATCGCCATCGGCGTGTGATCGAAGAAGCGCATGAAGCGCACGTCGGCGTTGCGCTGCGGATCGGAGCGTTCGTTGCGCGCCAGACTGATGACCAGCGTGCGCGAGGCTCCGGGCGTGCCGTCCGCGCCGAACGCCAGCTTGTGATAAAGCCGCGCCGGCATGGTGCGGCCGTTGCGCATCTTGAGGTCGACGTCGAACACCTCGGTCCTGACCTCGCCGGGGGCCGGCACGATCGAGGTCAGAAGCGCCGCGCCGTCGCCGGCGACGATGTCGCCGAGCTTCATGCCGCCGGAGCCGATCTCGGCCAGATCGTGGTCGAGCCAGTTGGCGAGCGTGGCGTTGACGTAGACCAGTTCGCCCTGCGCATCGACCGAGAAGAAGCCGCACGGCGCATGATCGAGATACTCGATGGCGTGCTGCAATTCCTGAAACACGTCCTCCTGCCGCTCGCGGTCGCGGGTGATGTCGGCGATCGACCACACCGAGAATTTCGCGTTGCGCTTGTCGCCCGCGTCGAGCGGACGCACCCGCATCCGCAGCCAGCGGCCGGGGCCGCCGTCGGCGCCCGCGACCCGCACCTCCTCTTGCAGCCGCTTGCCCTCGCGCGACGCCTTGAGCAGGCGGAACACGGCTTCCGAGACGTCCGGGTTACCGATGAACACCCGCTCCACCGGCCGCACGTCCTGCGCCGAGGTCGCTCCGGTCAGCGCCCGGTAGGCGGCGTTGGCATAGACCATGGAGCCGCGCGCGTCGGTCACCGCGATGCCGTCGAAGGCATGGTCGGCGATCGGCCGCATGATCGGATTGTCGGTCGAGCGGTCGGCGACGCGGATGATCCCCGCCGCGAAAGCGAACAGGCCGAACAGGCCGACCATCGCCAGCACCGCGAGCAGCCCGAGGATGTAGGGCTGCGCCTGGGTCTTGCCGAGCAGCATGAAGGCGACCGCCGCCGCGACGATCGCGCCAGCCACCAGCAGCACCAGAACGATGCTGCCGCTGCGCCCCACCGGCTCGGCCGGACTGGCGTCGGACGGCGGCGGATGGTCGGAGGGGCTGGTCATGAAACGATGCGCAACCTGTGCCAGAGCATGATCCCGAAAAGTGGAAACCGGTTTTCGGACAAGATCATGCGCAAATAAAAGACTCTAGGATCGTAAGTGCGAAAGCCGCATCCCGGCCGCGAACCGGAACCCGGACGGGGCGGACGCCGCCTCCTGAGTGCCCGAATCGCCCCGCCGCGCGCAAGGTCATCCTACACTTAATCCCCGCGAATACGCGGCTTTCCGGCCGCCGCGCCGGCTCACGCCGGCCGCCCGGCGAGGCCGCGCTTGAGCCCCATCACATAGCCAATGATCTCCGCCACCGCGTGGTAGTGCTCGACCGGGATTTCGCCGTCGATCTCCACCGTCGCGTACAACGCGCGCGCCAGCGCCACGTTCTCGACGAGCGGAATGTCGTGCTCCTTCGCCACCTCCCTGATCCGGAACGCCAGCACGTCGACGCCCTTGGCGACGCAAACCGGCGCGGCCATGCCGCGCTCGTAGCGCAAGGCGACCGAATAGTGGGTCGGGTTGGTGATGACGACCGAGGCGTTGGGGACCGCCGCCATCATCCGCTTCTTCATGCGGGCGTGGCGCAACTGACGGATGCGACCCTTGACGTGCGGGTCGCCCTCGGACTGCTTGAACTCCTCCTTCAGTTCCTGCAACGACATCTTCTGCTTCTCGAACCACTGCCGGTACTGGAAGAAGAAGTCGGCGATCGCCACCAGCGCCAGCATCGCCACCGTCGCGGTGAGCAGGCGCTGCGTCAGCGTCATCGTGGTGCCGAGGATCGTCGTCACGTCGGAGCGCACCATGGCGTCGAAACGGAAGCGGTCCGGCCACAGCACCATGGCCATCACCGCGCCGAGCGCGATCACCTTGAACAGGCCCTTGGCGAAATTCGCCGCCGCCTGCTTGCCGAAGATGCGTTTTGCGCCCGCCAGCGGCGACAGCTTGCTGAGCTTCGGCTTGAGCGACTCGCCGGACCACACCAGCCGGTGCTGGATCATGTTGCCGGCGATCGCCGCCAGCGCCAGCAGCAGGAACGGCACGCCGAGCGTGACGATCAGCACATATTCGAGGTCGCGCACCAGCGCCAGCAGGCTTTGGCCGTCGGTGCGGATCATCCACGAATTGGCAAGCAGGTTGCGCAGCGGCGTCTGCAAGCCGCTGCCGATCGAGCCGGCGAACGACGCCAGCACCAGCGCCGCGCCGGCGATCATGAACCAGGTGTTGACCTCCTGGCTCTTGGCGACGTCGCCGCGCTCGAGCGCATCGTCCAACCGCTTTTGGGTCGGGTCTTCTGTCTTTTCTGCGCCGTCGTTCTCGTCGGCCACGTCAGCTTAGCTCCTTGGCGTCAGGTCGTGCATGACGCCGGTGAAGTAATCGAGGAACACCCCCATCATCGCCGCCAGCACCATCAGCAGGATCAGCAAACCGAACAGGATCGAGAGCGGCACGCCGACGAAATAGACCTGCATCTGCGGCATCAGCCGCGCCAGAATGCCGAGCCCGATGTTGAACACCAGCCCGAACACCAGAAACGGCGCGGCAAGCTGCACGCCGATCTTGAAGGCGCCTGCGAAGGCGCGCACCGCCAGCGCCGCGACGTCGCCGCTCGGCATCACTGCGCCCGGCGCGAAGATGTCGTAGCTCTGGCTGAGCGCGGCGATCACCAGATAGTGGCTGTCGGTGGCGAACAGGAAGGTGATGCCGAGCAGCGCCAGAAAGTTGCCGACCAGCACGCCCTGCTGGCCTTGGGTCGGATCGACCGCGGTGACGAATCCGAGTCCCAGTTGCTGGGCGACGATGAAGCCGGCCACTTGCAGCGCCGCCAGCGTCATCCGCGCGATCGCGCCGAGCACGATGCCGATGAAGATCTCCTGCACCATCAGCACCGCCATCGGCGCCAGCGACTGCATGTCGACATGGAAGGCGGCGCGGTGCAGCGGCAGCACGATCGCGGTCAGAAGCAGCGCGATGCCGAGCTTGATCCGCACCGGGATGTTCATTTCGCCCAGCGCCGGCAGCAGCATCACCATGGCGCCGACGCGGGCGAACACCAGCATGAAGGCGGCGGCATAGGCGGGCAGGAACGACAGGTCGATGCGCATCGCCGCACCATGCTTTACCCGCCGATGATTCGCGACGAAATCCGCATCATCTCGGCGTGCAGCGCGTCCGCCATGAACGGCAGCGCCAGCACCAGCGTCACCAGCATGGCGATGATCTTGGGCACGAACACCAGCGTCTGCTCCTGAATCTGCGTCAGCGCCTGCACCAGCGAGATGACGACGCCGACCAAAAGGCCGACCACCAGCATCGGCCCCGCGACCACGATGATGGTCCAGACCGCATCGCGCGCGATGTCGAGGGTTTCAGCGCCGTTCATGATCGTTCCCGTGGCGTTGCACTTCGCGTCGTCCCCGCGCAGGCGGGGACCCATAACCCCTGGCCTTGCCTGTCATGAAATAACTTCGCATCAGATGATGGAACCGAACCGCTGCGGCGTATGGGTCCCCGCCTGCGCGGGGACGACGATCTTCATGTTGCGCCTTCGCCCAAACATTTCCGTCAGATCGGCATCCGCATGATGTCCTCGTAGGACTGGATCACGCGGTCGCGCACCGACACCAGCGTCGAGACGGCGACGTCGGTCTCGGCCACCGCCGTCACCACGTCCATGACGTTGGCCTTGCCGCTGGCCATCGCCACCGTCTGCGCGTCGGACTTGCGGCCGGCCTCCATCACGCCGCCGACCGCCTCCTTGAGCAGCGCGCCGAACGAGGGGCCGGAAGCGTCGGCGGTCTTGCCGACGCCGCTCGCGGCTTCGGTCATCATCTTGGCGAGGCTGGCATAGGCGTTGGCGGCGGCGGTGGGCGATGCCATGGCGATGGCTCCTTGAAATCAGGCTTTGAGAATGTCGAGGGTGCGTTGGATCATCCGCCGCGTGGCGCTGATGATGTTGAGGTTGGCCTCGTAGGACCGCTGCGCGTCGCGCATGTCGGTCATCTCGATCACCGGATTGACGTTGGGATACTTGACGTTGCCGGCGGCGTCGGCGGCCGGGTTGCCGGGCTCGTGCTTGACGCGGAAGGAGGAATTGTCGGGGCGGATACGGCCGAGCGCCACCACGCGCGCGTCCAGCGTGCGATCGAGCGTCGAGGAGAAGGTCGGCACCTTGCGGCGGTAGGGATCGCCGCCCGCGGTCTGCGCGGTGGAATCGGCGTTGGCGATGTTTTCCGAGATCACCCGCATCCGCCCGGCCTGCGCCCGCAGCCCGGAGGTGGCGATGCTCATCGACCGGATGAAGTCCATTCCCTCGTCAGCCATCGTGGGATCTCCTTAAATCGCCGCCGGCCGATCAGCGCTTGCCGATCGCGGTCTTCAACAAATTGAGGCTGCGGCTGTAGAGCGAGGTCGCCGCCGCGTAGTCCATCTGGTTGGCCGAGACTTTCAGCATCTCGTCCTCAAGGTTGACGGCATTGCCGGCGGGCCGCGTCTCGTAGCCGACCTTGCGGTCCTGCGGGAAACTCGGCGCGCCGCCCGCTGCCGCCATGTGGCTGACGCTGGTGCGCGTCATCGCCAGCGGCCCGCCCGCGGCGCCCGGCGGCGGCAGACCGTTGGGAGCGAATTTCGGCTCCACCAGATCGCGCGGCCGAAAGCCCGGCGTGTCGGAATTGGCGATGTTCTCGGCCAGCACGCGCTGGCGCTCCTGATGCCACTGCATCTTGGCCCGCAACGCGGACAGCATCGGAAGATCGTTGATGGCCATCGTCTCAGGTCCTCGCCGCGCGGCGGCGCTTGGCCGGCGGGTAGGCAGAATTTGCCGCGTCATGGTTAACGAGCGGTTAAGATCGGCCGGCAAATTCCCGCCGAGCTTGAATCGAATGATTGCCGGCCCTTTTCCGAGGTCCCCGAGCCGATCCCGGCAAACCCGGCCGCCGGGCCGCCACCGGCGATGGAACGCCCGCCCCCGGAAACCCGTTTTGGTTGGTCAAGGTCTTGGGTTAATGAGGACCATGGGCGGGCGGATCCTGTCCGGGGGCAAGAACCGATAGCGGCCGACTCACGCTCCGTTCGCTATTTGTTGTATCGTGGGGCTTGCGCAGGCGGCGATTCTCGCGGGAATCGCGGGTTGCGCCGGGGATGGATCAATGCAGACACCGCTGACATTCTTTATCGCATTCGTCGTCGTTCTGGTGCTGATCGGCGTGGTGGCCTGGCTGGTGC
>JBASBO010000064.1:0-16432 GCA_049651165.1 Xanthobacteraceae bacterium | reverse complement strand
GTCGAGATCCGCAAACGCTCTTCCGAACTCCGCGGGAAGAGACATGCGCAGATCATTGCGGCGGGCGCGTACGCGCGGAATCTCGGTGGCGTCGTGGATGGACGCGGCCGAGAATTTGACGATCGACGGGCCGGACATGTCAGTAGGAGACCTTGATCCTGGCCGCGTGCGGGAAGCGCTCGGCGAAGCTCTTGGCGTCGGCGCTCGTCGGTGATCTTGTGTCAAGCGCCTGACGTTTCGCTTGCACGGAATACATTTCCGATTCCGCGAAGATCCTTGCATCCTGGCCCATTTGGCCGCGGAGCGCAGATTGCAAACTGTCATGCTGGGTGCTCTCAGATGGATGTGATGTGACGCGCCGGCTGCGACGAGCAACAACGGCGGCGTCGACGGCGAGACGCTTACTGGCGAAGTCATAGTCGCGAGCAGTGAGCCGATGGCTCAGAAAGGCGGTTGCGCGAACGTAGTCCGCAACCGGCATTCGCAGCTTCCCGTCGGCCGCATATCGTCGGCGGCGGTCCATCGACATTCCGCGATCGATCCCAGCAAGCCTGCAGAATTCGGCGAGGTCCTCCTCCGTCAGCTTCGGCGTGAGAAATGTGAGCAGAGCTGCCGCAGCGTCGGCCGGAAGTTTTTCGTCGTAGGCGGCTCCGTTGAGCGGCCAGTCGATGTACAGCTTCTCGACGTTGGTCCCTCGCGGGCTCGGCATAGGAACGCGCATTTTCGTTTCCTTTCCTATCGGAAAAATGTTGGTGGACGGCGACCGGACGATCGCCGCGGCACGGATTGCGCGGAACGAGCGAGAACTTCACTCGACACGATCAGCGGGGCAGGGTGGCTGGATATTTGAACGATGGCGCCGGCAACCGCGTTGCTCAGGTCATCATTGGCGGACGCTGATCCGTTGTCGTCGACACTTTCACGACCGCTCGAATGCACTCGCCGCTCAAGGCTGGCGAATTGCTGGCGTAGCACCGGCACATCGAGCAGCCGCACCTGGCCGGACAAGAGCATCGGGAGGGCGGCGAGATAGAGCTCGGACTTCGTCTGCTCGCTTGCCTCGTAATTTATGCCGGCGCGTCCCCACTCATCGGCGTTCCAGCCCGCAGAGTAGCGGTCGCCCTTGATTGACGAGATGCGATAGAGCCTGAGAATTTCCGCATACTCTTTCACGACGGCGGCGGGCACAAACCGGGGTTTGCGTTCTCGGAGAAAGTCGAGAACAGCCGTGCCGTCCGGATCGCGGTGAGCGATGGCGATCGAGAACGCATCCTTACCGGTGCCGCCGGCGGCGTCGACGAACGCATAGTACTTCACGTTTCTGAGCGGTGACCGTTCGCGCACTCCAAAATCGGTCGCGGCCTCGAGTATATCGATCGGGAGGAAGTCGGACACATCCTCACGCCACTGCGAGCCGAACTCCGCTTTTGCGCGCTGCGGATCCTGCCTCATCGCTTTGGTCTCGACGTCGGCTGGCAGGGCACGGTTCATCACGCGGCTGGGCGCGAGCCAGCAGATATCCTCGGCATCGTCATTGCCGTGAAGCTCTTTCCAGCGGCGGTGCATGTAGCCGCGTTTTCGATAGACGGACGACGCCATGAGTAGCAGGCCGCCATCCGGACACATCGCCATGCACGGCTCTGCCGCGCCGACGACCTCCTCGTCGTTTGAGGCTGATGCCGCGTTGGTGACCCAGAAACAACATTCGGTCCCAAGCACTGCAATCGCGCTGCGGCCTCGTACCAACTCGGCGTCGTTGGTTGCGATCTCCAGGGCGGCGCCGTTACGAAACTCGATCACCTCGTCGACGTTGCGCGAAACCAGCGCTTTCAGCATCGGAGCGGCGAGGAGGCCCTGACAGTATCGACGCAGAATACGCGCCTGCTTCTTATCGGCACCGAGGAGCAGCCCGACCGCCAACTCGCCGGGGGACATGATCTCGTGCCACTTGGCAGCTAGAGCAGCTCGATAGATTGCCACCGCCGACATGAAGCGATCCTTTCCACCCCTTCGGCCGACGAGCAGAATGAGATTGCGAACGGGACCGCTCGGAAGCTTTGTGCGCCCGGTGCATTGTCGGAAGAGCTCGGCTTCGCGTTTGTCGAGCCGCTCGCCCGAGATCACTTTCGCAACGCAGTGCCAGGGCCAGAACGTCGGTGCTTGGAACGGGGCACCCAGCAAATTGACGTCCCGCATGGCAGCGGCGAGGGTGATCGTCATGGGGCTCCGGCCTCCGCCTTCGAGGCCAAATAGGCCTGCAGATCGGTGACAGGCTCGACCGCCTTTCGCTTCGTGGCCTTGGCCCTGATACTGTCGAGAGCGCGTTTTGCAGCACCGCTGATGCGGACGATCTGATCGCTATCGATTGCCTCGCCGTTGACGATGGCCGCTTGCATCTGCTCCGAGCGCAACGTGAGAGCTGCCGCCTGCCGGATCATATCGCGCTCGACCGCGCTCACCGCACCGCCGATCTCAGCTTCATAGCTCCGGCAGAGATCGCGGAAGCGTCGCGCCTGTGCGCTGCGACCGTCAATGCCATCGAGCAGGCGCGAGCCGTTGCTGACCGCACTGCGATTATTTGCCGAGCAGCGCGCGGCGGTGTGACGATCAACGGGCATTCCGGCAGCTCTTATTGTTCAGCTGTTGGACATGATGCCAGCGCGAATTCAAAAAGTCATTGCAGCGCAGCGTCTACAGAAATCCATACGTGTTTTTATTTCACCCTGCGAAGGTTGAAAGTCGAAATTGGGCATCACTTTTCAATCGATCGCCGCACGCAAGAACTAAAACGCGGAGGAAAGACTTTTGCGTCGGCGGTCACAATCAGACGCATTCACTATCGCACTGACCGCCGCTTGGCGGCTTGAGGCCGCAGCGGCTCCGAAAGGCAGTGCTCGAATTGAGGGATGCCACGTTGCGATTTGACAGGTGCGGGAGGGCCCTCAAAGGCCCGACCGACGCACCTGCGATCGTAGGGGGGTATGGGGGGTGATCGAACAGGCCGATCATAGGGGTGATCGCAGATCATCGCAGGGGTGATCGTATAGATGATATTAGGGGTGATCGCAGGCGATATAGGGCGATCGCAGGGGTGATCGCAGCCTGTGAACTGATCCCAGAAAAGGGACTCTAAAACGGAAGGTCGTTAAGGTCGTCATCGAGGTCTGGTGTCGGATTGGCTGACGATTGCTTATTGTTTGCGGCGGCGGTGGTCGTGACGCTGGCGTGTTCTCGCTTCCTGGAGCGTTGGCGGCCGATCTCGCAAAGCTCTATCTTGGATGCGACGACAGAAAAGCCGGTGCGCTCGGCGCCGTCCTTGCCGATCCATTTGTCGACCGCGAAGCGACCTTCGACGTAAACGCTTGCCCCTTTCTTGAGCGTAGGAGCGAGCGCTGCAGCGCGATCACCGAAGACAGTGGCCCGGACCCACGTGGTCTGCTCGCCGCTGCCGGTCGCGACATTGACTCCGAGGAACGGTTTGCCGGCTTTCGAGATGCGAAGTTCAGCATCATTGCCCAGGCGTCCGGTGAGAGCGACTTCAAACATCCAATCCTCCCTGAGTTCGTTCGATATGGGCGCGCCGAGCGGACGGCGGCCCGGTTTCGATAATGCTGATGCACCCGGCATCGAGCAGTCGGTTCATTGCGGCCTCGAATGCCTGCCGCCTTATTCCACCGGCCTCCGGATCTTTCGCGAATTCCGCAGGTGCGTAGCCACGACCGCTCCATGGACGCGCCGGCCGCCCCTGGGCGATGCGCTTGTCGAGGATCCGCAAGAATGTTTCGTCGACGACGGACTGCGCCGCGATCTTCTCCGGCGCCGGAGCTCCGTCGGCCGCAACGAACACACCGTGTTGCCACCGCAACTGGATGACCTCGCCGGCGGGCCCGTAATTGGCCTTCATGATCTTGAGCTCGCGCAGATCGCGGTCGGGCTGTTCCTTATCGACCCTCTGCGAAAAATAGAGCCGGCTCCGGACCGAGTTGTTCCAGGAGGTGCTGCCGGAGGTGCCGCTTCCAGATGAGAGGCCGGTCAGACTGGGGTGATTTATCAGCAGGACGGCGGCGTCACTGGGCCGCGTGAGATGTCGCAGGAGATTGACGAACTGTTTGACCTGACCGCGATCGTTCTCGTCGCCGGCGAAGACGTCCGCGGATGACTCGATCACAATCAGCGAGGGTTCGATACGTGCGGCGTGGTCGAGTAGATGGTCGTAGAGCGCTGTGGGCTTGACCAGCCCCGATCGGTCGGCGGCCGCCAGGGTGGCCTCCCGTTCCGTGACGCACAAAAGATAGAGCCCCCGCAAATCGCGGAAGCCTCGACCTTGCGCTGACAAGATCGCGCCGAGCCGCCGGTGAACTTCGTCCTCGTCTTCTTCGCCTGAAAGGAAGATGACTGGACCCGGTGCTTCGACGTCCTTGCCGAGCCAGTCGGCCTCAAGAGAGGTCGCGACCGCCAGCTGCAGGGCGATGGACGTCTTGCCGGTGCCGCCGTCGCCGCCGAGCAGGGAAACGGCACCCAGCGGGATCCGGTCTCTTACCAGCCACCGGCGCTCCGGCACGGCTTCGCCGTCCCAGGAGGCCGCGTCGCGCAGCGCAGGCCACTCAGGCGTCGCGGAATAGGTCCGCACGCCGTTCGTGGACTGCCCGGGCTTACGGAGGTTGGCTGCCTCGATATTCTCGCGACTGTCGAGATCGCAGATTACCGAAGCCGGTCGCCCCACCTTAGGCGGCCGGTTGTGCGTTCCGGACAATCACGCAATGTTTGTTTCAGCTTCCATGCGGCGGCGCCAGGCAGTCGCCGCCTCGTCGGAAATCAGCGTTCGCGCTCCGACCTTCATCTCCTGGGGGCCGCGCCCAGCCTTTCGAAGGTTGTAGTACGAGGCCCGGCTGATTCCGTGATTTAGGCAGAATTCGTCGACGCTGTAAGCTTTCCGTCCGGTTACCCCAGGGGCCGCGTTGCTCATGTGAGACAATCCTTATCGATTTGGACAGCTAGGAACCCTCCAAGGCTATAGTGATATAGCTGCGTCTTCGAAGTTTCGCAATCTAACCTATGAGAAGAATGACGTAAGCTATTGTTGTAGCGCGATAATCTTTTCATCTTGAGGGGCGGCAAAACGTGGCGCGCCAGCCCGAATCGCGTCCGCCACGAACGACGGAGCAAGGTGTCCATAATGCCGTTCGACCATGCGGGTATCGCTGTGGCCGAGGTTCTTGGCGACCACGAGCAACGGCACGCCGTTCATCACGGCGTGGCTTGCCCAGGTGTGGCGGAGACCATGGAAATTGATTGGAGGATCAATCTTGGCGCGCTCGTTGGCTTCGGCCATCGGTTGAGCCTGGTGTGAGCGAAGCCACGCGCTGCCATCGTCTTTGACAAACATGAACTCGCTGCCGGTACGGCCTGCCGTGATGGACTTGAAGAAACTGATGCCGTCGTCGGTCAGCACGATGTGACGAGGCTTGCCGGATTTTGACTGGCGCACGGCGATCGTGCCGCTGTCAGAATTGAAGTCTGCGACGGTGAGGGCGCACAGTTCGCCGTAGCGCGCTCCGGTCTCAAGCGCACCGCGGACAATCCGGCGAAAGTCCGGAGCGCTGGCATTGATCAGCCTGGTAGCCTCAGCGAGCGCAAGATATCGCGCGCGGGCGACCTCTACGTTCTCAAACGGCTCTACGCGCCGCCAGGCGCTGTCACTGGCCACCTTTCCGTCGCGCCACGCGCGGTTCAATGCCGCCTTCAGGATGGTTAGAATGCGATTGGCGGTCGATTTCCGTCGGCGTTGATGTTCCGCCTGGTCCACGATTTCCTTGAAGCGCTGTTTCTTGCCTTCCTTGGTGCGGATCCGCGCGCCGCTCTTGGCAAGGCCGTTGTGCCATTTCCGCAGCTGATCCGTCGTAAGGGAATCGACCTCGGCGTCGCCAAGAACTGGCAAAATAAAAGCGTCGGCCGCGTATCGGGAAAAGTCAGCCGACTTGCGGTTGGTCTCGAGAAATTCGAGATAGCTTTCCATAGCCCGTTGCACGGTGAGGGGGCCGGACTTGCCGGCAGCGCTGCGCGCGCGCGAAACCATCCGTTGGCGCGCAAGAACCTGTGCCTGTGGAAAGCTCAGAATCGCGTCGCCGTCAGCGTCCGAGAAATCGTCTGCCGTTGCCAGCGTTTCGACCTCATAGCTTTGATCGCCAATGTAATGCCGAACGACCCACTTACCGGCGCCGCTGCGGGGCCTCCGGTAGCCCAAGTGCAGACCGGGCTCCAGTGATCGATAGTACGGTTTCCCGCGAGCTTTCAGGCGGCTTCGGGCCGTGCGGCTATCGAGTGTTGCGTCGCGGATCGTGCGGGCCATTTGTCACCATGCAACGGTTCAACAGTATCTTTGTCCAACAAATGTCCAATATCTGGCGGTAGACGTCAATGGAAACGTACGGCCTTGTATGATAAATGCCATTGCATTTATTGTGCTTTTCAGAATATGTATGGACGATGATGGTCAGATATAGAACTCTTTCACGGTGGAGAGAGCGGTTCGATTCCGCTAGGGAGCGCCAACAGTTTCACGGCATGACTCCGAAAAGCGGAAACCGGTTCGTGGGCAGGGTTGCAGCAATCGTCATGTTCGCAACAGTGGTTGCAGCGCCGATGGCGTTGGCGCAGCCGGATAGCGGCCGCCGGCCAGGTGCGGCCGTGGGCAAGACGGTGGAGAAGCCCAAGACGACAGAGAAGCCGCTGTCGCGAACGCGGACGCCGGCGTCATGCGCAGAGTTCGGTCCCGGTTTCGTCAGGACCGAGGGCTCCGATACCTGCGTGCGGATCGGCGGCTCGGTCAGTATCGGCGTCGGCGGCCGGGCGCGCTAAAGCGGCGCGCAGGCACGGGCAGGGACATCATGCGGCTCGATATCATCGTTCCGGTCATCATGTGCTGCGCGCTGCTGTGGTGGTTCGGCCAGGGCATGAACTGGACCCGGCGCGCGGTGGCCACCGCGATCACGCTGGCCATCATCGTCGGCGTGCTGTGGCTGGAGCGAAGCCTCAACTGAATCGCGTGTGCGCGGCGCAAGGCTGCTCAGCGCATGAACAGCCATATAAGAATGATGATGGGAATCGGCACTCCCAAAAGCCACAACAAAACGCTGCGCCCCATGACGATCTCCTCAGTTGTTGGTCATTGAGGCAACGTCGCCGGCGGCGTCCGGTTCCCACCTGAAGTTATTCACCGTCTCATCGAAACGGTGAAAGACTCCGGATTTTTGTTTTCACGCGCTTTCTTCACGCCAAGCGAATTCCATTCTCGGGTCAAGCCCGAGGACATGCTTCGCTCGAAAACGCTATGTATTACCAATGCCCGGTGTTTGGCATCGAGGCCCACGGCTCCTGCGGCGGCCTGGCCTCGCCCGCTTGTAGAAGCTCGATCGAATGCAGGTCCGGCGAGCGGACGAACGCCATCTGGCCGTCGCGTGGCGGCCGGTTGATGGTGACGCCGAGCTTCATCAGCCGCTCGCAGACCGCGTAGATGTCGTTGACCTCGTAGGCGAGGTGACCGAAGAAACGGTCCTCGCCGTATTTTTCCTCATCCCAGTTGTAGGTGAGTTCGACCAGCGGCGCGCCGCGGCCCGCGCTCTGCCGGATCAGATCGTCGTCGCCGGGCGCGCCGAGGAAAACCAGCGTGAAGCGCCCCTTGTCGTTATCGACGCGGCGCACTTCCTTCAGCCCCAGCGCGTCGCGATAGAACTTGAGCGCGGCGTCGAGGTCGCGGACACGCAGCATGGTGTGCAGGTAGCGCATTTCGGTTCTCCAGATGTCGTGGCGGGTTCTGTCTCATCCGGGCGGAATATGTAGGAGCTTTCGCGCCCGATATCGAGCCGCGCCGGTGCGGTTTGCGCGCGGTTCCCGATAAGACTTTGTTAACGGCTTGCGATGGAGGCGCTTTGGCGCGGCGGTGGGGGCGGGTAGTCTTGGTCGCATGATTACGCTCGTGCCAGTGTCCGCGGTTCTGGCGGCCGATCACGGTCTTCGCCCCCCGCAGGCGATTGACCTCGACGATCCCGGCTCGGCGAGCTATTGGGCCGGGCGGCTGAACGTCACGCAGCAGGAACTGGTCACCGCCGTCAGTGAGGTCGGTCCTTCGGTCGCCGCCGTCCGCCGTCATCTCGCGAAGTAGAACCCGGAACACGGATTCGCGACGGTCGTGCGCGCGCGGCATTTGCGATAACATCCCGGTTCGAACGCGATAGCCTTTATCGGAATCGGACCGACATGATTGCACCCGACCTGCAAAGCGGCGTCGAGCGGCTGGGCGAGATGATCGCGGCCGCCACCGCCATCGTGCCGTTCACCGGCGCCGGCATCTCCACCGAATGCGGCATTCCCGATTTCCGCTCGCCGGGCGGGCTGTGGACTCGCAACCGGCCGATCCCCTACGACGAGTTCGTCGCGAGCCAAGAGGCGCGGGACGAATCGTGGCGGCGGCGGTTCGCCATGGAGCCGACGTTCGCGGCGGCGCGTCCGGGGCGCGGGCACCGGGCGCTGGCCGCGCTGTACCGCGCCGGCAAGGTGCCGGGCGTCATCACCCAGAACATCGACAACCTGCATCAGGCATCGGGAATCGCGGCCGGCGACGTGGTGGAATTGCACGGCAACACCACCTATGCCCGCTGCATCATGTGCGACCAGCACCACGATCTGGTCTGGGCGAAAGCGCGCTTCGAGGACAGCGGACGCGCGCCGGTGTGCGAGGTCTGCGGCGGCGCGGTGAAGACCGCCACCATCTCGTTCGGGCAGCCGATGCCGGAAGACGCGATGCGTCGCGCCGGCGAACTGGCGCGCGGCTGCGACCTGTTCGTGGTGATCGGCTCGTCGCTGGTGGTGTGGCCCGCCGCCGGAATGCCGCTGCTGGCGAAGAACGCGGGCGCGCGTCTCGTCATCATCAACAGGGAGCCGACCGAGCAGGACGACGACGCCGATCTGGTGATCCGTCACGACATCGGCGAGACGCTGGGACCGTTCGTCGGCAATTGATCTCCGCCGAGCGGCATTGCCGCGTTGAAGCGTCGCGGAATCGGCGTGCACGGGATTCGCTGGACGCAAGATTGTTTATAGATCGTCAACGAGCGGCTTTTTTGTCTTTGCCACCTGCGCGAGAATGCTATCGTCGAATCAGGAGATTCGCGAAGGCGCTCACGTCCTTGCGAACCAGGGAGTCGCGAGCGCGTTGTCGGCAGGGCGGCGTCGCCGAAATTTTCAGCACGTACGGGGTCCGGGGTCATGGGGTCGGACGGATTTGAGTCCAAGCAATTTGGCAGGCCGGCGAGCGGGGGGAGCAGGACACTGTCGTCCGACGGCTTCATCACCGAGGGCCGAACCTTCGCCGATGGCCGGAGCACGACGCTGGACCCGTTCGCGGACCTCGGCGATCCCAACAAGCTGGTCGAGGTTCGCGGCGTCATCAAGTGGTTCGACGCCTCCAAGGGCTACGGCTTCGTGGTGCCGGACGGCGGGTCGGCCGACGTGCTGCTGCACGTCACGGTGCTGCGCCGCGACGGCTACCAGACCGCCTATGAGGGCGCCCGCATCGTCTGCGAATGCGTGCAGCGGCAGAAAGGCTTTCAGGCGTTCCGCGTCGTCTCGATGGATGAATCGACCGCCGTGCATCCGGCGCAGATGCTGCCGCCGCGCACCCATGTCAGCGTCACCCCGACCAGCGGGCTGGAGCGCGCGCAGGTGAAGTGGTTCAACCGCCTGCGCGGTTTCGGCTTCGTCACCTGCGGCGAGGGCACCCCGGACATCTTCGTCCACATGGAGACGCTGCGCCGCTACGGCATGACCGAGCTGCGCCCCGGCCAGTACGTGCTGGTGCGGTTCGGGCCCGGCTCCAAGGGGATGATGGCGGCGGAAATCCACCCCGAAACCGGGCCGTCGGGGCTGGCCTCGCACTAACCGGGAGCCGACGCCGGCCCGCGCGGCGTATCGACGCCGAAGCCGGTGCGGCCGGATCGTTCACAGCCTCGCCATTCACAACCCCGTCAAGCTCCGGGAGCGTACTGTCGCTCGCGGTTGCGCTTGGCGCAAAAGCCGCTACCTATCGTCGCCGTGGACGATCCGCGTCCGGCCGAGGATTGAGAGCAATGGTTGCGCGATGGTGCGAGCGGCGGGTTGGCGTCGCCAAACGGTGGACTCTGGCGCTGGTGCTGACGCTCGCCGCGTTCGGCCTGACCGCTTTGGGCGAGGCGCGCGCGGCGGAATTGCAGACGCTCGAAATCGTCACCCGCTCCGGCGTCCACGTTTTCGCCGTCGAGGTGGCGACCACCGAGGAGGAGAAGCGCACCGGGCTGATGTACCGCAAGGAATTGCCGGACGGCCGCGGCATGTTGTTCGACTTCTCCCCCGGGCAGGAAATCTCGATGTGGATGAAGAACACCTTCATCCCGCTCGACATGATCTTCATCCGCGCCGACGGGCGCATCCTGCGCATCGCCGAGAACACGGTGCCGCAATCGACCGCCATCATTCCCTCGCGCGGGCTTGCGAAGGGCGTCCTCGAAGTGATCGCGGGAACGGCGAAGAAATACGGGATCGCGCCCGGCGACCGGGTCGCGCACCCGCTGTTCAACGGGCGCTGAACGCGCTGCCGCGGCTTGCTGGCAATGCCGGGAGCGTGTATCGGAGGGCGTTCATCGACGCGGGCGGGCCGGCAAGGCTCGTCCGCGATCGGCGGCGAGAGCGGGGTATAGCGCAGCCTGGTAGCGCGGCAGTTTTGGGTACTGCAGGTCCGCGGTTCGAATCCGCGTGCCCCGACCAAATCACAACAGCATCAATGACATGGTTGCGGAGGCCGCACGCTTCCGCTCGACGCGTGAGACAATGATCCGGCTCGACAACATCAGCAAGCAGAACGGCCACCAGCTCCTGTTCGTGGAGGCGTCGGTGGCGCTCCAGCGCGGCGAGAAGGTCGGGCTGGTCGGCCCCAACGGCGCGGGCAAGACCACGTTGTTCCGCATGATCACCGGGCAAGACCTTCCCGACGAGGGGCAAGTGGCGGTCGATCGCGGCATCACCATCGGCTACTTCAGCCAGGATGTCGGTGAGATGGCCGGGCGCAGCGCCGTCGCCGAGACCATGGACGGCGCGGGGCCGGTCAGCGCGGTCGCGGTCGAACTGAAGGAACTGGAGACGGCGATGGCCGATCCGGACCGCGCCGACGAGATGGACGAGATCATCGCACGCTACGGCGAGGTGCAGGCGCGGTTCGAGGAACTCGACGGCTACGCGCTCGACGGCCGTGCCCGCGAGGTGCTGGCCGGCCTTGGTTTCAGTCAGGACATGATGGAGGGCGACGTCGGCAAGCTGTCGGGCGGCTGGAAGATGCGCGTGGCGCTGGCGCGCATCCTGCTGATGCGGCCCGACGCCATGATCCTCGACGAGCCGTCGAACCATCTCGATCTGGAAAGCCTGATCTGGCTGGAGCAGTTCCTGAAAGATTATGACGGCCTGTTGCTGATGACCTCGCACGACCGCGCCTTCATGAACCGCATCGTCGGCAAGATCGTCGAGATCGACGGCGGTGCGCTCACCACCTATTCCGGCGACTACGAGTTCTACGAGCAGCAGCGCGCCTTGAACGAGAAGCAGCAGCAGGCGCAGTTCGAGCGCCAGCAGGCGATGCTCGCCAAGGAGATCAAGTTCATCGAGCGCTTCAAGGCGCGCGCCTCGCACGCCGCGCAGGTGCAGAGCCGGGTCAAGAAGCTCGACAAGATCGAGCGCGTCGAACCGCCGCGCCGCCGTCAGACCGTGCTGTTCGACTTTCCGCCCGCGCCGCGCTCAGGCGAGGATGTCGTCAGCCTGAAGAACGTCCACAAGGGCTATGGCGGCCGCACCATCTATCGGGATCTGGACTTCGCGGTGCGCCGCCGCGAGCGCTGGTGCGTGATGGGCATCAACGGCGCCGGCAAATCGACGCTGTTGAAACTGGTGGCGGGCGCGACCGAGCCGGACGTCGGCACGGTGGCGGTCGGCGGCAGCGTCAGGATGGGCTACTTCGCGCAGCACGCGATGGATCTGCTCGACGGCGAGCGCACCGTGTTCCAGTCGCTGGAGGATGCGTTTCCGCAAGCCGGGCAGGGTTCGCTGCGCGCGCTCGCCGGCTGCTTCGGCTTTTCCGGCGACGATATCGAGAAGCGATGCCGCGTGCTGTCGGGCGGCGAGAAGGCGCGGCTGGTGATGGCCTTGATGCTGTTCGACCCGCCGAACTTTCTGGTGCTCGACGAGCCGACCAACCATCTCGATATCGCGACCAAGGAAATGCTGATCGCGGCGCTCGCCGATTACGAGGGCACCATGCTGTTCGTCTCGCACGACCGGCATTTTCTCGCCGCGCTGTCCAACCGCGTGCTGGAACTGACGCCGGACGGCGTCCATCAGTACGGCGGCGGCTACACCGAATACGTCGCCCGCACCGGCGTCGAGGCGCCAGGGTTGCGGAATTAACCGGCCGGCTCGACCGGCGTTTGCGCGGCCGGCTTGGGGCGCGGCTTGTCCTGATCCTTCGACCACGAAATGTAATAGGCGACCACCGTCATGGCGAAGATGCCGGCGACGCTGACGATGACCTGCGCGAGGAATGAGCCCGAACTCATGATGAGCAGGAAGTGCGCCACGAACGACAGGAACACGCCGACGCAGAACACCGCGAGCGACTGCTGGCCGCATTTGATGACCGGCTTGAAAATGCGCCATTCGAGTCCCGGCCACTCCTTGGGCAGGAAGCGGGTGACGAAGAACGCGATGATGACGAAATGCAGCACCCGATAGGGCGCGAGGTAGGTCTTGTCGTTGGGATTGAAGGCGTCGTAGAGCCACTGCGGAAACAGCGCGCCGAATTCGGGGAAGCGGCCGGCCATGGTCATCACCAGCGCGAACACCAGATAGGCCCCGCCGAGGTAGAGCAGCCCCCGCGACCAGATCACGGCGCGTGATGCGGTGGCGCCGCCGAGCGCGAACCACGCGCCGAACATGAACAGCACCTGCCAGGTGAACGGATTGAAATACCATTCGCCTTCCGGATAGCCGCTCAGGTTCCAGCCATAGTGCCGGGCCGCAAAGTACAGGCACAGCGACGCCAGCATGGTGAGGTCGGGCTTGCGCAGCATGATCCACAACACCGGCGGGAAGAACGCCATCAGCACGATGTAGAGCGGCAGCACGTCGAGGTTGAGCGGCTTGAAGCTCAGCAGCAGGCCGTGGGTCAGGGTCCCGATCGGATTTTCGAGCAGGCCGGCGATGTTGAACTCGTTGATGATCTCGACGTCGTAGTAACGCTGGGCGACGAAACCGATGGCGGCGATGTAGATGACGAACAGCACGATGTGGGCGACGTAGAGCTGCCACACCCGCTTGAACAGGCGGGTGGCGCCGACCACGAAGCCGCGGTCCAGCATCATCTTGGCGTAGACGAACGAGGCGGTGTAGCCGGAGATGAACACGAACAGGTCGGCGGCGTCGCTGAAACCGTAATTGCGCGTGGTGATCCAGTTCACCGCGTTGTTCGGGATGTGGTCGAGGAAGATCGCCCAGTTGGCGATGCCGCGAAACAGGTCGAGCCGCAGGTCGCGGCCTCTCGGGGGCAGGGTGGCTTGGATGTCCATGAGCGCCGTGAATGAGGTCCGGAAATGGAGCAGGGAACGGGGTGGGCGGCGTACGGTGCCCCGTCGGGGCGATGTCCTGTCGAGGGCGATATCCTGTCGAGATTGTCACAAGGCGGCGGACGGACTATAGCATCACCACGCGCGGACTGTCGGCTCCCGGCCGGCGGATTCGCCGCGTGACGGGCAAGTCGTCCAGCGCCCGCCCCCATCCGGTTGTTGTCGAAACCCGAACGAGCAGGCCACGGCACCTCATGACCGCACGTATTTTTAAACCCGCCAAGAGCGTGATGCAATCCGGCTATGTCAACAGCCGGGAATGGCAACTCGACTACGAACCCGAGCAGCCGAGAATGGTCGAGCCGCTGATGGGCTGGACCAGTTCGGGCGACATGAAGCAGCAACTGACCCTGCGTTTCGCCACCAAGGACGAAGCCATTGCCTATTGCGAGCGCAAGGGCATTCCATATCAGGTGATCGAGCCCAAGGAGCGCGGCCCGAAACAGGCCGCCTATGCCGACAACTTCGCGTTCCGCCGCTCAGACCCGTGGACTCATTGATCGGACCTGTTGAGCAGGGGCGGGCCCGCTGACGTTCGACCGCCGTCTTTCGCTCGCCGTCTTGCCCCATTGACTTCCCCCGCCAAACCGCTTCGATTGCAAGTCCCGGGGTCGGCCGCAACGTCGTGAGACGCTCGCCAGCCACCCTCCCGCCGCTCACCTCGCGAGCTTTGGACCAGATGTCGCTTCATTCCAGTATTCAGACGAAATCTCCGGACTTTACCCAGAACGCCGATGCGATGCGGACGCTGGTGGCGGAGTTGAAGACCAAGCTGAGCGAGGTGGCGGGCGGCGGCGGCAAGACCTCGCGCGAGCGCCACGCCAAGCGCGGCAAGATGTTCGTCCGCGACCGTGTAGACCTGCTGATCGATCCCGGCACCGCGTTTCTCGAACTGTCGCCGCTCGCCGCCAACGGGCTCTACGGCGGCGACGTGCATTCGGCCAGCGTCGTCACCGGCGTCGGCCGTGTCTCCGGCCGCGAATGCGTCATCGTCGCCAACGACGCTACCATCAAGGGCGGCACCTATTATCCGATGACGGTGAAGAAGCATCTGCGCGCGCAGGACGTGGCGCGCCAGAACAACCTGCCGTGCATCTACCTCGTCGACTCGGGCGGCGCGTTCCTGCCGCAGCAGGACGAGATTTTCCCGGACGAGCGCCACTTCGGCCGCATCTTCTACAACCAGGCCAACCTGTCGGCGCAGGGCATCGCGCAGATCGCCATCGTGATGGGCTCCTGCACCGCCGGCGGCGCTTACGTACCGGCGATGTCCGACGAGAGCATCATCGTGCGCAATCAGGGCACCATCTTCCTCGGCGGCCCGCCGCTGGTGAAGGCGGCCACCGGCGAGGTGGTGACGGCGGAAGAACTCGGCGGCGCCGACGTGCATTCGCGCCAGTCCGGCGTCACCGACCACTACGCGCAGAACGACCGCCACGCCGTCGGCATCGCGCGCAAGATCGTCGGCACGCTGAAGCAGTCGCCGCGTCATGTCTCCGGATGGCAGACGCCGCGCGAGCCGCTCTACGCGCCGGAGGAAATCTACGGCGTGGTGCCGGCCGACAACCGCAAGCCGTTCGACGTGCGCGACATCATCGCGCGGATCGTCGACGGCTCCGAATTCGACGAGTTCAAGAAGCTGTACGGCCAGACGCTGGTGTGCGGCTTCGCCCATATCTGGGGCTATCCGGTCGGCATCGTCGCCAACAACGGCATCCTTTTCAGCGAAAGCTCGCTGAAGGGCGCGCACTTCATCGAACTGTGCAGCCAGCGCAACATCCCGCTGGTGTTCTTGCAGAATATCACCGGCTTCATGGTCGGCCGCAAATACGAGGCCGGCGGCATCGCGCGCGACGGCGCCAAGCTGGTGACGGCGGTGGCGACGACGGCGGTGCCGAAGTTCACCGTGGTGATCGGCGGCTCCTACGGCGCGGGCAATTACGGCATGTGCGGCCGCGCCTATTCGCCGCGCTTCCTGTGGATGTGGCCCAACGCCCGCATCTCGGTGATGGGCGGCGAGCAGGCGGCGATGGTGCTGAGCACGGTGCGCCGCGAGGGCATCGAGGCCAAGGGCGGGACCTGGTCGACTGATGAGGAGCGCGAGTTTCAGGCGCCGATCCGCGCGCAATATGAAAAGCAGGGCAGTCCCTATTACGCCACCGCGCGGCTGTGGGACGACGGCGTGATCGATCCCGCCGATACAAGGCTGGTGCTGGGCCTCGGCCTCTCGGCGGCGGCCAACGCGCCGATCGAGCCGACCCGCTTCGGCATTTTCAGGATGTGACGATGGCAGGCTCTGCACACTACCGGCGTTTTGGCACGCTTCTGATCGCCAACCGCGGCGAGATCGCCTGCCGTGTCATCCGCACCGCGCGCGCCATGGGGCTGCGCACCGTCGCGGTCTATTCCGAGGCCGATGCCGACGCCGTTCATGTCGCGATGGCCGACGACGCGGTGCTGCTCGGTCCGGCGCGGGCGCGCGACAGCTACCTCAACATCGAACGCGTGCTGGCAGCGGCGAAGCAAAGCGGCGCGGAAGCGATCCATCCGGGCTACGGCTTCCTGTCCGAGAACGCCGAATTCGCGCAAGCCTGCGCCGACGCCAATCTGGTGTTCGTCGGCCCCACCGCGGCGATGATGACCGCGATGGGCTCGAAGTCCGGCTCCAAGCTGTTGATGGAAAAGGCCGGCGTGCCGCTGGTGCCGGGCTATCACGGCGAGGCGCAGGATGACGC
>JBASBO010000063.1:0-13691 GCA_049651165.1 Xanthobacteraceae bacterium | reverse complement strand
GTGCCGGGCGCGCCTTGCGCGGCCGGGGCGCGGCGGACGAGGGGGTCTTGGCGCGGCCGGACAGGCCCAGCCGGTGGACTTTGCCGATCACCGCGTTGCGCGTCACGTTGCCGAGTTCCGCCGCGATCTGGCTGGCGGACAGGCCGGCTTCCCAGAGCTTCTTCAGTTGCTCGACGCGCTCGTCGGACCAGGTCAATACCGTCATCGCACTGTTTCCTTCGTGTCGTGCGGCCGCCAAAGAGCCGCGCTGGCGACGTCAACTCGCTCGAAATCCCTGCGGTTCGAATCCCTTAGCCCTCGCCGGGTGCGATAAGCGCGCCGGACGTTGCCGCCAAAGCCAGGACTTGAGCTTGAGGACTTGAGCTTGAATCAGAACTGTCGCACGAGATGTCGTACTCGATAGCAAAAACGCTACAATATGCGGCGACTCAGGCGCAAGAGTCGCGCCCGATGCGTCCACACCTTCCGTAGTCAATCGATAAAATCGGTTTTTTCTGCGACTCGTTGCGGCAGGCCGTGCCTTCTCGACGTGGCGTGGCCCGCTGCGCGGCGGGCGAAAAGCCCGCGCCGGCGGGGTCTGCGAGGTTGACAGCGGTCATGGCCGTCCTAGAATAATCGCCATGTGCCGCCTGGAAAGGCGGCACATTTCGTTTCCGGGGCAGGGTTTTCGACGCGGTCGGCGGCAGCGCCGGGCGCCGCCAGCACCGCCCGCTCCGTCCTTCGTTCGATCGGACCTGTCATGACCCAGAGTGCGCCGTCTCATCTGTTGCCCGTCTTCGCCCGTGCCGACCTCGCCTTCACGCGTGGCGAGGGCGCCTGGCTGATCGGGACCGACGGCGAGCGCTATCTCGATTTCACCAGCGGCGTCGCGGTCAACGCGCTCGGCCATGCGCACCCGCATCTGGTGGCGGCGTTGCAGGAACAGGCCACCAAGCTGTGGCACATGTCGAACCTGTTCAAGAGCCCCGACGGCGAACGCCTCGCCGCGCGGCTGTGCGAGCAGAGTTTCGCCGACAAGGTGTTTTTCTGTAATTCCGGTGCGGAGGCGCTGGAGTGCTGCATCAAGGTGACGCGGCGCTATCACGCCATGAAGGGCCATCCCGAACGCTACCGCATCATCACCTTCGAAGGCGCGTTCCACGGCCGCACGCTGGCGACGCTCGCCGCCACCGGCGCAGCGAAGTATCTTGAAGGCTTCGGCCCGCCGGTGGACGGCTTCGATCAGGTGCCGCACGCCGACGTCGCCGCGGTGAAGAAGGCGATTGGCCCCAACACCGCCGGCATCCTGATCGAGCCGGTGCAGGGCGAGGGCGGGGTGCGCGCCGCACCAAACGCCTTCTTCAGGGAACTGCGGCGCCTGTGCGACGAGCACGGCCTGCTGCTGATCTTCGACGAGGTGCAGACCGGCATGGGGCGCACCGGCGAACTGTTCGCCTACAAGCGGCTCGGGGTCGAACCCGACGTGATGTCGCTGGCGAAAGCGCTGGGCGGGGGCTTCCCGATCGGCGCTTGCCTCGCCACCGAGGGCGCGGCGTCGGGCATGACGCCGGGCTCGCACGGCTCGACCTTCGGCGGCAATCCGCTGGCGGTCGCCGCCGCCAACGCCGTGCTCGACGTGATGCTGAAGCCGGACTTCTTCCCGCACGCGCAGAAGATGGCGCTGCTTCTGAAACAGAAGCTGGCCTCGGTGGTCGATCGTTACCCGAACGTTCTGGCCGAAGTCCGTGGTGAGGGCTTGCTGCTCGGCGTCAAGGCGGTGGTGCCGGCCGGCGATCTCATCAGTGCGCTGCGCGACGAAAAGCTGCTGACAGTGGGCGCGGGCGACAACGTGGTGCGGTTCCTGCCGCCGCTGATCGTCACCGAAAACGAGCTGGATGAAGCGGTGGCGCGGCTGGAGCGCGCCTGCGCGACATTGTCGGCGGCGGCGAAACTTGAGGCGGCGCGATGAGCGGAACGGTGCGTCACTTCCTCGATCTGACCGAGCTTCCGGCCGCGGAGCTGCGGACCATTCTCGACGCCGGCAAGGCCATCAAGGCCGCGCTCAAGAGCGGCCACGCCGACAAGCCGCTCGCCGGCAAGACGCTGGCGATGATCTTCGACAAGCCCTCGACCCGCACCCGCGTCTCGTTCGATGTCGGGATGCGCCAGCTCGGCGGCGAAACCATCATGCTGACCGGCGCGGAGATGCAGCTCGGGCGCGGCGAAACCATCGCCGACACCGCGCGGGTGCTGTCGCGCTACGTCGATATCATCATGATCCGCATCCTCAACCACGAGGCGCTTTTGGAACTGGCGGCGCACGCCACGGTTCCGGTCGTCAACGGCCTGACGCGGCGCTCGCACCCCTGTCAGGTGATGGCCGACCTGATGACGTTCGAGGAACATCGCGGCCCGATCGCGGGCCGCACCGTGGCCTGGACCGGCGACGACAACAACGTGCTGGCGTCCTGGGTTCATGCCGCCGAACGCTTCAGCTTCAAGCTCAACATCGCGACGCCGCCGCAGCTTGCGCCGAACAAGCCGCTGCGCGACTGGATCAAGGCCAACAACGCACCGATCGCCATCGGCACCGATCCGGAAGCCGCGGTGCGCGACGCCGATTGCGTGGTCACCGATACCTGGGTGTCGATGGGCGACAAGGACGGCGAGCACCGCCACAACCTGCTGAAGCCCTACCAGGTCAACAGCCGGCTGATGGGACTGGCCAAGCCCGACGCACTGTTCATGCACTGTCTGCCGGCGCATCGCGGCGACGAGGTGACCGACGAGGTGATCGACGGCCCGCAATCGGTAGTGTTCGACGAGGCCGAGAACCGGCTGCACGCGCAGAAGGGTGTTCTGGCCTGGTGTCTCCACGCGGTGAAGTAGCGGCTTGTGTCCGCGCCGTTTCGAAGCCTGACCGGACTTCGTTTTGTGCGCGGATTTGCAACACGACAATCGTCGTCCCCGCGCAGGCGGGGACCCATACGCCGCAGCGCTTCGGCTTTATTGAGGCGAGGTCGTTTGTAACAACCAACGCCAGGAGTTATGGGTCCTCGCCTGCGCGAGGACGACGCAGCACGAGTTTGATCCGGTGTGTACCGTTTCGAGTCAGTTTCTGAGGAGTTTTACAGACCAGATGCGCGACGCGACCCTCCCTTCCGGCGGGTTTGCAATGCGGCTCGCCGACCCCAGATAGAGCGCCATGACAGAGTCTTTCCCCGATCCCCTCCTCGCCCCTGAAACCATCGCCCGCGCGCCGTCGCCGGTTCCTGTCGATGACGCGGTGCTGCCGTTCGACGTCGACGCGCTCGATCTGCGCGGCCGGCTTGCACGGCTCGGTCCGGCGCTAGACGACCTGCTGGAGAAGCACGCCTATCCGGCCCCGGTCGGCAAGCTGCTGGGCGAAGCCGTGGTGCTCACTGTGCTGCTCGGCTCGTCGCTGAAGTTCGATGGCCGCTTCATCCTGCAAACCCAGACCGACGGTCCGGTGTCGCTGATGATCGTCGATTTTCAGGCCCCGGACCGGCTGCGCGCCTATGCCCGCTTCGACGCCGCGCGGCTGACGGAGGGCCAGGACTCCGCCGCCCTGCTGGGGCGCGGGCATCTCGCCATGACCATCGATCAGGGTCCGGACATGAGCCGCTATCAGGGTCTGGTGGCGCTCGACGGTGGCAATCTGGAAGACGCCGCGCATGAATATTTCCTGCGTTCGGAGCAGATCCCCACCCGCGTCCGCATTGCGGTCGGCGAGGAATGGCGCGGTGGCGACGACGGGCCGCAGCACCACTGGCGCGCCGGCGGCCTGCTGTTGCAGTTCCTGCCCAAGGCGCCGGAGCGGGCGCGGCCGGCCGATCTCGATCCCGGCGACGCGCCGGAAGGCCGCGCTGCTCATCAGGTCGCAGAAGACGACGCCTGGGTCGAGGGGCAGTCGCTGATCGGCACCGTCGAGGACATCGAACTGATCGATCCCGGCCTGTCGGGCGAGCGGCTGCTCTACCGCCTGTTCCATGAGCGCGGCGTGCGGGTGTTTCCCACCCTGCCGGTCCGCGCCAAGTGCTCGTGCTCGCGCGAGGCGGTGTCGGGAATGCTGGCGAGTTTTGCGGCCGCCGACCGCGCCGACATGGTCAAGGACGGCAAGGTCGTGGTGACCTGCGAGTTTTGCAGTTCGGTCTACGAGTTCACCCCGCAGGAAGCGGGCGTGGAGTAGGATAGATCGTCAACGCAGGCGTCGTCCTCTTGCATCTCCGCTGTGTCCCGGGCGCGATGCGGCGTGTAACGCTGCATTGCAGAACCGGGACCGTCGCAAACGACGTGACCGGGACGGCCCCGGCTCTGCGCAGCGGCATTTCATGCCGCGCCGTGTCCGGGGCACGGAGCTATTTTTAAACCTGCGAAGACTCAGTTCAGCGTCCGCCGGGTCTGCGGGCTGTCGAGCGAGAAGGTCGGGATGTCGATCTCGAACGGTTCGCCACGATCGGTCACCATCTGGTAACGGCCGGTCATGAAGCCGGAGGAGGTCGGCAGCGGCACGCCGCTGGTATATTTGAAGCGCTCGCCGGGCGCGAGGGTCGGCTGTTCGCCGACCACGCCGACGCCGCGCACCTCCTGAATGCGGCCGGTAGCGTCGGTAATGATCCAGTGGCGGGCGCGCAATTGTACCGTTTCCGGGCCGGAATTGGTGATGACGATGGTATAGGACCAGAAGTAGCGCGGCTCCGGCGCTTCCGACGAGCGTTCCGGCATGAAATTCGGCTCGACGGTGACCTCGATCTGGCGGGTGACGGCGCGGTACATGCGAGGCGTGTCTCCAGGCTCGCGCCACCATAGCCAAAACCGCGCACGGAACCAAACGGGCGGGCCGGTGCCACCGCGATTTCAACATAGTTGTCGGCAAGAAGCGCGTGGCGGCCGCTCCATTGCGGGTTATCCAAGGATAGCCCTTGATCGGACCGCGACGTTACGGGGGCTTGCGAGCGGAACGTTCGGCGCGCACATCCAGCTTTCAGACCTGCGGAACAGATGACGTCCGTCACCGATCTATCCCCCAGCGCGCGGGCGGCGCGCGCCGCCGAGGACGACAGCGTGAAGGATGACGCCCGGCTCATCGTCGCGCCGTCCCCGGCGGACCGCAAGCCTCCCGATCCCCTGGGTGGCCCGGCGGGCGGCGAGCGCGAACTGCGCCTCGACCTGTTTCGCGGGCTGGCGCTGTGGCTGATCTTCGTCGATCACCTGCCGCCCAACCTGTTCACCTGGCTGACCATCCGCAATTACGGCTTCAGCGACGCCACCGAGATTTTCATTTTTATCTCGGGCTATACGGCGGCCTTCGTCTATGGCCGCGCCATGACCGAACGCGGCTTCGTGGTGGCGGGGGCGCGCATCCTCAAGCGGGTCTGGCAGATCTACGTCGCCCACGTCTTTCTGTTCACGATCTTCCTGGCGGAGATTTCCTACGTCGCCACCAGTTTCGAGAACCCGCTCTACACCGAGGAAATGGGCATCCTCGACTTCCTCAAGCAGCCCGACGTCACCATCGTGCAGGCGCTGCTGCTCAAGTTCCGGCCCGTCAACATGGACGTGCTGCCGCTCTATATCGTGCTGATGCTGGGGCTGGCGCCGATCATCTGGCTGATGCAGCGCAAGCCGGACCTGACGCTGGCGCTGTCGGTCGCGCTCTATATCGCCGCCTGGGAATTCGGGCTGAACCTGCCCGCCTATCCGAACGGCGTCTGGTTCTTCAACCCGTTCGCCTGGCAGCTTTTGTTCGTGTTCGGGGCGTGGTGCGCGCTGGGCGGGGCCCGGCGCATGGCCCCCCTTCTGTCGTCGCCCGTCCTGCTGGGCCTCTGCATCGCCTATCTGTTGGCGGCGTTCTTCGTCACCCTGACCTGGCACATGCCGCAGCTTGGCCATTTCGTGCCGGGCGTCATTGAGCAGTGGATGTATCCGATCAACAAGACCGACCTCGACGTGCTGCGGTTCGCGCATTTTCTCGCCGTGGCGGCGGTCACGGTCTATTTCCTGCCGAGGGACTGGCCGGGCCTGCGCTCGCCATGGCTCAGGCCGGCGATTCTGTGCGGCCAGCACTCGCTGGAAATCTTCTGTCTCGGCGTGTTCCTCGCTTTCGCCGGCCATTTCGTGCTGGCCGAAGTGTCCGGTGGCGCGGTCACCCACTTCGTCGTCAGCCTCGTCGGAATCGTGGTGATGTCGGCCGCCGCGGCGATTTTTTCGTGGTATAAGCGTGTGGCAGCCAAGGGCGGAAAAGGCGCGAAAGCCGACACCGACGCTGACCTGGCGGGAGGAGGATCATGAGGGCCATCGCCGGCCTGGCTGTTCTGGCCTTGCTGTGGAGCACGGCGCTGGCGGCGGGTGAGGACGCGTCGCGGCCCGGCTGCGAGGTCCCGGCCTATCTGCTCACCAGTGACAGTTCGCTGGACCAGGTCAGCAAAGCAGTGAAGACCGAGCGGCGCCTCGATATCGCGGTAATCGGCAGCCGCTCTGCGACCGTGGTCGCGCCCGACGGCACCGGCTTTCCCGGTCGCCTGGAAGCGGCGCTGCGCGACCGCCTGCCGACCGTCAATGTCAGCGTCAACCTCCAGTTGCAGATCAAGAAGACCGCCGCCGAGGTGACCGATAACCTCGACACGATCCTGGCCGGCCGGCAGCCGACCTTGGTCATATGGCAGACCGGCACCGTCGATGCTATGCGGGCGGTCGATCCGGACGATTTCCGCGCCGCCGTCGACGGCGGCGTCGCCGCTTTGCACAAGCGTGGCGCGGATGTCGTCCTGATGAACCTGCAATATGGTCCGCGCATGGAAACCATGATGACCACCGCGCCCTATCTCGACGTGATGCGCGTTGTCGCCCAGCAGCACCAGGTGCCGCTGTTCGACCGGTTCGCGATCATGCACTACTGGAACGAGACGGGCCGTTTCGATCTGTTCAACAACTCCCGCGGCATCGAACTGGCCAAGCGGGTCCACGACTGCCTCGGCCGCGCGCTGGCGACGTTCGTAATCGACACCGCGCACATCAAGCCGGCCGAGCTGGGGGCGCCGCTGCAATGAGGACATGGGGTGGTCTGGGCCGGGCCGTCGCCGGGGCGGCGCTGGCGTCCGCCGTGATCTGGGCCGGGAGCGGTGCGCCGGCATCGGCGCAGCAGGCGTCGGCGGAGATCGTCCGCGCGGCGGCGACGAGCGCCGTCGTCGGCAAGCAGATGGCGGCCGATGCGTCCGATATCTTCCGCCGCGCGCCGTGCCTCTCGCCCAAGAGCATCGGCCGGACGTTGCACGCGCTGCCCCATGTCGCGGACAAGCTCGCCGCGCGCAAGCCGGTGACGATCATCGCCTTCGGCTCGTCCTCGACCGAGGGCTATGGCTCGACCGCGCCCGAATTCACCTATCCGAACCGGCTCGCCGCGCAGCTTCGGCGCAAGTATCCCGGCGCGGCGATCACCGTGCTCAACCGCGGCCGTGGCGGCGAGGACACGCCGGAAATGCTGCGGCGGCTGAAGCAATCGGTGATCGACGAGAAGCCGGATCTGGTGATCTGGCAGGTCGGCACCAACGCGATCCTGCGCAACCTCGACGCCGACACCACCATCGCGCAGGTCGAAGACGGCATCTCGCGCATTCGGGCTGCCGGCGCCGACGTGGTGCTGGTCGATCCGCAATACGTGCCGGCGGTGAACCGCACCGGCGCGCGCGCCAGCCGCATGGTGCGGCTTCTGAGCAAGATCGCGGGACAGCGCCATGTCGGCATCTTCCCGCGCTTCGCGGTGATGCGCGAATGGCACCAGAAACAGGCGCTGGCGTTCGACCGCTTCTCGATCGCCGACGGCCTGCACATGAACGACTGGGGTTATGCCTGCTTCGCGCAGCTTCTGGGTGACGACATCATTCGCTCGGTGGGGCCGGTCATGCTCGGCGTCACCGCGCCGGCTGACGCGCCAAGCTATCCGCCGTTGTAAGAGGCACAAAAAATCCCGGCTCGTGAGAGCCGGGATTTTCGTTGCGTGCGCGCGCCGATTTGACGCCGCCTACTTCTTCGCGACCAGCGGGCAATCGCCCTGATCCATCGGACGGAACGCTTCGTCCGCGGGAATCGTGGCGAGCACCTTGTAGAGGTCCCACTCACCCTTTGACTCCGAGGGCTTCTTCACCTGATAGAGGTACATGTTGTGAATGGCGCGGCCGTCGGCGCGCACCGAGCCCTTGCCGAACAGCGCGTCGTCGATCGGCAGTTCCTTCATCTTCGTCATTACTGTGTCGGAATCCTTCGTCTTCGCGGCGGCGACCGCCTTCAGGTAGTGCAGCACGCTGGAATAGACGCCGGCCTGCGCGCTGGTCGGCATCTTGCCGTTGAACTTCTCGGCGAAGCGCTTGGAGAAGGCGCGGGTGGCGTCGGTCTGGTCCCAATAGAACGCTTCGGTCAGCACCAGACCCTGCGCGGCCTGCAATCCGAGCGCCTTGACGTCGCTGGAGAAGATCAGCAGTCCCGCGAGCGACTGGCCGCTCTGGGTGAGGCCGAACTCCGCTGCCTGCTTGATGGCGTTGATCATGTCGCTGCCGGCATTGGCGAGCGCCACCACCTTGGCCTTGGAGGCTTGCGCGCGCAGCAGGAACGAGGAGAAGTCCGACGAGTTCAGCGGATGCTTGACGCTGCCGACCACCTTGCCGCCGGCCTTGGTCACGGCTTCCGAGGTGTCGCGCTCCAGCGCCGCGCCGAAGGCGTAGTCGGCGACCAGCAGGAACCAGGTGTCGGCGCCCTGCTTGGTCATCGCCGAGCCGGTGCCGTTGGCGAGTGCCCAGGTGTCGTAGGTCCAGTGGACGGTGTAGGGCGAGCACGCCTTGCCGGTAAGGTCGGAACTGCCGCCGCCGGACGGAATGAAGATCTTCTTCTTTTCCTTGGTTACTTCCGACACCGCCAGCGCCACCGAGGACGTCGTGGTGTCGAGAATGACGTCGACGTTCTCGCGGTCGTACCACTGGCGCGCGATGTTGCTGCCGATATCCGGTTTGTTCTGGTGGTCGGCGCCGATCACCTCGACCTTGATGTCGTTATTGGTCTTGGCGAAGTCCTCGACCGCGAGTTTGGCGGCGACTACCGAGCCGGGTCCGGAGATGTCGGCGTAAAGGCTGGACATGTCGTTCAGCACGCCGAGCTTGACGGAAATGTCCGCCTGCGCCGTGCCGCCGAGCGCCAGCACCGCGGCGGCCGTCATCAGGATTGTCTTGAAGTTCATTCAGTGCCCCTTTTTATTGCTCCAGTGGAACCTGGCGGAAAACCGTTTTGATTTTAGGCTTTTCACGCCGTGGCGGCGACCCGAAAAATGTCGCGACATCGCCTTCCGGTCTGCGCATTTCGTCGTATGGCGCGGGATTCCAGCAGGGCGGATGGCGGCGCTGCCCTTGGTCACGCCTGCCCGAGCGCGGCGTCGATGTCGTCGATCAGGTCGTCGACGTGTTCGAGCCCGGCCGAGAAGCGCACGAAGCCTTCGCCGATGCCGAGCTCAGTGCGCACCTCCGGCGTCAGCCGCTGATGTGTGGTGGTGGCGGGATGGGTGACGAGGCTGCGCGCGTCGCCGAGGTTGTTGCTGATGCGCGCGAGTTTGAGCGCGTTGAGGAAGCGGAACGCGGCTGCCTTGCCGCCCTTCACTTCGAAGCCGATCAGCGTCGAGCCGCCGCGCATCTGTTTCTTCACAAGCCCGGCTTGCGGATGATCGGCGCGGCCGGGATAGATCAGCCGCGCGATTTTTGGGTGCGAAGCCAGCACATCGGCGATGGCTTCGGCGTTGGCGGTCTGCTGCCGCACGCGGATCGCCAGCGTCTCAAGCCCCTTCACCAGCGTCCAGGCGTTGAACGGTGAGATCGACGGCCCCGTCTGGCGCATGAAATTGTGGATGTGCTCCTCGATAAAATCGTTCGACGACAGGATGACGCCGCCGAGGCAGCGGCCTTGCCCGTCGATGTGCTTGGTGGCGGAATAGACCACCACGTCCGCGCCGAGCGACAGCGGACTCTGCCAGATCGGCGTCGCGAACACGTTGTCGACGATCAGCCGCGCGCCGGCGTCGTGGGCGAGCGCCGCGATGGCGCCGATGTCGAGCACGTCGAGCGTCGGGTTGGTCGGGCTTTCGAGGAAACAGGTGCGGGTGTTGGGCCGCATCGCCGCCTGCCATTGCGCGAGATCGAGGCCGTCCACCAGAGTCGATTCGATGCCGTAGCGGGGCAGCAGGTCCTCGATCACATAGCGGCACGAGCCGAACATCGCCTTCGCCGCGACGACGTGATCGCCGGCGCGCAGCGGTGCAAGAATCGCGGTGGTCACCGCCGCCATGCCGGTGGCGGCGGCGCGCGCGGCCTGTGCGCCCTCCAGTTCGCACATGCGGCGCTCGAACATCGAGATGTTGGGATTGGAGAAGCGCGAATAGATGAAGCCGGGGTCCTCGCCCTTGAACCGCGCCTCGCATTCCTCGGCGGTGTCGTAGACGAAGCCTTGCGTGAGATACAGCGCTTCCGCCGTCTCATTGAATTGCGAGCGCAGCACGCCGGAATGGATCAGCCGGGTTTCCGGGCGGTAGGACGCGGCTGTGGGGTTCGAGGCGGACATGTGATCTCCTTACGGCGGCTTGCGCGCGGCCATAAAAAATCCGGCCTTGCGACAAGACAAAGGCCGGGATCATGCGTCCCCGGCCTGTTTAGCGAGTTGTTTAACGTGGCTGCAAGCCGGCCGGCTCAAATCACCACGGGATAAGTGCTGCTGATAGTCCGACCCGCCCTTTCCGTCAAGCGGCCCATCGGATAACCGGTAAAAGCGTGTATTCTGCGCAACCGGACCGACAGATGCACGACCTCAAGGACGCTCAAGGTGCCGCTGACGCTTGATCCCGATGCCAACGGAATTCTGTCCGACCGCATGATCGCGGCGATGGCGGAGGCCGGGTGGATCCGGCCGGAAGTTCCCTTCATCGAAAGCCAGATCCAGCCCGCCAGCCTCGACCTGCGGCTCGGCAACATCGCCTATCGCGTGCGCGCCAGTTTCCTACCGGGGCCGGGTGCGACGGTCGCCGAGCGCATCGACGAACTGAAGCTGCACGAGATCGACCTCACCGACGGCGCGGTGCTGGAAACCAACTGCGTCTACATCGTGCCGCTCTTGGAAAGCCTGGCTTTGCCGCCGGAGATCGTTGCCGCCGCCAATCCGAAAAGCTCGACCGGCCGGCTCGACGTCTTCACCCGCGTCATTGCCGACGGCACCCGCCGCTTCGACATGATCGGCGCCGGCTATCACGGCCCGCTCTATGCCGAGATCAGCCCGAAGACGTTTCCGATCCTGCTGCGCGAGGGCTCGCGGCTGTCGCAGGTGCGCTTTCGCGCTGGCGACGCGGTGCTTTCGACCGACGAACTCGAAGCGCTGCACGCCGAGGAGCGGCTGGTCGATAGCGACGACGCCGATTTCACCGGCGGTCTGGCGCTCAGCGTCGATCTGTCCGGCGACAACGCCAGCGGTTTCGTCGGCTATCGCGCCAAGCGCCACACCGGCGTCGTCGATATCGACCGGCGCGGCGGCTATGCGGTGAACGATTTCTGGGAGCCGATCGCGGCGCGGCCGGATCGCAGCCTGATCCTCGATCCCGGCGAGTTCTACATTCTGGCGTCGAAGGAGGCCGTGCAGGTGCCGCCGGATTACGCCGCCGAGATGGTGCCGTTCGACCCATTGGTCGGCGAGTTCCGGGTTCATTACGCCGGTTTCTTCGATCCCGGCTTCGGCTATGCCGGAGCCGGCGGCGAGGGCGCGCGCGCCGTGCTGGAAGTGCGCTCGCGCGAGGTGCCGTTCATCCTTGAACACGGCCAGATCGTCGGCCGCCTGCTCTACGAGCGGATGCTGGCGCGGCCAGATGCGCTCTATGGCCAGCGCATCGGCTCGAACTATCAGGCGCAGGGCCTCAAGCTGTCCAAGCATTTTCGGCCATAAGGCCCGGCGGTCCGCTCGCCTGATGAAAGGGCTTCGATGATAAGGCTTGGCCTGCGGCGCCGTCTCGGCTAAATCAGGAACGATCGCGGGCGTAGTTCAATGGTAGAACGGCAGCTTCCCAAGCTGCATACGAGGGTTCGATTCCCTTCGCCCGCTCCAGCTCCCAGTTATTCAGTCGTTTTACCCTTGCGCAGCGAGGTGTTTAGTTTCGCTGACGGTCAGGCTGCGATGTTAATCGGCGCTGAACTTGGCCCGCTATCTGGAGTGGACCCCCGGGGCCCACTCCATTACGGCGTCAATTTTGCAGGTCGAATGACAGCTATTTCTTCTTGCCGCTGGCGTCGAATTGCTTGAGGAAGGCAATCAGGTCGTCGATTTTTTTCTCATCTTTCAGGCCGGCATAAACCATCTTGGTGCCGGGGATCTTTGCCTTCGGATCCTTGATGTATTCGCGGAACGTCGGCTCATCCCAGGTGAGGCCCGAGTTCTTGTTCGCCGCAGAGTAGCTGTAACCGGTTACGCTGCCGGAGTGCCTGCCGATCAAACCATTGAGTTCCGGACCCACGGAGTTCTTCGCGGTCTCGCCGACCTGGTGACAGGCCTTGCAGACCGCGAAGACCTTCTCGCCCGCGGCGGCATCCTGCGCCTGCGCCTGACCGATGGCGGCGCCAACAAGAGCCAGCGCAGTCGTAAACGATATCGCTCTCATTCTTCTGCTCCCTTGTGAGTTTGCCCGTGACGGGCTGGTTTGATGGCCAGTTCTTTGGCGAACGGGACGAACAAAAAGTGATTATGCCTCAGGCGCCATGCACAAGCACTTTTCCATTTGCGTCGGTGAGATGGACCTGAATGTTCGAGCGCGTCGCCATGATCTCCCGAATGCGCGGCGGGGGCAATAGGCTGAAAGCCGTCGAGAGTGCATCCGCCTCCGTGGCGGTCGGCGCGATGACACTGACCGAACGGTATTGCGACGGGCTGCGGCCGGTGCGTGGGTCGAACAGGTGGGTGAAGCGGCCCGCGGAATCGAACCTGAATCCCGCTCCTGCCGTGGTTGCGACCGCGCGGTCGACAAGGCCGATGGTTTCGTTGATCCGGCCGGGCTCGTCCGGATCGGCAAGGCCGACCCGCCACGGCGCGCCGTCCGGCTTGACGCCGCTGGCGCGTATTTCCCCCATGTCGACGAGCGTCGTCGACAGCCCCGCGTCGCGCAGCGTCTCCGTCACGCGATCGGTTGCGTAGCCTTGCGCGATGCCATTCAGCGTGATCGCGCTGCCGGGCTTCAAAAGGGCGATCCGGTCCGGGCTGACCTTGAGGTGTCGATAGCCCACCTTCGACAATGCCTCCGCGAGCCTGTCCGCGGCGGGTCCCTCCGGCGCGGGATCGGCATGCGTGAAATGGGCGGCGTACAAATCCCATAGCGGTTGCACGGTCGGATCGAACGCCCCATCCGTCAGCGCCGCGAAGTCGAGCGCAGCGTTGAGCAGCGCGACCATGTCGGTATCGGGCGGCGCGAGAACGCCGGTGCGGTTGAGTGCGCGGATAGCCGAGTTCGGGTCATACAGGCTGAACTGCCGCTCAAGCCGGCGCACGTCCTCGACGCACAAATGAATCAGCCGTTCGGCTTTCGCCCGGTCGGGATGATAAATCTCGATCGAGACCTGCGCGCCGAGCGCCGATCCCCGCCAGCGAACCGGCGCGCCGGCCATGGCGCGGCGACCGCCGAGCAGCGTGGC
>JBASBO010000062.1:0-7497 GCA_049651165.1 Xanthobacteraceae bacterium | reverse complement strand
GGTCGGCCGCCTTCATGCTCGGCAACTACGTCATTCTCGGCTGGCTGGTGGGGCAGGCGCGCACCGCTCTCGCGCTGGCGATTCAGGTCGGCATCAATCTCGTCAACATGGCGCTGACGATCGTCTTCGTGCTGTTGCTGGGCTGGGGCATCGCGGGCGCGGCGGTGGCCACCGTGATCGCCGAGACGGCCGGCTTCGCCAGCGGCCTCACGCTGGCGCGCGCGCTGCTCGGCCCCGGCTACCACGTTTCCCATGCGCGCCTGTTCGACCGCGCGCGCTGGCTGCGGATGCTGTCGGTCAACCGCGACATCATGATCCGCACCGCGGCGCTGATCGGCGCGTTCCTGTTCTTCACCGCGCAGGGCGCGCGCGCCGGCGACCGGGTGCTCGCCGCCAACGCCGTCCTGTACAATTTCCTGATGATCGGCTCGTTCTTCCTCGACGGCCTCGCCAACGCCGCCGAGCAGTTGTGCGGCCAGACTTTTGGCGGCCGCGACCGCAAGGGCTTTACGCGGGCGGTGCGGCTGGTGCTGGCGTGGAGCGTCGGCTTCGGCGTCGCGATGTCGCTGGTCTTCATCGTCGCTGGCGACCATCTGATCGATCTTATCACCACCAGCCCCGAGGTGCGGCTGGCGGCGCGCGCCGACATGCTGCTGGCGGCGCTCGCACCGGCCTGTGGCGTGCTGGCCTATTGCTTCGACGGTGTGTTCATCGGCGCGGCCTGGGCGCGCGAGATGCGCAACCTGATGGTCGCGGCGTTTGCGATCTATATCGGCGTCTGGTTTGTGCTGACCCCGTTGGGCAACACCGGGCTGTGGATGGCGTTCCTGGTTTTCCTGCTGGCGCGCGGACTGTTGCAGGCGATGCGCTATCCGGCCTTGCAGCGTGCGACGTTCGGCCCCGTCCTGCTCACGCCGGCCAGTCTTCCGCGGTGATGGCGGCGGCGTCGGCGCCGACGATCTCCGACAACGAGTCGCGGCCGGTGCGCAGCATGGTCGCCAGCAGATCGCGCTTGATGCCGTCGATCAGGCCGAGGCCCTTGTAGATCAGCGCCGAATAAAGCTGGATCAGGCTGGCGCCGGCGCGGATTTTCGTCAGCGCCGAGCCGCCGCCGTCGATGCCGCCGACGCCGATCAGCGGAAACGCGCCCTCCGCACGCACGTAGGTTTCCGCCACCATGCGGGTCGAGAGCCGGAACAGCGGCCGCCCTGAAAGGCCGCCCTGCTGCGCCGCGCCGGTCTGGTCGCGCAGCGAGGCCGGCCGCGCCAGCGTGGTGTTGCCGACGATCATGCCGTCCACCCGGCGCGAGCGGGCGACGTGCACCACGTCGTCGAGTTCGCCGAGCGAGAGGTCGGGCGCGATCTTGAGCAGCACCGGGGTGTCGCCGGCGTTGGTCCGCACCCGCTCGCGGGCGTCGATCACTCGCGCCAGCAGATCGTCGAGCGCTTCCGCCTGTTGCAGGTTGCGCAGGCCCGGCGTGTTGGGCGAGGAAACGTTGATGGTGAAATAGCTCGCTACCGGCGCAAAGGTTTCGATCAGCCGCACATAGTCGGCGGCGCGATCCGGCGAATCCTTGTTGGCGCCGAGATTGACGCCGACGATGCCGGGCTGCTGCGCGCGGCTCGCGAGCCGCCGCAGCACCGCGTCGGCGCCGTCGTTGTTGAAGCCCATGCGGTTGATGATCGCCTCGTCGCGCTCCAGCCGGAACAGCCGCGGGCGCGGATTGCCGGCTTGCGGACGCGGCGTCACCGAGCCGATCTCGACGAAGCCGAAGCCGAGGCGCAGCAGCGCGTCCGGCACCTCCGCGCTCTTGTCGAAGCCCGCCGCGAGCCCGATCGGATTGCGGAAGTTGAGGCCGAACGCGCGCACCGCGAGCTTGGGATCGTCCGGGCGCGGCCGCGTCAGTGGCAGCAGGCGCAGGCCGGAGATCGCCATGCGGTGCGCGTCCTCGGGATCGAGCAGGCGCAGCAGCGGCAGCGAGAAGGCATCGAAGGCGCGGATCACCTCGGCAACTCCGGAATGTCATGGCCGCCGCCAGGACGCGCCGGCAGGTCGAGCACCTCGGTCACCGCGCCGAGATCGAGCGAACCGTAGAGGTGCGGAAACAGCTCGTCGTTGCGCGACGGCTCCCAGCGCAGCGCGTCGCCCAGCGCGTCGGCATCGACCGCGATCAGGAACAGCCCGCTCTGCCCGGCGAAATGTTTTCGCGCGGTCCCGGCCACTTGCGAGGCGGTGGAGAAATGGATGAAGCCGTCGCGGGCGTCGTCGGCGCTGCCGGTGTAGACGCCCTGGCGCTCGGCCTCACGCCAGGCCGGGGCAGGGCAGATTTTATAGATCGTGCGCACCCGTGGGATATCCTGCTTGCTGTTGAATTACCTCAGGAATTTGGCATCACCCGGCGAGGTGCCGCCCGAACCGCGCCTGACCGTATCGGCGGCCCTTGCGGACTTCAAGAGGCGCAAATCGCCGCCCCTCGATTGCGGAGATGGCTGTGGTAAGGTAATAATTCCTAAGAAGCCATCCTGAGCCTGCCTTCGTGCCTTTGCCGATCAACGCCACGGACCCGCGATGCTGACCCATCATCAAATCTGGACCGCCCTCGATCGTCTGGCCGAGCGCGCCGGGCTGTCGCCGTCCGGGCTCGCCAAGCGCGCCGGGCTCGATCCCACCACATTCAACAAGTCGAAGCGCATTACCAGCGACGGCCGCGAGCGCTGGCCTTCGACCGAGTCATTGGCAAAGGCGCTGGCCGCCACCGGCACCGCCATCGACACCTTCGTGCAATTGATCGAGGAAACTGCGCGCGCCGCGCCGTCGGTACCGCTGCTCGGATTCGCCGAGGCCGGTTCCGGTGGCTATTTCGACGACGGCGGCTTTCCGGTCGGCAAGGGCTGGGACGAGGTCGGGTTGCCGTCGGTCAACGACGAACATGCCTATGCGCTGGAAATCTCCGGCGACTCGATGAAGCCTGCCTATCGCGACGGCGACGTCATCATTGTTTCCCCCGGCACGCCGATCCGGCGCGGCGACCGCGTCGTGGTCAAGACCCGCGACGGCGAGGTGATGGTCAAGGAACTGAAGCGCCGCACCGCCAAGACATTGGAGTTGCAATCGCTCAACCCCACGCATCCCGACCGCACGCTGTCGCCCGATCAGGTCGAATGGATCGCGCGCATCGTCTGGGCCAGCCAGTAGGGACAGCTTCTATGACGTTTCATGTTTTGACGGAAACACCGTGATGACATGAGACGTCATTGCCGAGCACAGCCGTTCGAAGAACGGCGTCGCTTCGCTCGCCTATGCCCCGGCAATCCATCATTTTCAGAAAGATGGATGCGCGGATCAAGTCCGCGCATGACGGTGGGTGATTTCGTCAAAAGCAGAAAAAGCTCTAGCCGTTCGCAGTCGCGGCTTCCGTCTTCAGCATCCGCTCCAGCGTCTCCAGCCGGTCGGCCTCGCGCGGCGGTTTGTCCCAGCGCAGCCGGTTGATGCGGGGGAAGCGCATGGCGACGCCGGACTTGTGGCGCGGCGAACGTTGCAGGCCCTCGAAGGCGACTTCCAGCACCAGCCCCTGATCCGGCTCATGGACGACGTGGCGCACCGGTCCGAACTTTTCCGTGGTGTTGCGGCGGACGAAGCGATCGATCTGAAGCAGTTCCTGATCGGTGAAGCCGAAATAGGCTTTGCCCACCGGCACCAGCTGGTCATCGTCGGTCCACACCCCGAAGGTGTAATCCGAATAGTAGGACGAGCGCTTGCCGTGGCCGCGCTGCGCATACATCAGCACCGCGTCGATGAGATGCGGGTCGCGTTTCCATTTCCACCACTGGCCTTTCGGGCGGCCGGGCAGATAGACGGTGTCGCGGCGCTTCAGCATCACGCCTTCGATCGCTTCGGCGTCGTCGCCGGCGCCGAAGCGCGTGGGGTCGGCGCGGGCGGCGGCCAGCGTCTCCCAGTCGTCGAACGGAACCACCGGCGAGAGATCGATGCGCGGATTGTCGAGCCTTGCGATGAAGGTTTCGAGCCGCGCGCGCCGCTCGACGAACGGTAGCAAGCGCAGGTCGCCGTCATCGTCGCCGAGCAGGTCGTAGGCGCGCAGATGGATCGGAAATTCCTTCATCAGCTTCGGCGTCACGCTTTTGCGGTTGAGCCGCTGTTGCAGAACGTTGAACGACTGCACGCGGCCCTCGCGAACGATCAACAATTCCCCGTCGATCGCACCGATTGACCGCAATGACGGCAGCAGGTCGGGAAAACCCGCGCTGATGTCCTCGCCGGTGCGCGAATAGAGCCGCGCCACCGGCGCGCCGTCGGCATCGACGCCGCTGACCGCCTGCACGCGGATGCCGTCCCATTTCCATTCGGCGACGAAGTCGCGCGCGTCGAGCGCGGCGAAGTCGCCGACCTCGATGGCGTGCGCCAGCATCACCGGGCGGAACGGCGCGGGATCGCGATTGACCGGCTTGTCGCTTCGCCCTTCAAGCCACGCGAACAGGTCGAGGTAAGGCGGCGCGAGGCCGGGCCAGATCAACTCGATGTCGTGCGGCTCCTTGCCGCCGAGCGCGGCCACGGCGGCTTTCGCCAGCCGCGCCGAGATGCCGATGCGCAAGCCCCCGGTGACGAGCTTGAGCAGCGCCCAGCGCCCGGTCTCGTCGAGGTCGTCGAGCCAGCGCGCCAGTTGCGCCGGCAGTTCGGCCTTGCCGAGGGTGTCCAGCGTGGTGACGACTTCGGTCAATGTCGGCGACGATGGACTGTTGATCGGGGACGAAGCTGCGGTCGGCCACATCAGCGCGACGGTTTCCGATAGATCGCCGACATAATCGTAGGACAGCGCGAACAGCTCGGGGTCGGTGCGGGTGGCGATCAGTTCGCGGATCAGACCCGGCTTGGCGTGCCGAAACGACAGCGCCCCGGTGAGCGCGGCCAGCGCGTAGCCGCGATCGGGATCGTCCGTCTCGCGAAAATACTGCGTTATCAGTCGCAGCTTGTTGTTGCGGCCGGGCTCATAGCTCAGGCGGTCGAGCAGTTCTGCGAAGCGGTTCATGCCGCGTCCTCGCCGTCGCCCCCGGCGGCGACGCCTTCATCCTCCTCGCCGTAGCCGACCAGCGCCAGCGGCCGTGCGGCAAGGCCTTGCGTCCGGCACCAATGCACCAGGGCTTCCTCCTCGCCGTGGGTGACCCAGACCTCGCCTGCGCCGGTGGCCTTGATCGTCGCGGTCAGGCCGTCCCAGTCGGCGTGATCGGAAATCACCAGCGGCAGTTCGATGCCGCGCTGCCGCGCCCGCGCGCGGATCCGCATCCATCCCGAGGCGAAGGCGGTGAGGGGATCGGGAAAGCGTCGGGTCCACAGGTCGGAGGTGGCCGACGGCGGCGCCAGCGTGATGGTGCCGGCGAGATCGGTCTTCTTCATACCCTTCACCGGGCGCAACTCGCCGAGCGCGATGCCGCGGCTCGCGTAGTAGCGGGTGATGGTCTCCATCGCGCCGTGCAGATAGATCGGTGCGTCGAAACCGGCGGTGCGCAGCAGTGCGATGACGCGTTGCGCCTTGCCGAGCGAATAGGCCCCGACCAGATGCGCGCGCTCCGGAAACAGCCGCACCGAGTCGAGCAGCTTGCGGATTTCGTGCGCGGCGTCGCCATGGCGGAACACCGGCAGGCCGAAGGTCGCCTCGGTGATGAAGACGTCGCACGGCACCACCTCGAACGGCGTGCAGGTCGGGTCCGGCGCGTCCTTGTAGTCGCCCGAGGCGACGATGCGCAGGCCGCCATGCGTCACTGCGATCTGCGCCGAGCCCAGCACGTGGCCGGCGGGATGGAAGGTGACGTCGACCTCGCCGAGCCGCAGCGTTTCGCCGTAACGGATGGCCCGCGTGCGGCCGGCGAAATTTTCGCCGTGGCGCAACCGCATCATGTCCAGCGTTTCCTGCGTCGCCAGCACCGCGCCATGGCCGGGGCGGGCATGGTCGGCGTGGCCGTGAGTGATCAGCGCACGCTCCACCGGCCGCAGCGGGTCGATATGGAAGCCGCCGGGCTTGCAGCACAGGCCGGCCGTGGCGGGAGCAAGAAGCTGTTGCGGGCGCATGGTGCGTATATAGGCCGCATGTCGCGGGCTTAAACCACGGGTGCGATCCGGGTTGTGGCGAGGGCGGGCTGTGGGTTAGGCTCCTTGGTGCTTAAGCAGTTAATTAAAATCTCAAGGAGGAACCCGAAGGATGTCCCATTCCTTTTCTCGCGGGGCCAGCCGTGCGCTGGTTGCGGGCGCGGCCCTGATGCTTGCGACCCAGGCCATGGCCGCCGACAAGAAATACAGCCCCGGCGCCAGCGACACCGAGATCAAGCTCGGCCAGACCGTCCCGCATTCCGGGCCGGGCTCGCTCTACGGCGTGCTGGGTCGGGTCGGCGAAGCCTATTTCCAGATGCTCAACGAAAAGGGCGGCATCAACGGCCGCAAGGTCAAGTTCTTCACCGCCGACGATGCCTATTCCGCGCCCAAGGCCGTCGAGCAGACCCGGCGTCTGGTCGAGCAGGAGGAAGTGCTGGCGCTGTTCGGCTCGCTCGGCACCGCGCCGCAGACCGCCGTGCATAAATACCTCAACAGCAAGGGCGTGCCGCAGCTTCTGCTCAACACCGGTGCGTCTAAGTGGAACCATCCGAAAGAGTACAAGTGGACGATGGCGGGCCTGCCGCTCTATCCGACCGAGGCGCGCATTCTCGCCAAGTATGTACTCAGCGTGAAGCCGGAGGCCAAGGTCGCGATCCTCTACCAGAACGACGACTTCGGGCGCGACTTCCTCGGGCCGTTCAAGGACGAACTGGCCAAGGCCGGCGGCAAGGCCAAGGTAATTGCGGAAGCGACTTACGATCTGACCGATCCGACCATCGATTCGCAGATCATCAATCTGTCGAAGTCGGGCGCCGACGTGTTCTACAACATCACCACCGGCAAGGCGTCGTCGCAATCGATCCGCAAGGTCGCCGAACTCGGCTGGAAGCCGCTGCATCTGTTGTCGGCCGGCTCGGTCGGCCGCTCGATTCTGCAGGCTGGTGGTCTTGAGAATGCCAAGGACATCGTCGCCATCCGCTACGCCAAGGAAGTTGGCGAGCAGTTCGAGAACGATCCCGATGTGAAGGCGTTCGAGGAATTTCGTCAGAAGTACCTGCCCAGCATCGATCGCGACAACACCATCGCGTTCGCCGGCTATGGACAGGTGGTGACCATGGCGGAGATCCTGCGCCGCTGCGGCGACGATCTGACCCGCGAGAACGTCATCAAGCAGGCCGCCAATCTTAACGGCTTCCATTCGCCCTACATGCTGGACGGCGTCACCTATTCCTATACGCCGGACGACTACACCCCGATGAAGACGCTCTATATCTCGATCTTCAACGGCAAGGACTGGAGCCTGTCGGACAAGCCCTATACCGAATAAGTGGGGAGGGGCGGCGCGCTGGCAAACGCCGATTGGCGGGCGACACAGCGCGCCGCAGCCTCCGGAGA
>JBASBO010000061.1:0-7025 GCA_049651165.1 Xanthobacteraceae bacterium | reverse complement strand
ACCGTTGACCGCCACCACGATCGGCTTGGCGCTGCCGCGCAGCCGCGCGATCAGCGGATTGATCCGCTCGCGCATCATGTCCGCCACCGCCGCGCCGGAATCGAAGGTATCGCCGCCGAACTGCGCGCCGGAACAGAACCCCTTGCCCGCGCCGGTCAGCACGATCGCGCGCACCGCGTCGTCGGCCAGCGCCTCGCTCAGCGCGGCGTTCAGGTCCGCCAGCACGCTGCCGCCCAGCGCGTTGTATTGCTCGGGATTGTTGAGCGTCAGCACGGCGACCGCGCCGCGCCGCTCGGACAGAGCCATCGGCATCCTGCAACCTCCTACAATGATCGTGCGATCAGCAGCTTCATGATTTCGTTGGCGCCGCCGTAGATCTTCTGCACCCGTGAATCGACGAACATGCGCGCGATCGGGTATTCCTCCATGTAGCCGTAGCCGCCGTGCAGTTGCAGGCAGGCGTCGACCGTCTCCACCTGCTTCTGCGTGCACCACCACTTCGCCATCGAAGCGGTGACGGCGTCGAGATCGCCGGCGATCATCCGCCCGATGCAGAAATCGACGAACACCCGCGCCACCATCGCCTCGGTCTTGCGCTCGGCCAGCGTAAAGGCGGTGTTCTGGAAGTCGAGCAGCGCCTTACCGAAGGCTTTGCGCTCCTTGGTGTACTCGGCCGTCAGCTCGACCGCGCGCTCCATCGACGCCACCGCGCCGATGGCGATCATCAGGCGCTCCCACGGCAGTTGCTGCATGAGCTGGATGAAGCCCTGCCCCTCCTCGGCGCCGAGCAGATTGTCGCACGGCACCGCGACATCCTCGAAAAACAGTTCCGAGGTATCGGCGGCGTGAAGGCCGATCTTGTCGAGCTTGCGGCCACGCCGGAAGCCCCCGGTGGGGCCGTCGGCGTCGGCCGCCTCCATGACGATCAGCGACAAACCCTTGGCGCCGGGGCCGCCGGTGCGGGCGACCACGATGACGAGGTCGGCGGTCTGGCCGTTGGTGATGAAGGTCTTCTGCCCGTTGATGACGTAAGCGTCGCCCTCGCGCCGCGCCGTGGTGCGCACGCTTTGCAGGTCGGAGCCGGTGCCCGGTTCGGTCATGGCGATGGCGCCGATCAGTTCGCCGCGCGCCATGCCGGGCAGCCAGCGGCGTTTCTGCGCCTCGGAGCCGTACTTGAGGATATAATGCGCGACGATGCCGCTGGAGACGGTGACGCCGTTGTTCAACTCGGGGACACAGCGCTCCAGTTCCTCGAACACCGCGGCGTCATAGGCGACGCTCGCGCTGAGGCCGCCGTAGCTCTCCGGCACGCTCGGCAACAGCGCGCCCATGTCGCCGAGCGCGCGCCACGCCGCGCGGTCCACCAGCCGCTGCTTGCGCCACGTCTCCGCCCGCGGCGCGAGATCCTTGACGAGAAACCGGCGGAACTGATCGCGGAAGGTGTCCAGGTCCTCGGTCATCCACGGCGATCGGTATTGCATCGGCGGCCTCCGTTCAGATGAGCAGGCCGCCGCCGCAGACCAGGACCTGACCGCTGACGTAGTTGGATTCCGGGCTACAGAACAGGTACACCGCGTCCGCCGCTTCCTCAGGGGTGCCGCCGCGGCCGAGCGGAATCATCCGCGCCATGGTTTCAAGCAGTTGCGGCTGCACGCCGACCTTGATGTCGCGGCCGGCGACGTCGATGGTCTTCTGCTGCGCCTCGATCGGCTGGGTCAGGCGAGTGTTGATGAGGCCGAAGGCGACGCAGTTGACGTTGACCTTGTAGCGTCCCCACTCCTTGCACAGCGTGCGGGTGAGGCCGATCAGCGACGCCTTGGCGGACGAATAGCTGGCCTGTCCGGCGTTGCCGTAGAGTCCGGCGACCGAGGAGATGTTGACGACCTTGCGGAACACCTCGCGGCCGGCTTCCGCCTCCTTCTTCGCCATCACGCGGATCGGCTCGGCGGCGGCGCGCAGGATGCGGAACGGCGCCACCAGATGCACGTCGAGCATCGCCTGGAACTGCTCGTCGGTCATCTTCTGGATCGTCGCGTCCCAGGTGTAGCCGGCGTTGTTGACCAGAATATCGAGGCCGCCGAAGGCCTCGATCCCGGCGCCGACGAAACGGTCGGCGAAGCCGGCATCCATCACGCTGCCGTTGACGGCGATCGCGCGGCCGCCGGCGGCCTTGATCTCGTTCGCCACCGCGTCGCCCGGCGCGGCGTCGAGATCGTTGACGACGACGCTTGCGCCTTCGCTTGCGAGCTTCAGCGCGATGGCGCGCCCGATGCCACGGCCCGAGCCGGTCACCAGCGCGACTTTTCCGTCAAGTTTTCCCATGATTGTCCTGTCCGATTGGCAAGAGAGATTCGGTGAGAGATGATGCAGCGAGGATGGAGAGAAACAATTGCACAAGATAAAGCGCGCGACCGGGCGGTCGCGCGTGCGGCGTCAGCGCGCGACGATGGCCTCGCCGAGGAGCTTCGCCTCGCCGGTCTCGTCCTTGGTGGTCAGCGCGATCTTCATGCACGGCTCGCCGTTGTAATCGATCAACTCGCTGACGTGACCCTCGCAGGTCAGCCGCGCGCCGAGCTGGGTGATGGCGGCGAACCGCGTCGAGAACGCGCGGATGTCCTTGGGCGCGACCGCGTCGGTCAGCGCCTGCCCGAGGCAGGCCATCACCAGCATCCCGTGCGAAAAGACGTCGGGGAAACCGGCCTGCTTGGCGAAATCGAGATCGACGTGAATGGGGTTGTGATCGCCCGACGCACCGCAATAGAGCGCCAGCTTGTGGCGGGTGATCGGCGCGAAGGTCTTGCTCACCACGCGGTCGCCGACCGCCGGTGCTGCTGATTGTGCCATGGTCATGCTGCCTCGATCATGCCGCTTTGGTTTCCGCCTTGGGATTCCGGATCACGATGGTCCGCGTCAGGTCTGCGATGCGCGCGCCGTCCTGCCGCGTCACTTCCGTGGTGACGAGGACCAGCGTCATCGCGCCGCCCTTCTTGTCGGTCACCTCGGTGACGCGCGAGCGGAACGTCAGAACGTCCCCGACCACCGCCGGCGTATGATAGGTGAAGCCCTGCTCGCCGTGCAGCACCCGCGCGAGGTCGATGTCGAGCGTGGTCAGCGCCTCGAACGGATTGGCCGCATCCATCATTTCAAGACAGAACAGATAGGTCGGCGGGATCGGGATGGCCGCATACCCGGCCGCCGCGGCCGCCTGCGGATCGCGATAGACCGGGTTGCTCTCGCCGATGGTGTCGAGGAAGTAGCGGAGGCGGCCCGGCTCCACGCTGGCGGTGACCGGCGTGAAGCTGCGCCCGACGGCGGACTGATCGACCATCTATCGCCTCACGTCCGCTCGTACATCGTGACCACGCACGCGCCGCCGAGGCCGAGATTGTGCTGGAGCGCCAGGCGCGCGCCATCGACCTGGGTGGCTTCGGCGCTGCCGCGCAACTGGCGAGTCAGTTCATAGCACTGCGCCAGTCCGGTCGCGCCCAGCGGATGGCCCTTGGACAGCAAGCCGCCGGACGGATTGGTGACCACCTTGCCGCCATAGGTGTTGTCGCCGTCCTCGATGAACCGCGCCGCGCCGCCCTCGGGGCACAATCCCAGCGCCTCGTAGGTGATGAGTTCGTTGTGTGCGAAGCAGTCGTGCAGTTCGACCACGTCGAGGTCCTCGGGGCCGACGCCGGCAGCTTCATAAACCTGCTTCGCCGCCGCCTTCGCCATGTCGAACCCGACCACCTGCATCATGTCGCCGGCATCGAAAGTCGAGGGCGTGTCGGTGGTCATGGTCTGGGCGCGGATGCGCACGTCCTTGCGCAGGCCGTGCTTGTCGGCGAATTTTTCCGAGACGAGGATCGCCGCCGCCGCGCCGCAGGTCGGCGGGCAGGCCATCAGCCGCGTCATCACGCCGGGCCAGATCACCTGATCGTTCAGCACGTCGTCGGCTGTGACTTCCTTGCGGAACAGCGCGAACGGATTGTTCTTGGCGTGGCGGCTGGCCTTGGCCCGGATCTTGGCGAAGGCCGACAGCGGGGTGCCGTATTTCGTCATGTGGCTGAGGCCGGCGCCGCCGAAATAGCGCAGCGCCAGCGGAATGCCGGGCGCGTCGATCAGCTTGTCGGCGGCGGCGTCGAAATCCTCAAACGCGCTCGGCCGGTCCGTATATACCGAGCCCAGCGCGCCCGGCTTCATCTGCTCGAAGCCCAGCGCCAGCACGCAATCGGCCGCGCCGGATTCAATGGCCTGCCGCGCCAGATACAGCGCGGTCGATCCGGTCGAGCAGTTGTTGTTGACGTTGACCACCGGAATGCCGGTCATCCCGACCGGATAGAGCGCGCGCTGGCCGCAGGTCGAATCGCCGTAGACGTAGCCGACATAGGCTTGCTGCACCGCGCCATAATCGAGGCCGGCGTCGCCAAGCGCGCGCCGCAGCGCTTCGCTGCCCATGACATGATAGGGCTCGTTGGCTCCCGGCTTGGTGAAAGGGATCATTCCGACCCCGGCGACATGGGCCTGCGACGTCATTGCCGATCTCCTTGAAAATTGACCATGGACTTTTTATTACCAACGGGTAATATACACGGAAAGCGCGGGAGTCAACGCCCGCCGAACATCCGCACGCATTCTTGACGCACATCTCGATACCGCGCGATGCGAACGCTGCCGGCGAGGCGCGCCCGCAAGCACGCTTGATAAGGACCTTCGGGCTTCTCTGGATGGACACGCGAACCCCGCCCTCCGACCCGCCGCCGTGGCTGCCGTTCGAAAGCCGCCGCCGCGCCCGCGACGAGAAGCGCGAGGCGGTGCTGCGTACCGCGGTGCAACTGTTTCTGGAGCAGGGCTATCATCGCGCCACCCTCAACGAGGTCGCCGAACGGCTGAACATCACCAAGCCGGCGCTCTACAACTACTTCCGTAGCAAGGAAGACATCCTGTTCGAGTGCTGGACGATGGGCCAGGAGCGGGTCGAGGACCGCATCGCCGAAACCGAGGCGGCGAGCGGTTCGGGGCTCGACAAGCTGCGGATGATGGTCCGCGCCTATGCCCGGATCATGGCCAGCGACTTCGGCGCCAGCCTGGTCCGCTTCAACGTGTCCGACCTCTCCGAAGCCAACCGCAAGGCCTCGCTTGCCGGCAAGCGCCGCATCGACCGCACGTTCCGCGGCTACATCGCCCGGGGCATCGACGACGGCTCGATCATCCCGTGCGACGTCAAGCTCACCGCCTTCGCCATCCTCGGCGCGCTGAACTGGATCGGGCACTGGTATAAATCGGAAGGCGACCTGTCGCCCGACCAGATCGCCGACGACTTCGCGGTCCGGCTGACCAGCGGGCTGGCCAAACGGCCCGAAAAGAAGAAGATCACGGCCGCAAGGGCCGCTCGAAATAACCCTGTTCGAAAATAACCAGACGATATCCGGAGGACATCATGAACGTGACACACGGGCTGCGCCGCGCGCTGCAACTCAATCCGAACGGGCTTGCCACCGTCTACCAGGAGCGACGCCGGACCTGGCAGCAGGTCGGCGACCGGGTGGCGCGGCTGGCCGCCGGCTTGCGCTCGCTCGGCGTCGCCGAGGGCGACCGCGTCGCCGTGCTGATGCTGAACTCCGACCGCTATCTCGAACTCTATCTGGGGGTCGCATGGGCCGGCGCGGTCATCGTGCCGCTCAACACCCGCTGGAGCGAACTCGAGAACGAGGACGCGCTGCGCGACTGCCGCGCCAGGCTGCTGGTCGTCGACGGCGCTTTCGCCGCCACCGGCGCCAATCTGGCGAAAGCCATCTCCGGTCTTGGCCTGTTGTTCGCCGACGACAAGGAAGCCCCCGCCGGCGTCGAGGACTACGAAGCGCTGGTCGCGCGCAGCGAGCCGATCCCCGACGCCATGCGCAAGGGCGAGGACCTGTCCGGGATCTTCTACACCGGGGGCACCACCGGTCGCTCCAAGGGCGTGATGCTCAGCCATCAGAACCTGATGGCGAACGCTTTCAACGCACTCAGCGAAGGCATGTTTCCGGCGTCGTCGATCTACCTCCACGCCGCGCCGATGTTCCATCTCGCCAACGGCGGGGCGATGTATTCGCTGATGCTTAGCGGCGGCTCCAACGTCATCAGCCAGAGCTTCACGCCCGAAGGCGTGATGGCCGCAATCCAGAATGAGCGCGTCACCGACACGCTGCTGGTTCCGACCATGATTCAAATGCTGGTCGATCACCCGGCGCTTCCGTCCTACGACGTGTCGTCGCTGCGCGACATCGCCTACGGCGCCTCGCCGATCAGCGAAGCCCTGCTCGACAGGACCACCGCCGCACTGCCCAACGTGCGGTTGACGCAGGCTTACGGCATGACCGAGCTGTCGCCGATCGCCACGATCCTGCACTGGAACGAACATATCGGCGACGGCCGCGCCAGGGGCCGCCATCGCGGCGCCGGTCGCGCCACGCTCGGCTGCGAGGTTCGCATCGTCGATGCCGACGACAAGGAGGTCGCCGCCGGCACCGTGGGCGAGATCGTGGTGCGCGGCGACGTGGTGATGATGGGCTACTGGGAACGGCCGGAGGAAACCGCGAAAGCCGTGGTCGACGGCTGGATGCACACCGGCGACGGCGGCTACATGAACAAGGACGGCTTCATCTATGTCGTCGACCGCGTCAAGGACATGATCATCTCCGGCGGCGAGAACGTCTATTCGGTCGAGGTCGAGAACGCCATCGCCAAGCACCCCGCCGTCGCCCAGTGCGCGGTGATCGGCATCCCCAGCCCGCAGTGGGGCGAGCAGGTCCACGCCGTGGTGGTCACCAAGAGCGGCGCGAAGCTGACGGCGGACGAACTGATCGCTTTCTGCAAGACGCTGATCGCCGGCTACAAGTGTCCGCGCAGCGCCGAGATCAGCGAGACGCCGCTGCCGCTGTCGGGCGCCGGGAAAATCCTCAAGCGCGAACTGCGCCGGCCGTACTGGGACGCGCAGACCCGTCAGGTCGGCTGACAAGCCGGCCGACCGCCGCGCAACCGCCGCCGCTACTCGGGGC
>JBASBO010000060.1:0-3305 GCA_049651165.1 Xanthobacteraceae bacterium | reverse complement strand
GAACAGGCCGTGGCCGAGCGCCGGCATGATCGCCAATCCGGTCAGCGCCCACGCGAAGACGGTGACCAGCATCCCCTTGCCCAGCGCGGTGCGCGCCGGGATTCGGTCATACGCCGACGCGAAGATCGAACTCCACACCAGCGCGCCGGAAATCATCGGCAACAGCCACCCCAAGGTGCCGGCCAGCGACGCGCCGACCATCTCCGACAACAGCCGCTGCAAATCGGAATAGGGCTGAAACGCGGGAAGAATCCCGAGCAGCCGCCGCGCCGCCATCAGCCCGCTCTGCGCCGCCATGCCGCAGACGCCGGCGATGGCCGCGTTGCGCAGCCGCAGCACGACGGCGCGAACCGCGCCACGACCGCCGAAAGCCGTCATCCCCGGCGGTCCCTTGGATTCTTTGCGCGTTTCATGACAATCTCAAACGTGAATCGCCGCACCGACCGACGAGCAGGACCTTGCCGTTATACCGCATCGCGCCCCTTCGCAGCCTTTCCTTCGCCCTGTCGCTCATCGCGCTTTTGATGGCCGCCGGCCCCGCCCTCGCCCAGAGCGGCGCGCGCTGCCACAACGGCATGAGCTTCGCGCAATTCCTCGACACCCTGAAGGCCGACGCGGCCAGGGCCGGCGTTTCGCAACGCGCCATCGCCGCCGCCGCGCCCTATCTCGTCTACGACCAGACAATCGTCAATCGCGACCGCGGCCAGCGCGTGTTCGGCCAGCTCTTTACCGTGTTCGCCGGCCGCATGGCCTCGGAAAACCGCCGCGTGCGCGGCCAGCAACTCATCAAGACCTATGCGGCGGCCTTCGCCCGCGCCGAGAAGGAATACGGCGTGCCGCCCGCCGTCATCACCGCGTTCTGGGCGCTGGAAAGCGATTTCGGCGCGGTGCAGGGCAAGCTGCCGACGCTGCGCTCGCTGGTGTCGCTCGCCTACGACTGCCGCCGCGCGCAAATGTTTCACGACGAGACCATCGCCGCGCTGAAGATCGTCGATCGCGGCGACCTCACGCCCGCGCAGATGATCGGCTCGTGGGCCGGCGAACTCGGCCAGACGCAATTTTTGCCGCGGCACTATTTCGACTACGCGGTCGATTACGACGGCGACGGCCACCGCAACCTGTTGCGCAGCGCGCCGGACGTGATCGGCTCGACCGCCAACTACATCGCCACCGGCCTGAAGTGGCGGCGCGGCGAGCCGTGGCTTCAGGAAGTGCGGGCGCCGCAGAATTTGCCGTGGCAGGAGGCCGACCTTACCATCCGGCATCCGCGCGCCACCTGGGCCAAGTGGGGCGTCACGCTTGCGGACGGTCGCGCGTTGCCCGACGACAATCTGCCGGCCTCGCTGCTGCTGCCGATGGGCCGCCACGGTCCGGCGTTTCTGGCCTATCCGAATTTCGCCGCCTATACCGAGTGGAACAACTCGCTGATCTACGCCACCACCGCCGCCTATCTCGCCACCCGCATCGCCGGCGCCGCGCCGATGCGCAAGCCGTCGGCGGATGTGGCGCAACTGCCGCTCAACGAGATCAAGGAGCTTCAGACGCTGCTGGCGCGCCGGGGCTTCAACGTCGGCAAGATCGACGGCGTGCTCGGCCAGCAGAGCCGCGCGGCGGTCAAGGCCATGCAGATCAAGCATGGCCTGCCCGCGGATTCGTGGCCGACCGCCGAATTGCTGGCGCGGCTGCGCGGCGGCTGAGGTTTTTGGCGGGTGGTTTCCGCCGCCGCACGGCATCCCCGGAAATTTACATGCAGCAGCATTGAAATTTCCGCTGGCTGTGGTCAAGTTGCAGCAGACCACTCTCCTCCATCCCGACAACGGATTTCCCTTCATGAGCACCACGCCAAACCTGTTCGAGCCCTACAAGCTCGGTCCCGTCACGCTCGCCAACCGCGCCGTCATGGCCCCGCTCACGCGCAACCGCGCCGGTGCCGACTTTGTGCCGAGCCCGCTCGCCGTGGAGTATTACGGCCAGCGCGCCTCCGCCGGGCTGCTCGTCACCGAGGCCAGCCAGATCTCGCAGCAGGGACAGGGCTATCAGGACACGCCCGGCATCTATTCGCGCGAGCAGATCGCCGGCTGGCGCAAGGTCACCGAGCACGTCCACGCGCGCGGCGGCCACATCTTCATCCAGCTCTGGCACGTCGGGCGCATCTCGCACACCTCGTTGCAGCCGGACGGCGGCGCGCCGGTCGCGCCGTCGGCGATCCGCGCCAACACCAGAACCTTTGTCGGCGGCCAGTTCACCGCCGTCTCCGAGCCGCGCGCGCTGGAGCTGAACGAAATCCCCGGCATCATCGACAGCTACAAGCGCGCCGCCGCCAACGCGCGCGAAGCCGGCTTCGACGGCGTCGAGATTCACGGCGCCAACGGCTACCTGCTCGACCAGTTCGCCCGCGACGGCAGCAACAAGCGAGCCGACGCCTATGGCGGCGCGATCGAGAACCGCGCGCGGCTGATGCTGGAGGTGGCGCGCGCGGTCGCCACTGAAGCCGGCGCGGAGCGCACCGGCATCCGCATCTCGCCGGTGACGCCGGCCAACGACGTCTCCGACAGCAACCCGCAGGCGTTGTTCGACCACATCGTCGATGGCCTCAACGCCGCGAAGCTGGCCTACATCCACGTCATCGAGGGTTCGACCGGCGGCCCGCGCGACAACCTGCCGTTCGACTACGCGAGCCTGCGCAAGCGTTTCAGCGGGGCCTACATCGCCAACAACGGTTACGATCTGGCGCTCGCCGAGAAGGCGCTGGCGGCCAACGACGCCGACCTGATCGCGTTCGGCAAGCCGTTCATCGCCAACCCCGATCTGGTGGAGCGCTTCAAGCGCGGCGCGCCGCTCAACGCGCCGGACACCGCGACGTTCTACGGCGGCGGCGCCAAAGGCTATACCGACTATCCGACGCTGGCGCTCGACACCGCGTCGTAGCGCGAACGTTTACAGCGCGCGTTCGACGGCGGCGGCGGCGGACGCCATCCACGCATCGAGCGCCGCGATCTCCGCCGCCGACATCCGCAGGCCCAGCTTGGAGCGACGCCACACCACGTCGTCGGCGTCGCGCGCCCATTCGCGCGTCATCAGGTGGCGGACCTCGCGCTCGGTCAGCGTCGCACCGAAGTCGCGGCCGAGATCGGCCATCGACGTCGCGCCATCGAGAATGCTCCTCGCCTGCGTGCCGTAGGCATGAGCCAGACGGCTAGCGTGAAACGCCGTGAGGAACGGACAAGCGTCACGCAGCTCCGCCGCCAGCGCCGCGACGCCGTTCACGTTGAGGTCGCCGCCCGGCAGCGGCGCGGACGCGGTCC
>JBASBO010000059.1:0-5082 GCA_049651165.1 Xanthobacteraceae bacterium | reverse complement strand
GCGCAAGGCATTCGGCTTCCGGCCGGCGGCCGGCGGCGGTGATCGCCTGCCGCAGCGGGCCTTGCGGGCGGACCGGTGGCGCGAAGGACCCGAACGGCGCGTCCTTGCGAGGCGAAGCCGTCATCGTGGAATCCGTTCTCGATGTCACCGGGAATGTCATACGCGTTCCCTCAGGTCCCCAGGATACACCCTGGAAACGACCGTTATTCCACGAGTGGTATCCGCCGGTCCGATGGCGGGAGCGACACGGTCTGCCGTTGCCCGCCGCCTTCCGCCGTTTGACTCGCGGATTTTTACCACTACAGTGGTGCCGCTTGCGATGGTGCCGGTCGATGTTTCGGCGTATCGCATCGGGGTACGGTCCGAACGGACATTGGGAAACGGGGCGGGAGACGGGGATTGGTGTCGCAAGGGACGGTAGTGCCACGATCGTCGCGTGTCGGGCGGTCGACCGTTACGCGCGCAGCCTCCGTGCCGCTGACCCGCGCCGCCCGCAACCCGAGCCCGGTTCGAGCCGTGGCAGCGATCTAGAACATCGGACAGAGTCACATCAGACAGAATAGAGACGGCGGATGACGCTTAACCGGCTGGGTCAGCAGGAAGTCGTTTTCGGCATTTTTGCCGTGTTGTTCGCCACGTTCGCGATTCTTCTCCCCGGCTTCGCCACCGTCGAGAACATGCTGACGCTGCTCCAGAACGTCGCGGTTCTGGGAATCCTCGGGCTGGCGATGGCGCTGATCGTCATCGGCCGCGGCATCGATATCTCGCTGATCGCGGCGCTGGCCGTACCGCCGGGGCTGGTGCTCCAGATGGTCCAGGACGGCTACTCGCTGCCGGTCTCGATCGCGGCGGCGCTGGCGCTGGCGCTGGTTTTCGGCCTCATCAACGGCTGGCTGATCGCCTATGCGGAGGTCCCCTCGCTGTTCGCCACGCTGGCAACCGGCATCTTCCTTGCGGGGTTCGGTCAGGCCGTCCTGTTCAATCTCGACGTGGTGCAATGGAGCACCGGCATGGACGGCTTCCAGCATATCGGGCAGGGCAGCGTCCTCGGCATTCCGACGCCGATCATCGCCTTTGCCGCGGTTTGCATCGTGGTGGCGCTGCTGCTGCGGCGGACCCGCATCGGCGCCTATATCTACGCGATCGGCGACAATCCCTACGGCGCGCGGGTGACCGGCATCCCGTCGCGGCCGATCATCGTCCTGCAATTCGTGCTGGCGGCCCTCATCGGCTGCTTCGCCGGCTTCGTGCTCGCCGCCTCCGTCAGCAGCATGCCGACCCGCATCTTCAATTCGACGCTGATCTACGACGTCATTCTGGTCGTGGTGCTCGGCGGCATCGGCCTGTCGGGTGGGCGCGGCGGTGTGCTCAACGTCGTCATCGGCACGCTCCTGATCGGCACCATGCTCAACGGCATGACGATCATGGACATCTCCTATTCGGGGCAGAACCTGATCAAGGGCGTGGTTCTGCTGGTGGCGGTGATCGTCGATTCGTTTCTCAATCCCCGCAACGAGGAAACCGCGCAGCAGGGCGATATCTGACGCCTCAAGCGCAATCGCATAAGCAGCCAAAAGGGAGAAGACCGATGTTCAAAACCAAAAGCCGCATCGTGGCATTGTTGGCCGGCGCGGGCCTTGCAGCCTGCGCGGCCGTGCCGGCACTGGCGCAGCAGGGGCTCGACGAGCCGTTCCAGGCGCCGTTCAAGAAGGCGCTCGAAGGCAAGACCGTCGGCTATCTTCCGGTCGCGATGAATTTCGATCTGGCGGAGGGCTGGTTCGCCGGGGTCAAGAAGGACCTTGAACCTTATGGCGTCAAGGTTGTCGTCCGCGATCCGAACTGGAGCACCAGCGCCGGCGCGCAAGCCCTGACCACGCTGATTTCGGAAAAGCCTGCCGTCATCATCGTCCATAATCCCGACGTGCAGACCTATGCCAAGCTGATGCAGCGCGCCGAGAAGGAAGGCATCCACGTCATTCAGGTCAACATGGGCTCGGTCTATCGCAGCGCAGCCTTTGTCGGCGCCAACTGGATCGAGATCGGCGAGCGCAACGCGGAAGCCGTCATCAAGGCGTGCCAGGGCAAATCCAACAAGATCGCCATCGTGCAGGGCGCGCTGTCGGCGGCGACCTCCGCCTACACGCTGAAGGGCGTCGAGAACGTGCTGGCCAAGCACCCCGAGATCAAGGTGGTGTCGAGCCAGGCCGCCGACTGGGATGCCGCCAAGGCCAAGGCCATCACCCAGACGGTGCTGAAGCAGAATCCCGACCTGTGCGGCATCGTCGGCTTCTGGGACGGCATGGACATCGGCACCGCGGCCGCGGTGAAGGAAGCGGGCCTCACCGGCAAGGTGTTCGTCGCGACCTCGGGCGGCGGCGAGCGCAAGGGCGCGTGCGATCAGGTGAAGGCCGGCGGCTTCGATCTCAATGTCAGCTACGATGTGCCGACGCAGGCCGCGGACATGGCCGCCATGATCAAGTGGCTGCTGTCGTCGGGGGTCAAGCCGGGTGAGGTCAAGGGCTCGATCTACACCACGCTCACCAACATCACCAAGGAGAACGCCGACTCCATCAACACCTGCTGGAATCTGAGCGACATGAAGAAATAGTCGGAAACGTTATTGCTGCCAGATGGCGTCCGCGGCGCGCGGACGCCATTCCGCAACCTGTTATCTTGAAGAATATCGAGACATTTGATGTCGATGCAGGAATCCTTCGTCCGCCTGAAGTCCCGCTACTGGCCGGACCATCTGCTCGGCGAAATACTATCGAAGAAATGGACCGAGACGGCCATTCCCGTCATCGTTCTGATCGTCGTCGCCATCGGACTGAGCCGGGTGCTCGACGGTTTCTTCTCGCCGGCGGCGTTGTCCGACACCGCCCGGCAGGCCGGCGAGGTCGGCTTCGTCGTGCTCGGCATGGCGCTGGTGGTCATCGTCGGCGGCATCGATCTCTCGGTGGGGTCGATGTTCGCGCTGTGCGATTTCTGCGCGCTGTATTGCCTCAATATCCTCAACTGGCCGGTGCCGGCGGTGGTGGTCGCCACCATCGTCTGCGGGGCGCTGCTCGGGGCGGTCAACGGATTCCTGATCGGCTATCTGCGGCTGCGCGCCTTCATCACCACGCTGATCACCCTCATCATCTACCGCTCCGCCTACGATCTGCTGCTGTTTAACAATTCGAACAAGATCGCCTCGGCGTTCCCCGATTTTCCCTTGTGGGATTTCATCGGCATGGGAAGCCTGTTCGGCATTCCGAGCGTGGCGCTGGTCTATATCGTGGTGGCGGTGTTCGGCCACATCCTGATGACGCGGATGCGCCCCGGCTGGCACATCACCGCGATCGGCGGCTCGCGGCGCTCGGCCTACAATTCCGGCATCGCGGTGCGGCGGACCATTGCGCTGTGCTACGTGGCGAGCGGCGCGTTGACCGCGGTCGGCGCGCTGTTCTTCGCGGCGCGCCTCGGCACCGTCGGCGGCGACGTCGGCCTCGGCCTGGAAATCACGGCGCTGACCGCGACCGTGCTCGGCGGCATCACGCTGGGCGGCGGCAACGGCTCGGTGATGAAAGCGCTGGCCGGAACGCTGATCGTGCTGCTGGTGACCAACGGCCTCACCACGCTGGGCGTGCGCGGCGGCTTCAACCGCATGGTGCTGGCCGGCATCCTGCTGATCGCCGCCATCGTCGATATCCGCTGGCTGAAGAATCGCAGCCGCATCATCAGCAAGGTCTATGTCAGCCCGACCTATCATTATCTGCCGCCGCCGCCCGCGACCGAGGTCGGCGAGGGCGGCCCGTTCGAGCAGAACGACAAGCTGCGCGACGTCACCCTGATCGGCGAGGGCCGCATCGAGGCGCCGGAGGACGTCATCCTCGACCGCAACGACAACCTCTATGCCGGGTCGCGCCACGGCGACATCATCCGCTTCTTCGCGCCGGACTATCAGCAGATGGAAGTCTATGCCCATATCGGCGGCCAGCCGCTGGGCATGGCGTTCGACCGCAACGACAACCTCTATTGCTGCATCGGCGGCATGGGCCTTTATCGCATCACGCCCGAGCGCAAGATCGAGAAGGTGACCGACGAGACCAATCGCAGCCTTTATTCGGTGAACGACGACAGCCGGCTGCGCCTCGCCGACGACCTCGACATCGCCGACGACGGCCGCGTCTTCTTCTCCGAGGCGACCGTGCGCTACGAGATGCACGAGTGGCCGGTGGACGGGCTGGAGGCGCGCGGCAACGGCCGCATCATCTGCTACGATCCCAGGACCAACACCACCCATACGGCGCTGCGCGGCCTGAAATTTCCGAACGGCATCTGCATCGCCAGCGACGGCCAGTCGATCCTGTTCGCGGAGACGTTCGGCTGCTCGGTCAAGCGCTACTGGTTCGACGGCCCCGAGAAGGGCAAGGTCGCGGTGGTGATGGACAACCTGCCGGGCTATCCCGACAACATCAACCTCGCTTCCGACGGCAACTACTGGCTGGCGCTGGTCGGGATGCGCTCGCCCGCGCTTGACCTGGCGTGGCGGATGCCGGGCTTCCGCAAGCGCATGGCCAAGCGGCTGCCGGTCGATGAATGGCTGTTCCCCAACATCAACACCGGCTGCGTGGTGAAGTTCAACGAGAAGGGCGAGATCCTCGAGTCGTTCTGGGATCTCAAGGGCGTCAATCACCCGATGATCACTTCGATGCGCGAGCATCGCGGCCATCTCTATCTTGGCGGCATCTCCAACAACCGCATCGGGCGCTACAAGCTCGACAATGCCGATCCCGGTTTCGTCCAGTACGACCGGCGCTGGGGGAGGTCATCGTGATCGCCGCGCTCAGGAACCTGACCGACAATGTGCTGGGGCGCGGCAGCGCCGCCATCACCGTGCCGCCGTTCGACGGCGCTCTGAAGCCGAACCAGATTCTCGAACACGCCGAGGTGGTCGCTGAGTTCGCCGCGCCCAACGACATCGCGAGCCACGGCGGCACGCTCTACATCGCCGATGGCGCAAGCATTCTTCGTCTCGCCGATGGCGGCGCGCCGCAGCCGCTGCGCCGCTTCGACCGCGAGGTGACCGCGCTATGCGTC
>JBASBO010000058.1:0-14251 GCA_049651165.1 Xanthobacteraceae bacterium | reverse complement strand
AGCGGCGCCGGCACCCACCACGGGTCGCGAAAATCCTGTTGCGACATCACCGTCAGCGCGAGGCGCAGGTCGCCGACGGTGCGCGCCAGCGGACCGGACACCGCGGAAATCTGCGCGCACAGCATCCGCTCCGGCAGCGAGGGATTGTGCGCGGCGACGCGCCCCAGCGTCGGCCGCAGGCCGTGGATGCCACAGGCATAGGCCGGATAGCGCACCGAGCCGGCGATATCGGTGCCATGGCCGATATGGCCGATGCCGGCGGCGGTCGCCGATCCCGCGCCGCCGGACGAGCCGCCCGGCGTGATCGCCGGGTCGCGCGGGTTCCTGGTGTGGCCATGCAACTGGTTGTTGGCGAACCAGCGATACGAGAACGCCGGGGTATTGGTGCGGCCGAGAAGCACCGCGCCGGCGCGGCGGAAATTGGTCACCACCGGATTGTCCTCGGTGGCGATGTGATCGCGCTGGGCCTTGAGGCCGTTGGTGTTGGCGTAGCCCGCCTGATCGATATTGACCTTGATGGTCACCGGGACGCCGGCCAGGATGCCGGGATCGCGGCCTTCGGCAAGCGCCTTGTCGATCGCCGCCGCCTGCTTCAGGACGTCCTCCGGCCGATGATCGACCACCGCGTTGATCTTCGGGTTGACCGCCGCGAGCCGCTCCAGCGCCGCCGTCGCCGCCGCCACCGCCGTCACCTTTCGCGCGCGAACCCGGGCTGCAAGCTCGGTTGCCGAAAGACGCCACACCTCATCCATGAGCCCGCTCCTTGATGTTCCGATCGCGGTCTTGTCCGCCGCTCTTCGAGCGTTACGGCGTTTTTGCGCCGATTGCCACCAGCGACTTGCGGCAGCAGACGCCGGCCACCGCGATTGCTGCAACGCGATATTCCAGTCGCCGCGCCGCAGCGTCGAACGCCTCGGATTTCGATGGTTTTCAGGCAAAATCGTCGTAGACTGTTGGGATGCTGGCAATAGGGCCGGCGCGTCTGGAGACATGAGATGGCCTGGAAAGCACCGAAGATCATCGAAGTGCCGGTTGGCATGGAAATCAACATGTACGCCTGCGCGGCCCGCAAATAACCCCGCGTCATCGACGAACCGCATCATCGGCCGGGCACGGCGGCGTGATCGCGCCGCATCTTGGCGCGTACCTTGGGTACGCGCCCCCGGGTAATCATGACGACGCGGCGAACGAGTTGACGCGACCATGACCGACGCCGCGATAGTATCCGACGCCGCGATAGTGCCGGACGCCGCGATAGTATCCGACGCCGCAATAGTGCCGGACGCCGCGATAGTGCCGGACGCCAATGCCTGACGCTGGCGGATCGCAAGCGGACGGACGCACCGATCCTTACGCACCGCTGACCGCGCAGATGCTGCCGGTCGGCGACGGCCATGAGCTTTACGTCGAAACCATAGGCAATCCCGGCGGCATGCCGGCGGTCTATCTGCACGGCGGCCCCGGCAGCGGCTGCCAGCCCGACCATCGCAAGCTGTTCGATCCGAAGCATTGCCGCGCCGTGCTGTTCGATCAGCGCGGCTGTGGCCGCAGCCGTCCGAAGGGCGGCCGCGACGCCAACACCCTTCCGCACCTTATCGCCGACATGGAGACGATCCGCGCCACGCTCGGCATCGAACGCTGGCTGGTGAGCGGCGGCTCGTGGGGCGCGACGCTGGCGCTGGCCTATGCGCAGGCGCATCCGCGGCGCGTCAGCGGCATCGTATTGCGCGCCACCTTCCTCGGCACCCGTGCGGAACTGGACGCTGCGTTCCGCGCGATGCTGCCGCGATTTTATCCCGGTCTCGACGACGACTTTCTCGACTTGCTGCCGCCGGGGGAGCGCGCGCAACCGCTCGACGCCTATTGGCGGCGCATCCTCGATCCCGACGCCGCGATCCACGCGCCCGCCGCCCGTGCCTGGCACGACACCGAGCGCATCCTCTCCGAGCACGCGCCGAAGCGCACCCGGCTCGATCCCGCCGCCCTGACCGCATCGGGGCCGCTGCCGGCGACGCCGTTCATGGAGGCGCACTACTTCCGCAACGACTGCTTCCTGACGCCCGGCCAGTTGCTGGCGAACGCGGGTCAGTTGCGCGAGATTCCCGGCATTGTCGTGCAGGGCCGCTACGACCTGCTGTGCCCGCCTTCGACCGCTCATGCGCTGGCGGCGGCGTGGCCGAAGGCCGACATCCGCATCGTCGAGAACGCCGGGCATTCGCTGTACGATCCCGGCATCCGCGACGCGGTGATGAAGGCCACCGCCGACCTCGTGACCGATACGCCCGCTCACGAAATCTAGGACAAGGACACCGACCGATGCCGATCGCCGCCAAGGGAATGCTGCTGACCTCGATGGATATCGATCCCGCCGACGAGGCCGACTTCAACCGCTGGTACGACCGCGAGCACATCGCCGAGCGCGTCGCCATCGACGGCTTCGTCGAGGCGCGGCGCTATATCGCCCATGCCGCCAGCCCGAAATATCTCAGCCTGTATTCCACCGCGACGTTCGAGGCGCTGGACAGCCCGGCCTACCGCACCGCGCTCGCCAACCAGACCGAATGGTCGAAGCAGAACATCGCACGCTTCCGCAACATGATCCGCGCGGTGGCGCGCATCACCATGAGCCGGGGTCAGGGGCGCGGTGCGGCGCTCGGCATCATCCGCCTGCGCCCGGCCAACTCCGATCGCCTGCGCGCTTTCGTCGCGGCGCGGCTCGATCCCGAGATGCTGGAGGGCGGCATCTCGATGCACCTCTTGGAAAGCGACCCGACGCTGTCGAAATCGCTGACCGACGACGCGCCCGATCCCGGCGCCGGCGACTGGTTCGTCCTGATCGACGGCACCGACGTGAAGCCGGTATCGATGGCGATGGCGTTGCGCTTCGACCCGCTGGACCTTGCCGGCGCAGGCAAAATCGTCTCGTCCGGGATTTATCGGCTGATGTGGGATCTGGAAAAAAGCGATCTTTAAGACTCGTAAGACTCGCCCATCACCACCGCCCGCCGCGCATCACGAACAGTTCATGCTGCGGCGCGACAGATGCACATGACACGCAATAACGCCGGTCGGCGCCGCGCGCCTAAAGTCGTTCACCTAAAAATGCAGTCGTGGACCGCGCGCGATCATATTGAATTAATCTGGTTCCAAGATCATGATCCAAAAGACAAACAACAAAAGTGCCGTTCGAGCGCTGCAATGCTGTGAAAGACCGCGCGTGACCACCTGTTTGTCGGCGCGGGTTTGGAATGGGAATGAAACCGACCGATATCTCGGCTCCCGACTATTTTCACAAGGTGGTCGATTGCCAATGGGCCTGCCCGGCGCACACGCCGGTCCCTGAATATATCCGGCTGATCGCGGCGGGCCGCTACAGCGACGCCTACATGATCAACTGGGAGGCCAACGTCTTTCCGGGAATCCTGGGGCGAACCTGCGACCGGCCATGCGAACCCGCCTGCCGGCGGGTGCGCGTCGAGAACGAGCCGGTGGCGATCTGCCGGCTCAAGCGCGTCGCCGCCGATTACAAGGACGACATCAAGGGCCGCTTGCCGAAACCGGCGGCGGCCAAGAACGGCAAGCGCATCGCGCTGGTCGGCGCCGGCCCGGCCTCGCTGACGGTGGCGCGCGATCTCGCACCGCTCGGTTACGACTGCGTGGTGTTCGACGGCGATACCCGCGCCGGCGGCATGATGCGCACGCAGATCCCGAAATTCCGGCTGCCCGACAGCGTGATCGACGAGGAGACCGACTACGTCCTCGACCTCGGCGTCGATTTTCGCAGCCGTACCCGCATCGACAGCCTGAAGGCGCTGCTGGACCAGGGCTACGACGCCGTCGTGGTCGGCTCCGGCGCGCCGCGTGGCCGCGACCTCGACATTCCCGGCCGCAAGGAGGCGGCGGCGAACATCCATATCGGCATCGACTGGCTCGCCAGCGTGTCGTTCGATCACATCCACGCGATCGGCAGACGCGTCATCGTGCTCGGCGGCGGCAACACCGCGATGGACTGCTGCCGCTCGGCGCGCCGGCTCGGCGGCGAGGACGTCAAGGTGGTGGTGCGCTCCGGCTTCGACGAGATGAAGGCGTCGCCGTGGGAGAAGGAGGACGCCGCGCGCGAGGGTATCCCGATCCATAATTTCCTGGTGCCGAAAGCATTTCTGCACGCGAACGGCAAGCTGACCGGCGTCACCTTCGAGAAGGTCAAGGCCGAATACGACGCCAAAGGCCGCCGCAAGCTGGTGCCCTCCGGCGAGCCCGACGTGACGTTCGACTGCGACGACGTGCTGGTCGCGGTCGGGCAGGAGAACGCCTTCCCGTGGATCGAGCGCGACATCGGCATCGCCTTCGACGAATGGGGGATGCCGGTGGTGGACAAGGTCACCTTCCGGTCCACTCACCCGAAAGTGTTCTTCGGCGGCGACGCCGCGTTCGGCCCCAAGAACATCATCTGGGCGGTGGCGCACGGCCACGAGGTGGCGGTGTCGATCGACAAGATGCTGCACGGCGAGGATATCGCGCAGCGGCCGCTGCCGGCGGTGACCGTGGTCAACCAGAAGATGGGCATCCACGAGTGGAGCTATAAGAACGAGATCATGCCGGACGAGCGCTACGCGGTGCCGCATCGCGACAACGCCACCGCGCTCGCCAGCATCAAGGCCGAGGTCGAACTCGGCTTCGACGCCAAGCTGGCGCTGGCGGAAGCCGGGCGCTGCCTCAACTGCGACGTCGAGACGGTGTTCTCAGCGCCGCTGTGCATCGAGTGCGACGCCTGCGTCGATATCTGCCCGATGGACTGCATCACCTTCACCGAGAACGGCGAGGAAGACGAGTTGCGCCAGCGACTCCACGCCCCGGCGCTCAATCCGGATCAGGACATCTATATCGCCGACGGCCTGAAGACCGGGCGCATCATGGCCAAGGACGAGGACGTCTGTCTGCATTGCGGACTGTGCGCCGAGCGCTGCCCGACCGGCGCCTGGGACATGAACAAGTATTTCATCGAAATGGCCCACGCAGGTCCGTCATGCCGTTAACCGCCGTCAACGATTTCGTCATCCGCTTCGCCAACGTCAACGGCTCGGGCTCCGCCAGCGCCAACGAGATGTTCGCCCGCGCCATCATGCGGATGGGCATTCCGATGTCGCCGCGCAACATCTTCCCCTCCAACATCCAGGGCCTGCCGACCTGGTACGAGGTCCGCGTCACCGAGGCCGGCCATCTCGGCGCGCGCGGCGGCACCGACATCATGGTGGCGATGAACCCACAGACCTACAACGCCGACGTCGCCTCCGTCGAACCCGACGGCTATCTGGTCTACGACTCGACCCGCGCGATGCCGCCGGGCAAGCCGCGCAGCGACATCCACCTGATCGGCATTCCGCTGACCGCGATCTGCAACAAGGAATATTCCGACCCGCGCCAGCGGCAGCTGTTCAAGAACATCATCTGCATCGGCGCGCTGTCGGCGCTGCTCGACATGGACATCGCGGAACTGGAAAAGCTGGTCGGCGAGCAGTACCGCACAAAAGAAAAATTGATCCAGCCCAACATCCACGCGCTGCATCTCGGCCGCGCCTATGCGGAAGCCAATTTCAGGTGCCCGATCGGGCTCAGGCTGCAACGCTGCGACAAGGTCGGCGACCGCATCCTGATCGAGGGTAACGCCGCCGCCGCGCTCGGCGCGGTCTATGGCGGGGCGACGGTGTGCGCCTGGTATCCGATCACGCCGTCGTCGTCGGTGGCGGAGAACTTCACCAAATTCTGCGGCAAGTACCGCCACGACCCGGCGACCGGCGAAGCGCGCTACGCCATCGTGCAGGCCGAGGACGAGATCGCCTCCATCGGCATGGTGGTGGGCGCGGCGTGGAACGGCGCGCGCGCCTTCACCGCCACCTCCGGCCCCGGCATCTCGCTGATGCAGGAACTGTTCGGCTTCGCCTATTTCGCCGAGATTCCCTCGGTCATCATCGACGTGCAGCGCGCCGGCCCTTCCACCGGAATGCCGACGCGCACCCAGCAATGCGACCTCATCAACTGCGCCTATGCCTCGCACGGCGACACCAAGCACATCCTGCTGCTGCCGGAGGACGCGGCCGAGGCGTTCGAATTCACGGCCGGCGCGTTCGACTACGCCGACCGCTTGCAGACACCGGTGTTCGTGCTGCTCGACCTCGACATCGGCATGAACCATCGGCTGTGCCGGCCGCTGCAATGGGACGACGCCCGCCATTACGACCGCGGCAAGGTGATGACAGCGGCCGATCTCGAAGCCGGCAAGGATTTCGGCCGCTACACCGACGTCGACGGCGATGCCATACCCTACCGCACCTATCCCGGCACCCACCCCACCAAGGGCGGCTATTTCACCCGCGGCACCTCGCATGACGCGCGCGCGAAATATTCCGAGGAAGGCGCGGACTACGTTGAAGGAATGCAGCGGCTGTTGCGCAAGCACGAGACCGCCAAGGGCATCCTGCCGCGCCCGCAGCGTCACGACGCCGACAAGCCGACGCGGTTCGGCGTGATCTATTACGGCTCGACCGCGCCGGCGATGCTGGAAGCCGCCGAAATCCTCACCGCGCGCGGCCACACGCTGGACCTGATGCGGATCCGCGCCTTTCCGTTCCATCAGGACGTCGCGAGCTTCATCGCCGCCCATGATTTCGTGTTTGTCGTCGAACAGAACCGCGACGCGCAACTGCGCTCGCTGATCGTCAACGAACTCGACATCGACCCGGTGCGGCTGGTGCCGATCCTGCATTACGACGGCACCTCGATCACCGCGCGCTTCATTTCCGGCGCGATCGGCGACCGGCTCGACGCCCTGAAAGTCACGCCGCTGCGGAAGGCGATGTCATGACCTATCTGACCAAGCCGAAATTCCACCATCCCTCGCTACCGAAGAACGCGCTGGGCTATACCCGGCGCGACTACGAAGCCGCGACCTCGACGCTGTGCGCCGGCTGCGGCCACGATTCGATCTCGGCGGCGATCATCGAGGCGGCGTTCGAACTGGCGATCGAGCCGCACCGGGTGGCGAAGATTTCCGGCATCGGCTGCTCCTCGAAGACGCCGACCTATTTCCTCGGCGCGTCCCACGGCTTCAATTCGGTGCACGGCCGGATGCCGTCGGTGCTGACCGGGGCCAACCTCGCCAACCGCGACCTGATCTATCTCGGCATTTCCGGCGACGGCGATTCCGCCTCGATCGGCTTCGGCCAGTTCGCCCATGCGCTGCGGCGCGGGGTCAACATGACCTATATCGTCGAGAACAACGGCGTCTACGGCCTGACCAAGGGCCAGTTCTCGGCCACCGCCGACCGCGGCTCGAAATCGAAGAAGGGCGTCGTCAACACCGACAACGCCATCGACCTGGTGGCGATGGCGCTGCAACTGGGCGCGAGCTTCGTGGCGCGCTCGTTCTCCGGCGACAAGACGCAGTTGGTGCCGATCATCAAGGCGGCGCTCACCCATCGCGGCGCGGCCTTCATCGACGTGATCTCGCCGTGCATCGCCTTCAACAACCACCCCGGCTCCACCAAGAGCCTCGATTACGTCCGCGCCCACAACGAGGCGGTGAACGCGCTCGACATCATGATCGGCCGCGAGGCCATCACCGTCGATTACGCGCCCGGCGAGGTAGTCGAGGTCACCCAGCACGACGGCTCGGTGCTGACGCTGCGCAAGCTCAACGAGGACTACGATCCCTCCGACCGGCTGGCGGCGATGAACTTCCTGCAACGCGAGGCGGCCAAGGGGCGGATCGTCACCGGGCTGCTCTATGTCGACGGCGAGGCCGACGACCTGCACCGGCATCTCGGCACGGTGGCGACGCCGCTCAACCAGCTCAACGAGCCCGAACTGTGCCCCGGCGCAAAGGCGCTGGACAAGGTCAACGCCGGGCTGCGGTAAAGCGGGTCTTAGGCAACGAGGTTCGCCGCTGGTTTCAGCGTCGTCCCCGCGCAGGCGGGGACCCATACGCCGTGTCGCTCGTGATGCGGGCAGCGCCAGCAACGTTCTGATAGTCAGTCTATCCGCCTCGATCGGCAGGGGTTATGGGTCCTCGCCTGCGCGAGGACGACGGTTTTGGTGCTGAGAGTTCGAGCGCAAAAGAGCTTCCCGTGCCGCACACTCAGGAGTGACCGCCAAATCCCGCCCGACGGGGAACGCTTTGGCGCGCCATGCGTCAATCTTCAGCCATCCGCGCACAACCGGCCGCCCCGCCGGCATCCGAATGCCCTCACCCGGCCGCGACGTTTTCGGATCAGTTGACAAAATTCGGCCGCAGGGCAGAACACATGATGGAACTCAGCCCTCCTCCCGACAGCGAACAAGGCATCATGAACCCCGTCAAATCCCTGCAAAAGCATGGCCAGGCCGTCTGGCTCGATTTCCTCGCCCGCGGTTTCATTGCGGATGGCGGCCTCAAGAAGCTGATCGACGACGACGGGGTGCGCGGCGTCACCTCCAATCCGGCGATCTTCGAGAAGGCCATCGGGAGTTCGGACGAATACGACGCCGCCATCGCCGCGGCGCTGAAGGCGCACGACCGCCCGGTGACGGCGCTGTTCGAAGCCGTCGCCATCGCGGATATCCGCGCCGCCGCCGACGTGCTGCGGCCGGTCTATGACAGCCTCAAGGGCGCGGACGGCTATGTCAGCCTCGAAGTCTCGCCCTATCTCGCCGCCGACACCAAAGGCACCATCGCGGAAGCCGAGCGGCTGTGGCGCGAGGTGGACCGCCCCAACCTGATGATCAAAGTGCCGGCGACGCCGGAGGGGCTCCCCGCCATCCGCCACCTCACCGCGCAGGGCATCAACGTCAACATCACGCTGCTGTTCGCGCAAAAGGTCTACAGGGACGTCGCGGAAGCCTATCTCGCGGGATTGGAAGACTATGCGGCCAAGGGCGGCGATCCGTCCCGTGTCGCCAGCGTCGCCAGCTTCTTCGTCAGCCGCATCGACAGCGCCATCGACAAGCAACTCGACGACGCCATCGCCAAGGCGAACGACCCGGCGGAGAAGGCGCGGCTGAGGGCGCTGCAAGGCAAGGTCGCCATCGCCAACGCGAAAATGGCGTATCAGCACTACAAGACGGTCATCGCCGACGCGCGCTGGCGGGCGCTCGCCGCCAAAGGCGCGAAGCCGCAGCGGCTGCTGTGGGCCTCCACCGGCACCAAGAACAAAGCCTATAGCGACGTGCTCTATGTCGAGGACCTGATCGGGCCGGACACCGTCAACACCGTGCCGCCGGCGACGCTGGACGCCTTCCGCGATCACGGCAAGCTGCGCGATACCCTCGAAGACGACATCGCGAGCGCGGAGCGCGTGCTGGCCGATCTCGCCCGCGCCGGAATCTCGCTCGACGCCGTCACGACGAAGCTGGTCGAGGAAGGCGTGCAACTGTTCGCCGACGCCTTCGACAAGCTGCTCGGCGCGGTGGCGCACAAGCGCGCGACGCTGTTAGGCCGCGCCATCGGCACCCAGACGCTGGCGCTCGGCGACAAACTGGCGAAGGCGGTGAGTGCGAGCAGCGAGCAATGGCGCGCGGCCGGCACCATCCGCAAGCTGTGGCGGCGCGACGCCGGGGTGTGGACCGGCGGCGACGAGGGCAAGTGGCTGGGCTGGCTCGACAGCGTCGCGGCGGAGCAGCACAAGCTGGCGGACTACGGCGCGTTCGCGGACTGGGTGAAGCAGCAGGGCTTCACCGACGCGGTGGTGCTCGGCATGGGCGGCTCCAGCCTCGGCCCCGAAGTGCTGGCGAAGACCTTTCCGCAGGCGAAGGGCTTTCCGAAGCTGCGCGTGCTCGATTCCACCGATCCGGCGCAGGTGGCGCGGATCGAGGCGGCGGTCGATCTCGCCAAGACGCTGTTCATCGTTTCCAGCAAATCCGGCGGCACCACCGAACCCAACGCGCTGAAGGACTATTTCTACGGCCGCGTCGAAGCGAGCGTCGGCAAGGGCAAGGCCGGCGGGCATTTCGTCGCCGTCACCGATCCCGGCTCGTCGCTGGAAAAGACCGCAAAGCAACAAGGCTTCGCCCGGACCTTTTTCGGCGATCCGGCGATCGGCGGGCGCTATTCGGTGCTGTCGCCGTTCGGCCTGGTGCCGGCGGCGGCTGCCGGGCTCGACATCGCGGCGCTGCTCGACCGCGCGCAGGCGATGGTGCGCTCCTGCGGGCCGGACGTGCCGCCGCACGACAATCCCGGCGTGCAGCTTGGGCTGGCGCTCGGCTGCGCCGGCCGCGAGGGCCGCGACAAGGTGACGATGCTGACCTCGCCCGGCATCGCCGACTTCGGCGCGTGGGCCGAGCAACTCATCGCCGAATCCACCGGCAAGAACGGCAAGGGCCTGATCCCGATCGACGGCGAGACGCTGGGCGATCCGGCGGTCTACGGCCAGGACCGCATCTTCATCGCCATGCGCACCGAAGGCGAGGCCGACGCCGCGCGGGACGCGCAACTCGCGGCGCTGGAGATCGCCGGGCACCCGGTGGTGCGCATCGTGCTGCCGTCGATCGACTGCATCGGGCAGGAGTTCTTCCGCTTCGAGATGGCGACGGCGGTGGCGGGCGCGGTGCTCGGCATCAATCCGTTCGACCAGCCCGACGTCGAATCCGCCAAGATCAAGACCCGCGAACTGACCGCCGCGTTCGAGAAAACCGGCAAGCTGCCGAGTGAGACGCCGGTGACGACAATCGACGGCGCCGCGATCTATACCGACGCCGCCAACAGCGCGGCGCTGCGCAAGGGCGGCGCGAACGGCGATCTCGGCTCGTGGCTCAAGGCGCACCTCGCTCGCGCCAAGCCGAACGATTACGTCGCGCTGCTCGCCTATATCGATCACGACGCCGCGCATATCGATGCCTTGCAGACGATGCGGCTCGCGATCCGCGACCGCCGCCATGTCGCGACCTGCGCCGAGTTCGGCCCGCGCTTCCTGCATTCCACCGGGCAAGCCTACAAGGGCGGGCCGGACAGCGGCGTGTTCGTGCAGATCACCGCCGATGACGCGAAAGACCTGCCGATCCCGCAACAGGCGGCGAGCTTCGGCGTCATCAAGGCGGCGCAGGCGCGCGGCGACTTCGACGTGCTGACCGAGCGCGGCCGCCGCGCGCTGCGGATTCATCTTAAGGGCGACCTCACGGCCGGGCTCGACAAGCTCAAGGCCGCGATCGCCGCCGCGTTGAACTGAGGAAGGACACCACGATGCAGCTCGGCATCATCGGTCTGGGGCGGATGGGCGCCAACATCGCCCGCCGCGCGATGGCGCAAGGCGGGCATCGAGCGGTGGTCTACGACAAGAGCGCGGAGGCCGTCGCGGCGCTGGCAAGCGACGGCGCGACGGGAACGAGTTCGCTCGAAGACTTGGTGACAAAACTGCAAGCGCCGCGCGCCGTCTGGGTGATGCTGCCGGCGGGGCCGATCACCGAATCCACCATCGAGGCGCTGGGCAAGATGCTGTCGAAAGACGACGTCATCATCGACGGCGGCAACACCTTCTGGCAGGACGACGTGCGCCGCGCCGAGGCTCTCACCCCGCGCGGCATCCACTATATCGACGTCGGCACCAGCGGCGGCGTGTGGGGGCTGGAGCGCGGCTACTGCATGATGATCGGCGGCGACGCCGAGGTGGTGTCGCGGCTCGATCCGCTGTTCAAGGCGCTGGCGCCGGGGCGCGGCGAGATTCCGCCGACGCCGGGCCGCGAGGGGCGCGATCCCCGTGTCGAGCAGGGCTATATCCACACCGGCCCTGTCGGCTCCGGCCACTTCGTCAAGATGATCCACAACGGCATCGAATACGGCCTGATGCAGGCCTATGCCGAGGGCTTCGACATCCTGAAGAACGCCAACGCCGCCGCGCTGCCGCCCGCGCATCGCTTCGATCTCGACGTGGCCGACATCGCGGAAGTGTGGCGGCGCGGCAGCGTCATCCCCTCCTGGCTGCTCGACCTCACCGCGACGGCGCTGGCGCGGCAGCCGACGCTCGATAATTATTCCGGTTTCGTCGAGGACTCCGGCGAGGGCCGCTGGACAGTGAACGCCGCCATCGACGAGGCGGTGCCGGCCGAGGTGCTGACCGCCGCGCTCTATGCCCGCTTCCGCTCGCGGCGCGAGCACACCTTCGCCGAGAAAATCCTGTCCGCCATGCGCGCGGGCTTCGGCGGCCACAAGGAGCCGGAGCAGCCATGAGTACGCAAACCAGAAGTTCGCAAGCCAAGGGTTCATACGGCATCGCCAAGCAGGACACGCCCGATCCGTGCAGCTTCGTCATCTTCGGCGTCACCGGCGACCTGACCCACCGGCTGGTGATCCCGGCGCTCTACAATCTGGCGGAAACGAACCTGTTGCCGGAGCGTTTCTGCATTGTCGGCGTGGCGCGCAAACCGATGAGCGCGGACGCGCTGCGCGACAGCCTGATGCAGGGCCTGCGGAAATTCGCCACCCGCCCGGTGAAGGAGGAGGTGGCGCGGCGGCTACTCGGCTGCCTCACCGCGACCGCCGCCGATCCGTCCGATCCGGCGTCGTTCGACCGGCTGCGCCAACACCTTGAAGGCGAGGAGCGAAGCCGCGCCACCGCCGGCAACCGGTTGTTCTATCTGGCGACGCCGCCCGACGCCTTCGCGCCGATCGCGCGCGAACTCGGCCGCGTCGGGCTGCTGCGTGAGGACGACGGCTATTGGCGGCGGCTGGTGATCGAAAAGCCGTTTGGCACCGACCTCGTCTCCGCCAAGGCGCTCAACGACGAACTCCTGAAGGTCGCTTCCGAACACCAGCTCTATCGGATCGACCATTATCTCGGCAAGGAGACGGTGCAGAACATCCTGGTGCTGCGCTTCGCCAACGGCATGTTCGAGCCGATCTGGAATCGCAATCACATCGATCACGTTCAGATCACCGTGGACGAGACGCTCAGCGTCGGCCGTCGCGGCAGTTTCTACGACTCGACCGGCGCGCTGCGCGACATGGTGCCGAACCACCTGTTTCAACTGCTGTCGCTGGTGGCGATGGAGCCGCCGGCGCGCTTCGACGCCCACACCGTGCGCACCTGCAAGGCCGAGGTGCTGGCCGCGATCCAGAGCCAGAGCGAGGCCGAGGCGCTGCAAAATTCGGTGCGCGGGCAATACCGCGCCGGCCGCGTCAACGATCAGGCGGTGGAGGACTATCGCAAGACGGAGAACGTCGCGCCCGACAGCACCACCGAAACCTACGTCGCGCTGAAACTCGCCATCGACAACTGGCGCTGGGCCGGCGTGCCGTTCTACCTGCGCACCGGCAAGGCGCTGTCCGCCAAGCGCACCGAGGTTGCGATCAAGTTCAAGGAAGCGCCGTTCGCGATGTTCCGCGATACGCCGGTGAACCGGCTGTCGCAGAACTATCTGGTAATCGGCATCGAGCCGGTCGAAGGCATCACGCTGCAATTCAACACCAAGGTCCCCGGCCCCGCCATCGCCATCGACGGCGTGGCGATGACCTTCCACTACAAGGATTACTTCCACGTCGCGCCGAGCACCGGCTACGAGACGCTGCTCCATGACTGCATGATCGGCGACAATATCCTGTTCCAGCGCGCCGACGGCGTCGAGGCCGGCTGGCGCGCGGTGGAGCCGTTCCTCGACGGCTGGAAAGCCGCCGGCGACAAGGGTCTGACATTCTATGACGCCGGTAGCGACGGCCCGGCCGCGAGCCGCGCGCTGTTGGGGCGCGACGGCCGCGCCTGGCGCAAACCGAACTGAGCAGCGATGCCGGGAAGCCGCCAGATCATTCGGGTGCAGGATGCCGACGCGCTGGCGCGGACCGCGGCCGAGCGGTTGATCGCGCGGTTCGAGGCCAACAGCGGGCGCATCGCGGTCTGCCTCACCGGCGGCTCCTCGCCGCAGCCGCTGTACCGGCTGCTGGCGAGCGATGCCTATCGCGCGCGCATCCCGTGGCCGCGGGTGCACTGGTTCATCGGCGACGAACGCTTCGTGCCGCCTGGCGACCCGCGCAATAACATGGCGACGGCGCGCCGACTGTTTCTCGATGCCTGCGCGCCGGCGGCGAACATCCATCCGATCCCGGTCGAGGCCGGATCGAGCAACGCGGCGGCGCGGCGCTACGAGATCACGTTGCAGGCGTTCCACGGCGGCGGCCGGCTGAACCCGGCCCGGCCGCTGTTCGATCTGGTGCTGATGGGCGTCGGGCCGGACGGCCACACCGCCTCGCTGTTTCCCGGCAACGCCGCGCTGGAGGAGCGCACGCGCTGGGTGG
>JBASBO010000057.1:0-2792 GCA_049651165.1 Xanthobacteraceae bacterium | reverse complement strand
GAAAAGGCCGAGGCGGTGGCGCAAGCGATCGGCAGCCATGCTTACCCGCTCGACGTCGGCGACGAGCGCGACGTCGAAGCCTGCGCCGCGCGGATCGAGCGCGAGCGCGGCCCGGTCGGCGTGCTGGTCAACAGCGCCGGGATCATTCAGGTGCCGGTGCGGCCCGACGAACTGCCGATGGATCGCTGGGACGATATCGTCCGCGTCGATCAGCGCGGTACTTACGTCGCCTGCACCGCGTTCGCGCGCGCCATGCTGGAGCGGCGGCGCGGCAGCATCGTCAATATCGCCTCGATCGCGGGAATGCGCTCGATGCCGCTGCATGCTTATGCGCCGGCCAAGGCGGCGGTGATTTCCATGACGGCGTGCCTCGCCGCCGAATGGGGCTGGGCCGGCGTGCGCGTCAACGCGGTGTCGCCGGGCTATACGCTGACGCCGGCGTTGCAGGCGGCGATCGACCGCGGCGAGCGCGACGTGTCGGTGCTGGTCGCCAACGCCGCGCTGCGGCGGATGGTGACGCCGGAGGAAGTCGCGCGCGTCGTGGCGTTCCTCGCCTCCGACGCCGCGTCGGCGATGACCGGCGTCAACGTTCCGGTTGATTGCGGGTGGCTGGCGGCGACCCCGTGGCAAACCTATGGCGGGTTGAGGGAGGCGAAGACCTGAGCGATGCTTGAGGTTCAGCGCATCTCCAAGTCGTTCGGCGGCGTGAAGGCGACCGATGACGTTTCGTTCGACTTCGCCGACGGAACCCTGACCGCGGTGATCGGCCCCAACGGCGCCGGCAAGAGCACGTTCTTCAACCTGATGACCGGCGCGTTCAGGCCGGACACCGGGCGCATCCTGCTCGACGGCGTCGACATGGTGGGCCGCTCGCCGCCGGATATCGTACGTCACGGCATCGGCCGGGCCTTTCAGGTCGCGAGCATCTTCCCCTCGCTCACCGTCAACGAGACGATGCTGGCCGCGGTTTGCGCCGATCAGGGCCGCGCCGAAGTGCTGCATCGGCGCTTTCCCCTGGCGGAAACCCGTGAGCGCGCCGAATACACCATGGAGATGCTGGGCCTTGCCGACAAGCGCGACCGCCGCGCGGCGACGCTGTCGCATGGCGACCAGAAGCTGCTCGATATCGCTTTAGCGCTGGTGCTCAATCCCAAGGTGCTGCTGCTCGACGAGCCGACCGCCGGCATGGGACCCGACGAGCGCTGGCGCATGATCGAAAAGGTCCACGAGTTGTGGGCGCGGGAGAAGATCACGCTGATCTTCATCGAGCACGACATGGATATTGTCTTCAAGATCGCGCCGACGATCGTGGTGTTGTGCTACGGCCGCGTGCTGGCTACCGGCACGCCGGAGCAGATTCGCGCCAATCCCGCGGTGATCGACGCCTATCTCGGCACCGAGCAGCAGCAAGGTGCGATATGAGCGGGCAGGACGTCATCCGCGTCGAGGGCCTCGACGTTTATTACGGCACCAGCCAGATCCTGTTCGGGGTCGATCTCAGCGTCGCGCCGGGCGAGACGATGGCGCTGCTCGGCCGCAACGGCGCCGGCAAATCCACCACCATGAAAGCGATCGCCGGCCTCGCGCCGGCGCGGCGCGGGCGCGTCATTCTGCGCGGCCGGACCGTGACCCGCATGAAGCCGCATCGTATCGCGCGCGCCGGCCTCGGCTTCGTGCCGGAGGATCGCCAGATCTTCCCGGAGCATACCGTCGAGGACAACCTCGTCATCGGCCGCAAGAAGGGCCCCGAGGGGCAGGACGAATGGCCGCTGAAGCGGATCTATGACGTGTTTCCGCTGCTGGAGCCGCTGCGGGATCGGATCGCCGGCCGGCTGTCCGGCGGTGAACAGCAGATGCTGGCGATCGCGCGCACGCTGATGGGCAACCCGGTGCTGCTGTTGCTTGACGAGCCGAGCGAGGGGCTGGCGCCGATCATCGTGCAGCGGATCGGCGAACTGCTGCGGCAGTTGCGCGGCACCGGCGCGACCATCCTGATCGCCGAGCAGAACATGCACTTCTGCCTCGGGCTCGCCAGCCGCGCGACCGTGATCGACAAGGGGCAGGTGGTCTATAGCGCCTCGATCGAGGACCTGAAAGCCAACGACGCCATTCGTCACCGCTATCTCGCGCTGTGAAGCGCGCCTCACTCGTTCGGGAGGATGCCATGCCGACACTGACCTCTGAAATCGCGGGCTTCACCTCGGCCCTGAGTCTCGACAACCTGCCGCCGCAGGTGGTCGAGAAGGCGCGGGCCTGTATCCTCAACGCGTTCGGCATGGGGCTGAATGGCCTCGATACGCCATACGCGAAGGTGGCGCGCGAAGCCGCGATCGCCACCGAGGGCGAGGTGCGCGACGGCGCGACGTTGTTCGGCGACGGCCGCAAGACCACCATCGGCGGCGCGTGTCTGGCCAATTCGGCGCTGTTTCACGGCCGCGCGCAGGAGGATTCCTGCGGCGCGGCGCATTTCGGCACGGTGATGATTCCGATGCTGGCCGCGATGATCGAGGTCAAGCGCTACCCGCTCGACCGGATGATCCCGGCGCTGGTGGCCGGCTACGAGGCCGGCGGGTTGCTGGAAACCGCGTTCGCCGGCAAGACCACGCCGGCGGGCTTTCGCTCGACGGCGACTTACGGCGTGATCGCGGCTGCCGCTGCGGCATCGCGGCTGATGGGTTGCGATGCCACGACCACGGCGGCGGCGCTCGCCAACGCGGTGTCGTTCACCGGCGGCGTGCTGCAATCCTTCGTCGACGGCACCGACGAGTGGCGCTACCAGCCGGGGCTGGTGG
>JBASBO010000056.1:0-2908 GCA_049651165.1 Xanthobacteraceae bacterium | reverse complement strand
GTATGGGTCCCCGCCTGCGCGGGGACGACGGCCATCCGTGTTTGACGGCATCCGGCACCGCCCTACTCCGCCGCCTGCAACGCGCGCGCGGCTCTGGCCGGCTTCGGCGCGCCGACCCGCAAGCGGCGGTCCGACAGCGACAGCAACCCGCCGAACGCCATCAACAGCGGGCCGAACCAGATCAAGAGCACCATCGGCTTGTGATAGATACGCACCGCGATGGCGCCGCTCGCCGCGGTGTCGCCCAGCGAAATGTAGAGCTGGCTCGCGCCGCGCGACATCAGCGCCGCCTCGGTGGTGGACATCGCGCGCGCCGCGAAGCTGCGCTTCGACGGCGTCATCGTGCCGATCACCGCGCCGCGCTCGCTCACCGTGAAACGCGCCAGCATCTCGGCGTAGTTCGGCCCCTGCTGCTGGCCGATGCCGTCGAGCTTCAGCTCATAGCCGGCGACTTTCGCGACATCGCCGGGCTTCATCGTCGAGATCAGTTCGGTGTTCCAGGTGGTCTCGCAGACGATGCCGATCAGGGCGACGCCGACCCCGAGATGCGCGAACATCGTGCCCCACGCCGCGCGCGGCAGGCCGCGCGCGCGGCGCAAGGCAATAGGAAACGGCATCCGCAACACCATGCTGCGCTCGGCGATATCGGTCAGCGCGCCGACAATGACGAACACCGCGAGCCCGATCGCCAGCGGCGCGAAGGCGCTGCCGCCGCGCGCCCACGCCCACAGCACCGCCACCGACACCAGCGCCGCGATCCCGGCGGCATAGAGCCGCTGCGCCGCGCCGAGCACGTCGCCGCGCTTCCATGCCAAGAGCGGCCCGAACGGCAGCGCCAGCATCAGCGGCAGGAACAGCGGCGCGAAGGTCAGGTTGAAGAACGGCGCGCCGACCGAGATGCGTTCGCCGGTCAGGACCTCAAGCCCGAGCGGATACAGCGTGCCGACGAACACGGTGGCGCAAGCGGTGGTCAGCAGCAGGTTGTTGAGCACCAGCGCGCCCTCGCGCGAGATCGGCGCGAACAGCCCGCCCTGCTTCAGCGACGGGGCGCGCCACATATACAAGGTCAAACTGCCGCCGATGAACACGCACAGGATCACCAGAATGAACACGCCGCGCGTCGGATCGGTGGCGAAGGCATGGACCGAGGTGAGAACGCCGGAGCGCACCAGGAAGGTGCCGAGCAGCGACAGCGAGAAGGTGAGGATGGCGAGCAGCACGGTCCACACCTTCAGCGCGTTGCGTTTCTCCATCACGATCGCCGAATGCAACAGCGCGGTGCCGGCGAGCCACGGCATCAGCGAGGCGTTCTCCACCGGGTCCCAGAACCACCAGCCGCCCCAGCCGAGTTCGTAATAGGCCCAGTACGAACCCATGGCGATGCCGAGCGTGAGGAACATCCACGCCATCAGCGTCCACGGCCGCACCCAGCGCGCCCAGGCGGCGTCGATGCGGCCTTCGATCAAGGCGGCGATGGCGAACGAGAACGAGATCGAGAAGCCGACATAGCCGAGATAGAGCATCGGCGGATGCAGCGCGAGGCCGGGGTCCTGCAATATCGGGTTGAGATCGCGGCCCTCCATCGGCGGGTTGGCCAGCCGCAGGAACGGGTTCGAGGTGAGGAGGATGAACAGGTAGAACGCGGTCGCGATCCAGCCCTGCACGCCGAGCGCGTTGGCGCGCAGCGTCAGCGGCAGGTTGGTCCCGAACAGCGCGACGAGGCCGCCGAACAGCGCCAGAATGCTGACCCACAGCAGCATCGAGCCTTCGTGATTGCCCCACACGCCGGTGATCTTGTAGATCAGCGGCTTCAGCGAATGCGAGTTCTCGTAGACGTTGGCGACGGAGAAGTCCGACACCACGTAGAGCAGCGCCAGCGCCGCGAACGAGATGCCGACGAACACCAGTTGCGCCAGTGCGGTGGAGCGCGCCACGTTCATCAGCGCCGGATCGCGCAGCCGCGCGCCGATCATCGGCACCGTCGATTGAATGAGCGCCAGCGCCAGCGCCAGCACCAGCGCGTAGTGCCCGGCTTCGGCGATCATCGCGAGGCCCCCTGCATCGGCTTCGCGCCGCTCTCCGCGGCAGGCTTGCCGGCCTTCTCGTAGTCGTCCTTCCAGTGCCCCTGCTTCTTCAGGGCGTCGGCGACATCCTTCGGCATATAGGTTTCGTCGTGCTTGGCCAGCACGGTGTCGGCGCGGAACACGCCGGCGTCATCGAGCGCGCCCTCCGCGACCACGCCCTGCCCCTCGCGGAACAAGTCTGGCAGGATGCCCTTGTAGGCCACCGGCAGCGACGTGCTGCCGTCGGCGATCTTGAACGTCACCGCGAGGTTGTCGCCGCGCTCAAGCGAGCCCGGTTCCACCAGACCGCCGAGCCGGAACCGCCTGCCGGGCGGAATGTGCTTCTCCGCCACCATCTGCGGCGTCGAGAAGAACACGATGGAATCGCGTAAGCCGTTCAGCACCAGCGCGACCGCAATGGCCAGCACCACCAGCGCGCCGCCAATCATCGTCAATCGCCGTTGCTTGCGTGTCATGCCGTCCTGTCGCCGGGAACCGTCGCCCTGCTATCCATCTATGCCCAGTTGCCTGAGGCCGTCGTTGAGTTTGCGCAACCCCGCTTCGTCGGTTGCCAGCGCGCGCCGGGCGTCGTCGCGCGCCGCGCGCGCACGCTCGGGCTCGTTAAGCACCATATAGGCCCGCGCCAGTCGCAGCCATCCCTCGACATCGTTGCCGTCCTGTTGCAGCCGCGCCGCAAGCCGTTCCACCATGCCGCGGATCACGACATTGCGATCTCCCTCGCTCATGCCCTGCACGGCGGCGACGGCATCGCCCGACAGCGCCGGCGCATTGCCTTGTTGAGGCGCGGGCGCCGCGCCGAGTCGCGCCAGCCCCGCTTCCAGCAC
>JBASBO010000055.1:0-4466 GCA_049651165.1 Xanthobacteraceae bacterium | reverse complement strand
GCTGGCGCTGGCCGACGGGCCGCCGCCCGCCATCATCACCGCGCTGACCGGCCCCGGCGTCATCAGCACCATGACCTGGTCGATCGATCTGTTGACCGACGCCCCCGGCACCACCGACGGCTGGTGGCTGGTCCGCACCGCGGCCGATGCCGCAGCCGACGGCTACAGCAGTCAGGTCATGACGGTGTGGAACGCCGCCGGGCAGCCGGTGATGGCGAGCCGGCAGAACGTCGCGGTGTTCGCCTAGAGCGTTTTCAAGCGAAGTGGAATCCGGCCGCGCCGGCCATAGTCCGCTTCGGTCGGCGACGGCCGGTTCGCGTGAAGAAAACGCGTCAAGACAAAAAACCTGGAGGCGCGGCGCGCGCGTCGGCCGGTTACTTGCCTTGCGTCGCCGCCTTGCGCACCCGCGTCTGACGCATCGTGTCAGCCCCACGTCACGCCGTGGCGCGCCAGCACCTCGCGCACCTTCGCCACCAGTTCGCCCTCGGCGCAGGAGAACTGCGCCGGCCGGCTCTCGCGCCATTCGGCATTGGAGGCGATGGCGGCGGCCGCCTTCGCGCCTTCGATGAGATCCTTGATCTGCACCTCGCCACGCGCCTTCTCGTCGGAGCCCTGAATGATGACGCAAGGCGAATTGCGCCGGTCGGCGTATTTGAGCTGGTTGCCCATGGTCTTCGGATTGCCGAGATAGAGTTCGGCGCGAACACCCGCGTTGCGCAGGGCCGCGACCATCTTCTGATAATCGGCGACGCGGCCGCGGTCGAACACCGTCACGACCACCGGGCCGAAATCCGGCTTGGTGTCGATCTGGCCCAGCATCGTCAGCGCGGCCTGCAACCGCGACACGCCGATGGAGAAGCCGGTCGCCGGCACCGGCTCGCCGCGGAAGCGCGACACCAGCCCGTCATACCGCCCGCCGCCGCCAACCGAGCCGAACCGCACCGGGCGGCCCTTTTCGTCTTTCGTCTCAAGCAGCAGTTCAACTTCGTAGACCGGGCCGGTGTAGTATTCGAGGCCGCGCACCACGGACGGATCAATACGGATGCGATCCTCGCCGTAACCGCCGGCGATCACCAACGCGCGAATCTGCTCAAGCTCGTCGCGTCCCTCGCTCGACAACTCCGATTCACCGGCGGACTTGCCCTCGGTAAAAGCAATCACCTGCTCGATTGCTTTACCCGCGAGCCCCGCGCCCTTGGTGAAATCGCCGCTCTCGTCCTTGCGCCCGTCGCCGAGAAGCAAGCGCACGCCGTCGGGGCCGAACTTGTCCAGCTTGTCGATCGCCCGCAGCACGGTGAGCCTGCGCCCCGCGTTGTCCTCGCCGCCGAGCCCGATGCTCTCCAGCACCCCGTCCAGCACCTTGCGGTTGTTGACCTTCACCACATACTGGCCGCGCGGAATGCCGAGGGCTTCCATGGCGTCGGCGGCCATCATGCACATCTCGGCGTCGGCGGCGGGGGACGCGCTTCCCACCGTGTCGGCGTCGAACTGCATGAACTGGCGGAAGCGGCCCGGCCCCGGCTTCTCGTTGCGGTAGACATAGCCGGCGCGATAGCTGCGATACGGCTTCGGCAGCGCCTCGAAATTCTCCGCGACGTAGCGCGCCAGCGGCGCGGTGAGGTCGTAGCGCAGCGAGATCCACTGCTCGTCGTCGTCCTGGAACGAGAACACGCCCTCGTTGGGGCGGTCCTGATCGGGCAGGAATTTTCCCAGCGCGTCGGTGTATTCCATCGCCGGGGTTTCCACCGGCTCGAAGCCGTAGCGCTCGTAGACCTCGCGGATCACCTCGGTCATGCGCCGCGTGGCGGCGATCTCCGGCGCGGTGCGGTCGACCAGCCCGCGCGGCAGGCGGGCCTTCAGCTTCTGCGGTTTTTTCGGTTTATCCCTCATGGCGCGGGTGGTACCAGCCGGCGCGCAAGGCGGCAAGACGGCGCCGCGGATGACGCTGTGCCCCGGACGCGGATAGCGGCATGAAATGCCGCTTCGCAGAGCCGGGGCCGTTCCAGCGGTAGTGTTTGCGGGGGTCCCGGTTCTGCGATGCAGCGTTACACGCTGCATCGCGCCCGGGACACGGCAGCGATGAAGCCGAACCTAGCAGTTTTTCAACAACCTGCTAGGCTGGCCGCAGCCGTCAATCCGTCACAGAAGCAGTCGAGGGACCCCATGCTAGACAAGAGCCCGACCCCGCGCGCCGTCAACGTTCCGAACGATCTCGCCACGTTCTGGATGCCGTTCACCGCCAACCGCGCCTTCAAGAAGGCTCCGCGCCTGCTCGCCGGCGCCAGGGACATGCACTACTTCACCGCCGACGGCCGCAAGGTGATCGACGCCGCCGCCGGCATGTGGTGCAGCAACGCCGGGCACGGCCGCAAGGAAATCGCCGCCGCCATCGCCAAACAGGCCGAGGAACTCGACTACGCGCCGCCGTTCCAGTTCGGCATCCCGCAGGCGTTCGAGCTGGCCAGCCGCATCGCCGATCTCGCCCCCAAGGGGCTCGACCACGTCTTCTTCTGCAACTCCGGGTCAGAAGCCGCCGACACCGCGCTGAAGATCGCGCTGGCCTATCACCAGATCAACGGCCAGGGCAGCCGCACCCGCCTGATCGGCCGCGAGCGCGGCTATCACGGCGTCGGCTTCGGCGGCATCTCGGTCGGCGGCATCGTCGCCAACCGCAAGATGTTCGGCACGCTTCTGGCCGGCGTCGATCACCTGCAAGCGACCTACAACCGCGACAAGCAGGCGTTCAGCAAGGGCGAGCCGGACTGGGGCGCGGAGCTTGCCGACGAACTGGAGCGGCTGGTCAACCTGCACGGCGCCAACACCATCGCCTCCGTCATCGTCGAGCCGATGGCCGGCTCCACCGGCGTCTTGCCGGCGCCGAAGGGCTATCTCAAGCGGCTGCGCGAGATCACCCAGAAGCATGGCATCCTTTTGATCTTCGACGAGGTCATCACCGGCTTCGGCCGCCTCGGCCACGCCTTCGCCGCCGAGCGCTACGGCGTGCTGCCGGACATGATCACCTTCGCCAAGGGGGTCACCAACGGCGCCGCGCCGATGGGCGGGGTGATCGTGCGCGACACCATCTACGATGCGTTCATGACCGGCCCCGAGCACGTCATCGAGCTGTGCCACGGCTACACCTATTCGGCGCACCCGCTGGCCTGCGCCGCCGGGCTCGCCACGCTCGACATCTACCGCGACGAGAAGCTGTTCGAACGCGCCCTGGCGCTCGAACCGAAATTCGCCGACGCGGTGATGAGCCTGCGCGGGGAGCCGAACGTGGTGGACATCCGCACCGTCGGCCTCACCGCCGGAATCGACCTCGCGCCCAGCGCCGAGGGTCCCGGCAAGCGCGGCTTCGAATGCCTCCAGCGCGGGTTCCACGACCTCGACATCATGGTCCGCATGGCCGGCGACACCATCGAACTGACCCCGCCCCTGATCGTCAGCGAGGATCAGGTCGGCGAGATCGTCGAGAAGGTGGCCAGGATGATCCGCGCGGTCGCCTGAGCCTGCGGATTTCGCGGGTGTCGCGGGCGCTGCCGCAAGGCCCGTTCGCGCAACAGGAAAGCGGTCGTCCCTGCGAAGGCAGGGACCCATACGTCGTGTCGTTTTTGATGATGGGCAGCGCCGGTCATTTTTGATGGACGGTCACGCCGCCCCATGACCGCCAGGGATTATGGGTCCTCGCCTGCGCGAGGACGACGATCTTCGTGCTGAGAGCAAATCTCCGGAAGTCTCCGGCCGTCCCGGCCCGCCATCGGCCGGCACCGCGCAGGAACTGCGCTGTGGAGAGCGTCCCGGTTCCGAATCACCCGCAAAGACGTGCGCTCGAATCAGGATTAATGGTAACAGGTCGGACCTGTGGACCATGACCTGCCGATGTCGAATCGCCGTCCCGGCCGGTCGCGTCCGGGTTCGGCGGCCGGTTCCGGCGAGGGTTCGCGGGCGCGGCGGAGGAAGACACGCGAAGCATGATGCGGACATCCACGATTTTCGTCGCCATCTGCATGGTGCTGATCGTCGGCTCGCTCGGCGCGGCGCTGCACGCGGCGACCGATCTCGGCGCGTCGCAGTCCGCCATCGTCGCGCTGGCCGCGCTGGCGGTGATGATCCTCTATCACGCGGTGGCGATGCGGCTGTCCGACCGCCCGCGCTTCAGCGAGCAGATCGCCGACCTCTCGCAAGGCACCGCCGACCTCGCCCGCCAGGTCGGCGAGTTCGGCCGCCGCCTCAACGCCATCGAGGGCCGGCTGGTGTCGGCCAACACCGCGTCGCAGGACCGCGTGCGGGCGCTGCGCGAAGAAATCAGCGAACTCGGCGATCTCGTCAACCAGTTGGCCGGCGCGGTCGCCGCCCATGACGACGTGCTGATGGACGAGGTGGAGGCGGCCGCGGCGTCGTCCGCCCACGCGCCGTCCGGCCACAACAAGACCCCCGCCCCGGTCCCGCCCGCGCCACCGCTC
>JBASBO010000054.1:0-8784 GCA_049651165.1 Xanthobacteraceae bacterium | reverse complement strand
GCGCCGACGATGTCGCGGCGGTCACCGCCGCGCTGACGTCGCGCGGCGTCAAGAGTTTCGGCCGCGCCGTCGACGTCGCCGATCCCGCGGCGCTGAAAGGCTGGGTCGAGGCGGCCGCGGCCGAGTTCGGCGGCATCGACGCGCTGGTCTGCAACGTCAGCGCGCTGGCGGTCGGCGACACGCCCGAAACCTGGGAGCAATCCTTCCGCGTCGATATGATGCACACGGTGAACGCCGTCGCCGCCGCGATGCCCTACCTTGAGAAATCCGCCGCGGCCTCGATCACCATCGTGTCCAGCGTCTCCGGGTTCGAAGTGGACTTCGCCGCCGGATCCTACGGCGCCTTCAAGGCGGCGCTGATCCACTACGGCAAGGGACTGAGCAATCAACTTGCGGCCAAGGGCATTCGCGTCAACGTGGTTTCGCCCGGCAACACCTATTTCGAGGGCGGCATCTGGCAGAATATCGAGCAGGGCTCGCCCGATCTCTACAAGTCGGCGATGTCGCTGAATCCGACCGGCCGGATGGGCACGCCGCAGGAAGTCGCGGCCGGCGTGGTGTTTCTTGCGAGCCCGGTGGCCAGCCGCATCTCCGGCACCAATCTCGTCATCGACGGCGCGTTGACGCGCGCGGTGTGACGGGCCGCGCTCAACTGGTATGGATCGCCAGCGGCGTCTGCCCGCCGCCGGCGACGATCTCCGCGCTCAATTCCTCGATCGTGGTGCGGCGCTGCATGGCGGTGCGGCGGATCAGCGCGAACGCCGCCGACTCGGTCAGCTTGCGGTTCTCCATCAGGTGGAGGATTGCGGCGATCACCAACCGCCGCGAGCGGACCCGGGTTTCCAGATGCCGGATGCGCGCCGCCGCTTCCGCACGCTGCTGGGCGATGCCGAACGCCATCACCAGCGCGCTGTAGAGGCCGGCGGAACGGATCGGCTTGATCAGGAACGAGGCCGGCCGCAGATCGAGAAGCCATTTCAGCCGGCTCGGCGTTTCGATGCCGATCAGCGCCACCACCGGCGTTCCCGGATCGACCGGCAGCGCCGGCGTCGACTCGATGAGAAACAGATCGGCGTCCAGCAGCACGACGTCCACGTCCGTCCGCGGCGCGCCGCTCTCCCACGGCGCGACCTGAACGCCGAGGCGATCGAGCTGGCGGCGGATGATGGACAGTTCGCGCTCGTCGCGCACCATGGTCAGCGCCGTGCGCCCGCGAACGGAAAGCGGCGATTGCTGGGTCAATTCAGCCACCGTGTCTGCTGTTGAGGTGCGGGACGGACGCCGGCGATATCGTTGGGGCGGGCCGATGGCGTGGCGTCCAGCGCGGACAGGTAAGGGTCCGGCTTTTGCGGCGCTTCCGCTTCCCAGAAGATGTCGAACTGCCCGTTGGTCGTCGATCGCGCGAGGCGGGGCGTGACGAAACAGTGATTGTTGTCCGGATCGACCCAGACCGGACCCTGCGGCGACTGATAGCGATGGTTCGCCGCCGCGCGCCGCACCTCGCTCACGCCGGTGGAGCCGGCGCGCTGGATGGCGCGCGCCAGCAGCATGATCGAGACGTAAGTCGACTGGCCGTCCACCGACGGGCTGCTGTCGACGCCGTAACGGCTTTTCCATCGCGAGACGAACGCGCGGTTTTCCTCAAGGCCGATGCTCTCGAAATAGGCCGACGAGGTGACGCACCCCGCCGCGGCCGCCTTGCCGATCAGTTTGAGTTCGGGTTCGCACAGGCTGCAACTGAGAACGGTGGTGGCGAGGCCGGCGCGAATTGTCGCATCGTGCAGCGCGCGCATGAAAATGTAGCTCGACTCGCCCACCAGCGTGTTGAGCACGACCGGCGGCCGGCGGCTGACGATCTCCTCCACGATATGCGCGACGTTCGGCTCGCCGAGATCGAGCAGGCGTTCGGCCAGAATCCGGCCGGCGACGCCGCTCACAAGTTCGCGCGTGACGCGATTGGTTTCCCAGGTCCAGACATAGTTGGAGCCGACGCAGAACACGTCGCGGGCCAGATGATCGAGCATGTAGCGGATCAGCGGCACCACCGCGTGATTGGGCGCGGCGCCGACATAGATCACGTTGTCGCTGCACTCGAAGCCTTCGTAGCGCGCCGGATGCCACAGCAGCCGGTCGGTGCGTTCGATGATCGGCAGAACCTGCTTGCGCGACGCGGATGTATAGCAGCCGACGATATGCTCGACGCCGACGTCGCGGATCAGGTCTTCGCACGCGGTGTGATAGGCCGCGACCACGCCGCCGGGATCGCGCAGGTGCGGGACGAGTTCAAAGTCGAACTGATCGTCGGCGTTGACTTCGTCGATGGCCATCAGCGCGCTTTTCAGCATCTCGCCGGCCATCATCTGATACGGACCGGAGCGCGAGAAAACGAGGCCGACGGGAACGCGGGATTTGCTCATGGCTGAACCTGTTATCACCAGCAAAGCACGACGACGCGCCAGATGGAAGCGGGACGCGGAAAGTCTCGCCGACACTCGCTGCGAACTGATTGTGCGATGCGTGATGAAAAAATACGCGCAGGGCGGCATTGACATATGTCGTAACACTAAAGCAGTATGCCGCTGACGAAGTGCGTGGTTGTGGAGAATATTTGTCTGGCCAGTGCTGCCCGGGCAAATGAGCTGGCTTCTTCGCCGCGCCTTCCGGATTGAACGATAGCAATCGGCATTGAAGCCATTCGCGGTCTGCTTGGACCACGGATGGCTTTTGTTTTGTCGTTATACTTTGTCGTCATACAAGGGGCGGAACATGATCGAGCGAGATAGAGACAGGGAAGCCTGACGTCCGGCGTCCGGCGGCCTGATGAGCGCGATGTTCGCCGATCACGATGCGGGCGTCGTGCCTGCATCGCTTCGCCGGCTTATCGACAAATCCATCACTCTCTTTGACCCGAAGTCCGGGCGGCTTTCGGCTGCCCGATCACCTGCATAACCGCGAGAGGAAGCGAAAAGATGACGGACAGCAATCTGCACTATCTCGGTCTGGTCGAGGTCGGCAAACTCATTCAGTCGCGGAAGCTTTCGCCGGTTGAAGTCACGCAGGCCGAACTCGATCGCATCGCGCGGCTCGATGGCGCGCTCAAGAGCTATTCGACGGTGGTCGGCGAAGCCGCGCTCGCGCAGGCCCACGCCGCGGAGAAGGAGATCGCAAGCGGCAAAGTTCGCGGCCCGCTGCATGGCGTTCCGGTCGCGGTGAAGGACCTGTGCTGGATGAAGGATACGCCGACCTCGCACGGCATGACGATCCTGCGCGACAACAAGCCGAAGGAAGACGGCACGGTCGTGGCCCGGCTGCGCGAGGCCGGCGCCATCATTCTCGGCAAGCTGCAACAGACCGAAGGCGCTTACGCCGATCATCATCCGAAGATCGATCCGCCGAAGAATCCGTGGAATCCGGAGCTGTGGACCGGCGTGTCGTCGAGCGGCTCGGGCGTCGCGACGGCCGCGGGGCTTTGCTACGGCTCGATCGGCACCGATACCGGCGGATCGATCCGTTTCCCGTCGGCGGCCAACGGCGTCACCGGCCTGAAGCCGACATGGGGGCGGGTCAGCCGCTACGGCGCGTTCGAACTGGCCGCGACGCTCGATCATATCGGCCCGATGACGCGCAGCGCGATCGACTGCGGCGCGATGCTGGGCGCGATCGCCGGCGCCGATCCGAAGGACCCGACCGCGGTCCCGGTTCCGGTGCCGGACTATCTGGCCAACCTGAGCGGCAGTCTGCGCGGCATGACCGTCGGCGTGGATCGCAAGCTGATCGAGGACTACGGCGACGCCGATACCAAGAAGGCGTTCGAGGCGGCGCTGAAGGCGGTGACCGAACTCGGCGCGAGCATCAAGAACATCGATTTCCCGGACCCGACGGATGTCGTGAATGACTGGTTCCCGCTGTGCGGCGCGGAGACGGCGGTTGCGCACGAAGCGACCTACCCGTCGCGCAAGGACGAATACGGTCCCGGACTCGCCGGGGTGATCGAACTCGGGCGGCAATTGTCCGGCATGGACTATCAGAAGATCGTGCTGCGGCGCGAGGCGTTCCGTGGCCGGCTGCGCGCGCTGTTCGAGACCATCGATCTTCTCGCCATCCCGGCACAGGCCGTCGCCGCGCCGACGCTGGCGAAGATGGCGACGTTCGGCGAGGACGCGGAGCTGCTCAACGGCCTGCTTCGTTTCACCTGTCCGTTCGACATGACCGGAAGTCCGACGATCACCGTGCCCGCAGGCGTGACCGCCAACGGCGGCCGCATCGGCTTCCAGTTCGTCGGCCGGCATTTCGACGAGGCGCGCCTGGTCGTTGCGGGCGATGCGTTCCAGCGCGTCACCGACTGGCACAAGCAGCATCCCTCGCTCTAGGGGCTGCGCGATCCGCTTCCGGCGCGGAAGCGGATCGTTTCCCGTCCGCCCTTCGAACGATCGGGGCGCTCGGGCAAGACCGGACGTTGCGGCGATTGAAGCCGATTCTGCAAAGGAGGATGCAATGGTGGATCTGAGCTGGCTGTCGTCGTCGATCATGTCGAAGCGCGGTCAGGCCGCCGGCAAGCCGGGAACGAGCCACGGCCTGACTATCGAACAGCAGGGCGGCTTCCATTACGTCTACGGGCCGTATGCGAAACCGAGTTTGAAAATCAAGCCCGGCGATCTCGTCGTGGTGGAGACGGAGGACGCGTTCGGCGGCGTCATCACCAGCGAGTCCGACAAGCCGACCGAGAAGCTCAACTTTCCCTATCTCAATCCGCAGAGCGGCCCGATCGCGGTCGAGGGCGTACAGAAGGGCGATTGTCTGGCGGTCTGCATTCACGCCGTCGAGACCCGCGGCGAACAGCCCGCCGGCACCACCTGCATCATGCCGGAGTTCGGCGGGCTGGTGAGCACCGGATCGACCGCGATGCTGAATCCGCCGCTGCCGGAGCGCGTGCGCAAGGTCCACGTCGACAAGGATGGCGTGCGCTGGAGCGACAAGATCGTGCTGCCCTACGAGCCGTTCATCGGCACCATCGGCGTGTCGCCGGAGATCGAGGCCATCTCGTCGCTGCAACCGGATTATCACGGCGGCAACATGGACCTGCCGGACGTCGCGCCGGGCGCGGTTCTGTATCTGCCGGTCCATGTCGATGGCGGGCTGCTCTACGTCGGCGACTGCCACGCCACGCAGGGCGACGGCGAACTGTCGGGCGTCGCCATGGAGCAGCGCGCGACGGTGACGCTGCAAATCGACGTCATCAAGAACTGGAGCTTCGCCTGGCCGCGGCTGGAGACGCGCGACTTCATCATGACGATCGGCAGCGCGCGGCCGCTCGAAGACGCGGCGCGGATCGCCTATCGCGAACTGGTGCGGTGGATGAGCGCGGATTACGGCTTCGACGAGATCGACGCCTACATGCTGCTGAGCCAGGCCGGACGGATGCGGCTCGGCAACATGGTCGATCCCAAATACACGATGGGCGCTTCCATCCTCAAAAAGTATCTCGGTGCGTAAGCCGCAACGACATTCCTGGAGCCGATAGAACCGAAGCCTCAACGGGAGAAACAACAGCAATGAGTACATTCCGAAATGCTCTCGCCGCCGCCGGCGCGCTGGCCTTGCTGGCCGGCGCGGCCACCGCCGTTCAAGCCGCCGATCCGCTCAAGATCGGCCTGATGGAAGACGTCTCGGGCGATCTCGCCTTCATGGGAATGCCGAAGCTGCACGGCTCGCAGCTTGCGGTGGAGGAAATCAACAAGGCCGGCGGCATCCTCGGCCGGCAGGTCGAGCTGATCCATCTCGATCCGCAGGGCGACAACGCGCGCTATCAGGAATTCACCCGCCGGCTGTTGAACCGCGACAAGGTGGATGTCTTGATCGGCGGCATCACCTCGGCCTCGCGCGAGGCGGTGCGTCCGATCGTCAACCGGACCAAGACGCCGTATTTCTACACCAACCAGTATGAAGGCGGCGTCTGCGACGCCAACATGATCAGCATGGGCGCGGTGCCCGAACAGCAGTTCTCGACGCTGATTCCGTGGATGGTCGAGAAGTTCGGCAAGAAAGTCTACGTCGTCGCCGCCGACTACAACTTCGGGCAGATCTCGGCGGAATGGAATCGCAAGATCCTGAAGGATCTCGGCGGCACCGTGGTCGGCGAGGAGTTCATTCCGCTCGGCGTCTCGCAGTTCGCCCAGACCATCCAGAACATCCAGAAGGCCAAGCCGGACTGGATTTTGACGATCAACGTCGGCGCGGCGCAGGATTCGTTCTTCGAGCAGGCGGCGGCGGCGAAGCTGAACCTGCCGATGGGCTCGTCGATCAAGATCATGCTGGGCTTCGAGCACAAGCGGTTCGCCCCGCCCGCGCTCAACAACATGCACGTCACCGCGAACTGGTTCGAGGAGATCGACACCCCGGAAGCCAACGCGTTCAAGAAGCGCTGGCACGCCAAGTTCCCGGACGAGATGTACATCAACGACATGGGGTACAACGCCTATCACGCGATCTACATGTACAAGATGCTGGTGGAGCAGGCGAAGTCGACCAAGCTCGACGACCTTCGCAAGGTGATCGCCACCGGCAAGGCCTGCATCGACGCGGCGGAAGGCCAGGTCTGCATCGATCCCAAGAGCCAGCACACCTCGCACCGGATGCGGCTGGTTTCGGTCGGCCCGAAGCATGAGATCAGCGTCGACAAGGACTACGGCACGATCCAGCCTTACTGGCTGAGCGAGATCGGCTGCGATCTGACCAAGAAGAACGACAAGGATCAGTACACGCCGAGCCACCTGCCGAAAAAGTAACCGGCCGATGCTGGAGAGGCGCGCCCCGGCGCGCCGCCCACCCGCCGGGCGCGACTGACCCGTCGCGCCCGGTCCGGCTCCGGAGGATTTCGTGCTCTCCGAATTGTTTTCGCTGTTCTATCAGTTCGCCGACGTCTTCGCGTTTCTCATTCTCGCCTCGGCGGGACTGGCGATCGTGTTCGGAATGATGGGCGTCATCAACATGGCGCACGGCGAGTTCATCATGTGCGGGGCCTACGTCACCGTCGGCCTCGTCAATCTCGGCGTGCCGCTGCCGCTGGCGCAGATCGCCGCGGCCATCATCGCCGGGCTCGTCGGCGTCGTGATCGAGATCCTCGTGGTGCGGAAGTTCTACAAGCGTCCGCTGGATTCGCTGTTGGCCACCTGGGGGCTGAGCCTGATCGTGACGCAGGGGATGCTGATCGTGGTCGGCTCCTCGATCCGCGGCATCGGCACCCCGGAGGGCAGCTTCGCCGTCGGCGACTACACCTTCTCGACCTACCGGATGATCCTGTTCGCCTGCGCGCTGGCGGTGCTGGCGGGCATCTATATTCTATTTATGCGGACCCGCTTCGGCGTCATCGCGCGGGCGACCATGCAGAACGCCGGCATGGCGCAGGCGCTGGGCGCGCGCACCGGCCGCATCTACGCGGTGAGCTTCGGGATCGGGGCAGGGCTCGCCGGGCTGTGCGGGGCGCTCTACGCGCCGACCATGACGCTGATCCCGACCATGGGCGCGACCTTCATCGTCGAGAGTTTCGTCACGGTGGTGGTCGGCGGCGCGAACGTGCTGCTCGGAACCGCGCCGGCGGCGATGCTGCTGGCGCTGGTGCGCATGGCGCTGAACGCGTCCTACGGGCAGATCATCGGGCAGATCGGCATGCTGTTCGCCGTGATCGCCATCATTCGCATCCTGCCGGAAGGGCTTTCCAGCATTCTGGCGCGGCGGGGACGTTGACATGCGATGTTTCAGGGAGATCCGATGCTGAGCCTCGTCAACGGGCCACAGACCAGCGGCAACGGCCGCGGATTCTGGATGGCGTTTCTGGCCGCTCTCGCGGTGGCGCTGATCTATCCGGTCTTCGCCGATTCCTATGACGTCGGAAACTTCTCCTACTTCCTGATCTGGATCTTCATGGCGCTCGGCCTCAGCCTGATCTGGGGCTACGGCGGCATGCTGACATTCGGGCAGACGTTCTTCTTCGGCATCGCCGGATACGGCTACGGCGTGCTGGCGATCGTCATGGGCGGCGGCACCACGACCATCGCGGCGCTGATCCTGTCGGTGCTGGTCGCCGCGCTCGCCGCCGCCGTGCTCGGTTACTTCATGATCTGGGGCCGCATCAGCGGCATGTTCTTCGGCATCGTGACGCTGGCCGCGACGCTGTCGCTCGCCTTCTTTCTGGGGCAGACGGCGGGTCCCGAATGGCACATCGGCGGCGCGCGCCTGAACGGCTTCAACGGCATGAAAGGCATGGACCCCTTGACCGTCGGCGATATCTATATCGAGGGGACCATTCTCTATTATGTCCTGATCGCGCTGATCCTGATCGTCTATCTGGGCTTGCGCGTGCTGGTGAATTCGCGGGTCGGCAACGTGATCGTCGCCATCCGCGAGGATCCGCAGCGGGCGGAGATGCTGGGATACGACGTCCGCAAGTATCAGCTCCTGACGTTCTGCATCGGCAGCGGGCTCGCCGGATTGAGCGGCGCGCTCTACACCTCGTGGGGGCAGTTCATCACCCCGTCGAGCGTCGGCCTGCCTGCGGCGGCGATGCCGATCATCTGGGTGGCGTTCTCCGGCCGCAGCGATCTGACGGCGACGCTGGTCGGCTCGTTCGTGCTGCTGTTCGGCTTCCAGACCATCACCATCTACAGCCAGCAGGCGGCGCTGGTGCTGATGGGCGCGCTGCTGCTCGGCACGGTGATGTTGATGCCGCAGGGGTTCATCGTCGGCGTCGCGCAGTTCGCCGGCCGGCGCTGGCGGCGTCTCGCGGGC
>JBASBO010000053.1:0-6722 GCA_049651165.1 Xanthobacteraceae bacterium | reverse complement strand
GCCTTCATCTTGCCGACGCCTTCCTCAAGCGCGACCAGTTGCGGCTTGGCCACACCGAACGCTTGCGGCAGCAGGGTGTCCTCGATGGTCAGGCCGGCGGCCCCGGCGGCCTCCAGTTCCTCGACGGTGCGCCGGACGTTGAGGGCGTTGCCGTAGCCGTGGTCGGCATCGACCAGGATCGGCAGCGCGGCGGCGCGCGCCATCCGCCGCACCTGCTCGGCCAGTTCGGTCAGCGTAATCAGCGTCAGATCGGGATCGCCCAGCACCGCCAGCGAGGCCACCGAGCCGCCCAGCATCCCGACGTCGAAGCCGATATCCTCGGCGATCCGCATCGAGATCGCGTCATAGACCGACGCCGGGCGGACGCAGGCGCTGCCCAACAGGATCGCCCACAACGCCTCGCGCCGCGCTCGCCACGCCATCTTGGGCCTCAGGCGAATTCGAGGATCAGGGCATCCACCGCCAGCGTCGCGCCGGGCGCGGTGTGGATCTTCTTCACGGTGCCGTCGCGCTCGGCGCGCAGCACATTCTGCATCTTCATGGCCTCGACCACCGCCAGCGTCTCGCCGGCCTTGACCTCCTGCCCTTCCGTCACCGCGATCGAGATCACCAGCCCCGGCATCGGGCACAACAGCTTCTTGCCGGTGTCGGCGGCAGTGTTGATGGGCATCAGGCGGGCGGCCGCCGCCTCGGTCTCGGTATAGACGTTGACGGTGACCTCGATGCCCTCGTGCGAGAGGCGGATGCCGCTGGCGGCCGGGCGCACCTGCACCGCCAGCGCGACCCCGTCGAGGGTGCCGTGCCAGACCGGCACGCCGGGCGCCCACGACGACACCAGTTCGTGCGGGCTGCCCACGCTGTCGTCGGCATTGATGAAGCGGACCACGATCGCACCCGCGACGTTGCGCTCGACTTCGAGCCGGATTTCGTCGCGGTCGAGCCACACCGCGCGGCGCTGCTCGCGCTTCACCGGGCGGCCGATCATCTGGCCGGAAATCTGCCGCTTGCGCTCGCCGTAGACGTGATCGACGGCGGCGGCGACCGCAGCGATCCGCCGCGCCGTCTCGCCTTCCGGCACCCGGCCGGAGAAGCCGCCGGGAAACTCCTCGGCGATGAAGCCGGTGGAGAGGTTGCCCTCACGCCAGCGCGGATGGTGCATCAGCGCCTGAAGGAACGGGATGTTGTGGCGGATGCCGTCCACATAGAAGGCATCAAGCGCCTGCGCCTGCGCCTCGATGGCGGCGGCGCGCGAGGGCGCGTGGGTCACCAGCTTGGCGATCATCGGATCGTAATAGATCGAGATTTCGCCGCCTTCCTGCACGCCGGTGTCGTTGCGCACCGTGATACCGTTCACGCTGCTCTCCGCCGGCGGGCGGTATTTCACAAGCCGCCCGATCGAGGGCAGGAAGTTGCGGAACGGGTCCTCGGCATAGACCCGCGATTCCACCGCCCAGCCGCTCAGCGTGACGTCCTTCTGGGTCAACGCCAGCTTTTCCCCGGCCGCGACCCGGATCATCTGCTCGACCAGATCGACCCCGGTAATCAGCTCGGTCACCGGATGCTCGACCTGCAAGCGGGTGTTCATTTCGAGGAAGAAGAAGCTCTTGTCCTGCCCGGCGACGAACTCGACGGTGCCGGCGGAATCGTAGTTGACCGCCTTCGCCAGCGCCACCGCCTGCTCGCCCATGGCGCGGCGGGTGGCCTCGTCGAGCAGCGGGCTCGGGGCTTCCTCGATCACCTTCTGGTTGCGGCGCTGGATCGAGCACTCGCGCTCGCCCAGATAGATGACGTTGCCGTGCTTGTCGCCCAGCACCTGGATTTCGACGTGGCGCGGGTTGACGATGAATTTCTCGATGAAGACGCGGTCGTCGCCGAACGACGCTTTCGCCTCCGCCTTGGCGAGGTTGAAGCCCTCCGCCACCTCGGCCGTGGAATGGGCGATGCGCATGCCCTTGCCGCCGCCGCCGGCGGACGCCTTGATCATCACCGGATAGCCGATCTCGTCGGCGATCTTGACCGCGTGCTTGTCGTCCTCGATGACCCCGAGGAAGCCCGGAACGGTGGAGACCTTGGCCTTGGCGGCCGCCTTCTTGGATTCGATCTTGTCGCCCATCGCGGCGATGGCGCCGGGATTGGGACCGATGAAGACGATGCCGGCATCCGCTAAGGCCTTGGGAAACGCCTCGCGCTCCGACAGGAAGCCATAGCCGGGATGCACCGCCTGCGCGCCGGTCTTGCGGCAGGCGTCGATGATCCGGTCGATCAGCAGGTAGCTCTCGGCGGCCGGCGGCGGGCCGATCAGCACGGCCTCGTCGGCCATCTCGACATGCAGCGCGTTGCGGTCGGCCTCGGAATAGACGGCGACGCTCTCGATACCCATGCGGCGGGCGGTTTTGATGATCCGGCAGGCGATCTCGCCGCGGTTGGCGATCAGGATACGTTTGAACATGCGCTGTTTTGCAACCTGGAGGGTGAATCTGTAACTGAAGGACAGGAGCCGGCGCCGGCCGACCCTCCCAATCTGGCACGACGGAGCCGTCGTAACAATTCCGTCACGGCGGGGGAAGGCACATGAGTGGCCGCCGGCCGCCCGGCCACGCACTTCATGGGGGATTCCGCCGCGCCCCGCAAGGTCCACCGCCGGGCAATAAAAAAAGCGGGGCCGAAACCCCGCCGCGCGAACGGACCGCCTGACCGGCGCTCACATGCCGAAATCGAGCATTCCGGGGAGCTGCTGCACCATCGGCAGCGTCGCCGCGCCCACCAGCATCGCCGCCAGCGTCATCAGCGTGCGGTTATAGCGGCGCTTGCCGCGCATCTGGCCGGCGATCCATTCCAGCACCTCGATGTTGACGCCGACCGCCGTGGTCGGCGCCCAGGTCTCGATGGCGGTATTCGGCGACAGCGCGATGGCGCGCGGCGGCACCGGCAGGCCGGAGGCGGCGGCGGCATGATGGACCACCGCCTTGGCGAGCAGGTCGTCGAACAGGCCCTCGTCGAAGCGGTCGGCGCCGGCGTCGTTGATCTCGAACAGCGTCTCGGCCTCCGCGCGGCTCACCGCGACAGCATCGACGCCGTTGGCGGTGAGGATGCGCGCGCACCAGTTGACGTCATCGACGTCCAGCGCGCGTGAGAAATGCACCCGGCCGCGCGTCGTCGGCCCTTCGCCGGTGATGACCCCGTCGCGGACCATGGCGAGCGCGGAGGCGGCGGCCTCGCGGCTGACGATGGCGGCGATATCGATGGTTTCTTCAGGGCTGCGGGACGGCAATGGGGAGACGGAAGGCATGGCGTTTTCTCGTTGGCTCGTACAAATCAGCAATTCCACGCGCGCATGAATCGTCGGTTAAGATTTCGACAATCCCGCGCGCCGGTTGTTAATTTAATTAACCCGGTCGCAGGTCTGTCGCCGTGACGTGGATCACGGTTCAAAGCCATCGCAGTTGCTTCCGGCGCGGGTGAGGCGCGCTGTGGGCAAGATCGAGGCATCTTCGTTCACGATGCCGTAGGCGTCCATTCGCCGCAGCCCTCGCCCGACGATAGAAAGATGCTGCGCGAGAACGCTGCAAGGGAAGGATATTGTCCTTTTTGCCAAGCCATTCCGCTCCGCCGTCGCGAAGCCTATAACCTCGCCATCAATTCGCTATTGAACTGACTGAGACGAGGTTATCACGATGACACTTTCCATTGGCTCCACCGCTGCTGACTTCGAGGCCGAGACGACCCAGGGTCATCTCAGCTTTCACAAATGGCTGGGCGATAGCTGGGGGCTGTTCTTTTCCCACCCGAAGGATTTCACCCCGGTTTGCACCACCGAACTCGGCGCCGTCGCCCGCCTCAAGCCGGAATTCGACAAGCGCGGCGTGAAGCTGATCGGCATCAGCGTCGATCCCACCGACAAGCATCACCTGTGGGCCAAGGACATCGAGGAGACGCAGGGCGTCGCCCCGAACTACCCGCTGATCGCCGACGTCGATTTCAAGATCGCCAAGCTCTACGGGATGTTGCCGGCGGACACCTCCGGCGACGTCAACAAGCGGACGCCGGTGGACAACCAGACCGTGCGCAACATCTTCGTGATCGGCCCGGACAAGAAGATCAAGCTGGTGCTGGTCTATCCGATGAGCACCGGCCGCAACTGGCAGGAAGTGCTGCGCATCATCGACTCGCTGCAACTCACCGCCAGGCACGGCGTCTCGACGCCGTCGGACTGGAAACAGGGCGACGACGTGTTCTTCTCCGCCGCCGTGCCGGAAGACGAAGCCCGCAAGAAGTTTCCGAAGGGCTGGAAGTCGCCGAAGCCCTACTTCCGCATCGTCGAGCAGCCGCCGCTCTGACGGACCGCCGACACCCCACGCACAGCATCCCCGCCGGCTTCCGGCGGGGATTTTCTTTTGCGCCGATCTCAGTTGCGCGACACCAGCAACACCGCCGCCGCGCACACCGCCATGCCGAGCCACGCCAGCGCGTCGAGCTGCTCGCCGAACAGCACGAAGGCCATCAGCGCCGTGACCGCCGGCACCAGATAGAACAGGCTCGCGACCTGGGTCGCACCCTGCCGCTTGATGAGCCAGTACAGCACGCCGATCGAGCCGATCGACAGCACCACCGCGAGCCAGATCAGCGCCAGCACGAATTCCTGCGTCCAGCGGATCTCCCCGGTCTCGAAGCACCACGAGCCGAGCGCGAAGAACACCGCGACCGCGATGTACTGCACGAGGTTGCCGGCGCGCCAGTCGATGTCATGACAGAAGCGCTTCTGATACAGCGCGCCGAAGGTGATGCTGACCAGCGAGACGCCCGACGCCAGCCAGCCCCAGCCGACCTCGCCGGTCAGCGGACGGCCGTGCAGGATCAGGACGACGCCGGCGAGCCCGAGCAGCAGCCCGATCCATTGCAGCCATGTGACGCGCTCGCCGAGCCAGCGGTTGGCGACGGTGGAGGTCAGGATCGGCTGCAAGCCGGGGATCAGCGCCGACAGCGCCACCGGCACCGAATGGTGGATCGCGACCGCGGTGCCGCCGAGATAGAAGCCGTGGACCAGCAGCGCCGCGACGACGCTGTGGCCGACGCCCCGCCAGTCCGGCCAGCGCGGCCGCGCCAGCGCGACGATGATCGCCATCAGCGCCACCACGAGGATCATCCGCGCCATCAGATAGGTCAGCGGCTCGGCCCCGGCGAGCGCGTATTTGGTCGCGACGAAGCCGGTGCTCCACAGCACGACGAACACGGCGGGCGCAGCGCGCGCCGCGATGGGGGCGAGGTCACGATTCATTTGCCGCCCTCAGTGCCCGAACATATGCTAGGTGGCAACGCAAGTCTGCGCGGGACGCTCGCGCAATTTCACATGACGCCAGACAGCAATCGGGATCGAATCATGGACGTTCGCGCCGCCGTCGCCACCGCCGCAGGCAAGCCCCTTGAAATCACCACGGTGCAACTCGCCGGCCCGCGCGAGGGCGAGGTGATGGTGGAGATCAAGGCCACCGGCGTCTGCCACACCGACGAGTTCACCTTGTCGGGCGCCGACCCGGAGGGGCTGTTCCCCGCGATCCTCGGCCATGAGGGAGCGGGCATCGTGGTGGACGTCGGCCCCGGCGTCACCAGCGTGAAGAAAGGCGATCATGTCATTCCGCTCTACACGCCGGAGTGCCGGCAATGCCCGTCCTGCCTGTCGCGCAAGACCAACCTCTGCACCGCGATCCGCGCCACGCAGGGTCAGGGCCTGATGCCCGACGGCACCTCGCGCTTCTCTCTCGGCGGCAAGCCGATCCACCACTACATGGGCACGTCCACCTTCGCCAACTACACCGTGCTGCCGGAAATCGCGGTGGCGAAAATCCGCGAGGACGCCCCCTTCGACAAGGTCTGCTATATCGGCTGCGGCGTCACCACCGGCATCGGCGCGGTGCTCAACACCGCCAAGGTCGAGCCCGGCGCGAAGGCGATCGTGTTCGGGCTTGGCGGTATCGGCCTCAACGTGCTGCAAGGGCTGCGGCTTGCCGGCGCCGACATGATTATCGGCGTCGATCTCAACAACGACCGCAAGGCGTGGGGCGAGCGCTTCGGCATGACGCATTTCGTCAACCCGAAGGAGATCGGAAAGGACCTCGTGCCCTATCTCGTCGACATGACGAAGTCGGGCGCGGACCAGATCGGCGGCGCCGACTACACCTTCGACTGCACCGGCAACGTCACGGTGATGCGGCAGGCGCTGGAAGCCTGCCATCGCGGCTGGGGCCAATCGATCGTCATCGGCGTCGCCCCCGCCGGCGCGGAGATCGCGACGCGGCCGTTCCAGCTCGTCACCGGCCGCACCTGGAAAGGCACCGCGTTCGGCGGCGCGCGCGGCCGCACCGACGTGCCGAAGATCGTCGACTGGTACATGCAGGGGAAGATTCAGATCGACCCGATGATCACCCACGTCATGCCGCTCGACGACATCAACAAGGCGTTCGACCTGATGCACAGAGGCGAGTCGATCAGGAGCGTAGTGACGTTCTGAAAGTCTGGCTCGAAGTACAGCTTGTTGCGAACCTATCCTCGCCCACCGGGTCGTCCCTGCGCAGGCAGGGCCCCATACGCCGCAGCGGTTCGGTTCTATCAACCGGCGAGGTTGTTTAAAACAGCCAGCGTCAGGGGTTATGGGTCCTCGCCTGAGCCTGTCATCGGGCGGCGCTTTGCGCCGACCCGTTGGCGAGGACGACGCCGTGCTGTTTGAT
>JBASBO010000052.1:0-3472 GCA_049651165.1 Xanthobacteraceae bacterium | reverse complement strand
GCTCGCGGCAGGGGTGTTGTCGCCCGACATCGCGCGGGCGCAAGCGGCGGCGACCGCCTCGCCGGCCGTCATGCAGGTGGTGCCGGGATTCTGGGACCCGCGGCGGCGGCCGGACCGGCCCGACCTGTCACGTCTCACCGTGATCCGCTTCATGACCGAAACCGACTACCCGCCGTTCAACTTCGCCGGGCCGGACGCCAATCCGGCCGGCTTCAACATTGATCTGGCGCGGCTGATCTGCGACGAGATCAAGGTCGCCTGCACCATCCAGATGCGGCGCTTCGACACCCTGCTTGACGCTATCGCCAGCAATCGCGGCGACGCCGTCATCGCTTCGCTGGCGGTGACGCCGGAGTTGCGCAAGCGCGTCGATTTCAGCGATCTGTACTACCGCACCCCGGCGCGCTTCGTGGCGCGGCGCGACGCGGCATCAAGCGAGGTGCGGCCGGAAACGCTTGACGGCAAAAAAGTCGGCGTGATCGCCGGCTCCGCGCACGAGGCTTATCTCAAGGCGATGTTCACCGGCGCCGAACTGCATCCCTATCCCAACGACGAGGCGCTGCGGCAGGCGCTGCGGCAGAACGAGGTCGAACTGATCTTCGGCGACGCCATCACGCTGGCGTTCTGGATCAACGGCGCCGATTCGGAGAACTGCTGCGCCTTCAGCGGCGGCCCGTTCATCGAAAGCCGCTATTTCGGCGAGGGCGTCGGCATCGCCGTCAGGAAGGGCAACGACGTGCTGCGGCAGGCGCTGAACTGGGCGCTGTTTCGCATCTGGGAAAAAGGCCGCTATACCGACCTGTGGCTGCGGTATTTCCCAGTCAACCCGTTCTAACAGGATCGAAGGTCGCGTGCGGGATCCGAATGCCCCGCGCCGCGTGGAGCAATTGAATGTCGAATGAAATGACCGCGTCCGATCTGCGCGCGCTCGCCGAACAGTCCAGCGCCTGGCCGTTCGAGCAGGCGAAGCAGATCGTGGCGCGGCTGAAAACAAAGCCGAAGGACGAGGTGCTGTTCGAGACCGGCTACGGTCCCTCCGGCCTGCCGCACATCGGCACCTTCGGCGAGGTGGCGCGCACCACCATGGTGCGTCACGCCTTCCGCGTGTTGACCGAGGACAAGGTCAGGACGCGGCTGTTGGCGTTCTCCGACGACATGGACGGCCTGCGCAAGGTGCCGGACAACGTCCCCAACAAGGAGATGCTGGAGCACGACCTCGGCAAGCCGCTAACGCAGGTCCGCGATCCGTTCGGCACCCATCAAAGTTTCGGCGAGCACAACAACGCGCGGCTGCGCGCCTTCCTCGACGCCTTCGGCTTCGACTACGAGTTCGCCTCGTCGACGCAGTACTACAAGTCCGGCCGCTTCGATGCGACGCTGCTGAAGATGCTGGAGAAGATCGACAAGGTGATGGCGATCATGCTGCCGTCGTTGCGCGAGGAGCGCGCGGCGAGCTATTCGCCGTTTCTGCCGATCTGCCCGCGCACCGGCGTGGTGTTGCAGGTGCCGATCGTCGCCCATGACGCCAAGGCGGGCACCGTCTCTTATGACGATCCGGAGACGAAGGAGCGCGTCACTGTTCCGGTCACCGGCGGGCATTGCAAATTGCAATGGAAGCCGGACTGGGCGATGCGCTGGACCGCGCTCGGCGTCGATTACGAGATGGCCGGCAAGGACCTGATCGACTCGGTGAAACTGTCGGGCAAGATCTGCGCGGCGATCGGCGGCACGCCGCCGGCCGGCTTCAATTACGAACTGTTCCTCGACGACAAGGGCCAGAAGATTTCCAAGTCGAAGGGCAACGGGCTGACCATCGACGAATGGCTGCGCTACGCCTCGCCGCAATCGCTGTCGCTGTTCATGTATCGCGAGCCGAAGGCGGCCAAGCGGCTGTACTTCGACGTGATCCCGCGCAACGTCGACGACTATCAGCAGTTCCTGGACGGCTACGCCCGGCAGGACGGCAAGCAGCGGCTCTCCAATCCGGTCTGGCACATCCATGCCGGCGATCCGCCCAGGGCCGACATGCCGGTGACGTTCCAGCTTCTGTTGACGCTGGTGTCGTCGTCCAACGCCGAGAACGCCGAGACGCTGTGGGGCTTCATCGGGCGCTACCGTCCCGGCGTGACGCCGCAGACACATCCCGCGCTCGACGCGCTGGTCGGCTACGCCATCAACTATTATCGCGATTTCGTCGCGCCGACGAAGCGGTTCCGCGCGCCGACCGAGGCCGAGCGCGCCGCGCTGTCCGATCTGCGCGACGCGCTGTCGCAACTGCCCGAGGCGGCCGGTGCCGAGGACATCCAGAACGTGGTCTACGAGATCGGCCGCCGCGAGCCGTTCCTCGATCACAGGAAGACCGGCAAGGACGGCCGCCCCGGCGTCTCGCTGGAATGGTTCAACATGCTCTATCAGGTGCTGCTCGGACAGGAGAAGGGGCCGCGCTTCGGCTCCTTCGTCGCGGTCTATGGCCTCGCCAATGCGGTCACCATGATCGACGGCGCGCTGGCGCGGACGGCAGCGTGAGAGCTGACTCGAAATCTAGTTCGTCGCGACCTGTCCCCATCTGCCGGGTCGTCCTCGCGCAGGCGAGGACCCATAACCCCTGGCGTTACTTGTCATAAATTGACCTCGCCCGGATTGGTTGGGCCGAAGCGCTGCGGCGTATGGGTCCCTGCCTGCGCAGGGACGACGCTTTTCGGGTTGGGAATCCGCCCGCAAAACGAATTTCCGGTCAGACTCCGAGGTCCGACACCGTCAGGCTATCCGCGCCTTGACGCCGCCGCACTGGTTCCCCATGTGCGACGCGTTATAATGCCGGGAATCGATCCCGCCGGAGATTTGCCAATGCCGAACGAGACCCGCGACCTGCCGGCACGCCACGAAGGCCTGTCGCGTTTTCTCGGCGGCTCGCCGCTGTCGGTGGCGTTCCGCCTGGTGCTGCTGTCGATCCTGGCCGGCGTGGTGCTGGCGGCAATCGGCTTCGACCCGTGGAATATCGTTTACAGCATCCGCCTCTTGTTCACCCGCATCTGGGATCTCGGCTTCGACGCCATCAGCGGGCTGTGGCGCTACTTCCTGCTGGGCGCGGTGATCGTGGTTCCGATCTGGCTGATCGCCCGCTTCGTCAACGTCCCGCGAGGCCGCTGAACGTCGATTGAATCCCATGGCGTCGACCGGACAGGCCGCCGTGTTGCGGGTCGACAGCCGCCGCGTGTTCGTCATCGCCGGCCCGGCGATGCTTGCCAACCTGACCACGCCGCTGCTCGGCGTGGTGTCCACCGCCGCCATCGGCCAGCTCGGCGACGCAACGCTGCTCGGCGGCGTGGCGCTGGCATCGGTGGCGTTCGATTGCGTGTTCTGGTTGTTCGGTTTCCTGCGGATGACGACGGTGGCCTTCACCGCGCAGGCGCTGGGCGCGGACGACCGCGTCGAGATGCGCGCGGTGCTGTTCCGCGCGCTGCTGCTGGCG
>JBASBO010000051.1:0-3129 GCA_049651165.1 Xanthobacteraceae bacterium | reverse complement strand
CGTAAACGGTGCGCTCCGGCGCGATGCCGAGCCGGGCGCACAGCAGCGCCGCCGGGTCGTGATAGCGCCAGCTCAGGAAGTTGATGATGTCGAGCGACTGGACTTCGGCCAACAGCGGTGCGCCGCTGTCCTGCTCGGCCTGCCGCAACGCCGCGACCATCAGGTCGATCGGCTCGCGTCCCGCGGTCAGTTCCGGCGGATGGTCGGAGATTTCGCCGACGCCGACGATGACGGGAATGCGGTCCGGGGAAAGCGGGGCGGGGTTGGTCGTCATTGGTGTCTGGCTTTCGGGTTCGAGGGTGTCACGAATGGGCGAGGTCGATCAGGCCGAGATCGACCAGGGTGCGGTGGAAGCGGCGCTTGCGTTCCGAGCGCGCGGCGAAATAGCCATCGCCGCATTGCTCCATCAGGCTGGCGCGGGTGGAAAACACCGGATCGAGCGGCAGCCCGGCGTGCTGAAGCGCGAGCGTGCCGAGAAAGGCGATGTCGAGATCGGGCCCGCGTCCGGCGGCCGGCGCGAGGGCGTCGTCGTTGAGCATCTCGATGGCGTAGAAGGTGCGGAACTGACGCCGTGCGTCGCGCGGAAGTTTCAGCTTCGCCTCGATCCGCCGCGTCATCACCGGCTGGTGGTCGCCGTAATGCACCACCAGCGTCGGACGCCTGCCGGCGCGCGCGCGGATGTCTGCCCGCAGCTTTTGCCAGGTGGCGGCGGTCTCCACCAGCCGCGCGTAGTATTCCGCATAGGCCGGGTCCGGCAGGCTGGCCATGGCGAAAGCGCGCTCGCGCTCGAACCGGCCCGCCGCCACCAGACGCCGGCTGTGCGGGCCGTGGTTGTAATTCGTCAGCAGATAGAGAAAGCGCGGCCGCGCGTCGCGTTCGAGCGCCTCGGCGTGAAGATCGAGCGCGGTGGTGAGAAAATCGGCGTCGGAATGGGTGGCCTCGAAGCGGTCGGCGGAAAACGGTGGCGGAAAATCGTCGGTGAAGATGCGCCGGCGCATTCCGATCGCGCGGTAGAAATTCTCGTAGTTGAGGAAGTCGCGCCGGCAACTCGACGTCAGCGTGGTGGCGTAGCCCAGAGCAGCGAGCGCTTCGGGCAGGCTGTGATGGAAGCAGCCCGCGCCGCGCTCGAACAGGAAATAGCCGTTGGAGCCGAAGCTGGCGCTGGACAGCCCGGTCAGCAGGCTGAACTCGGACTGCCACGAGCCACCGCCGAAGATGTCGACGTTGAGGCGGCCATGCACGCCGTGCGGCGGCGACAGCAAGCCTTCGACCAGCGGCCCGACCGGCAGGCCGTAGAGGCGGGGATCGAAGATCGATTCATGCTGGATGACGATGATGTCGGGACAGGCGGCGCGGCGCGCCGGCGTCGCCGGCAACAGCGGCAGCGGATCGTCGGCGATATCGGCGAGCACGAAGCCCCTGAACCGCCGCCACGACCGGGGATCGAGCAGGGATGCGACGAACGTGGAAAAGAAGCAGCGCGGTTGCGCCAGAATCGCCTGCAACGCAGCCGCGCCGCTGCTCAGGCGATAGGCGAGGCCAAGGCCGAGCGCGGCGAGGCCGAACAGCACAAGCCGCGCCAAAAGCGGGAGCGGGGTGCCGGGCAGATACAGCACCGCCGCCACCGCGACGCCAAGGAGGCCGATCGTTCCGGTAATCGCCGCCGCGACCGCCAGCGGATACTGCACGAAGAAGAACGGCACCGTTCCGGCCGCGAGCAGCGGCAGGTCGGTGACCGTCAGCTTCAATCCGCTGTGGGTGTATTTCAGGCAGGACGCGCCGTGGATCGCGGCGGTTATCACCACGGTCAACAGCAAAGCCCGCTCCAGGTCGCCGGTCGCGAGCAACAGCGCGGCGGCGATGAAGCCGAACGCCGCGAGCGCCAGCGCGAGGTGCGCGGTCGCACGCTCGGCGTTCCAGAGAACGGCGGCGGCGGCCACGCCTGTCAACGTCAGGATCATCGGGTCGGTTGCGAAGTGTGAAGTGGTTCCAAGCCCCACACTAGAACGCGGTGTAGCCGCCGTCGATCACGAAGCAGTCGGCGGTGTGATACGACGACGCCTTGCTCATCAGATAGACCGCGATGCCGCCGAAATCCGACGGCTCGCCGAAGCGGCGCATCGGAATGCGCGGCATCACGGCGCCGACGAACTTCTCGTCGGCGAGAACGCCGGCGGTCATGTCGCTCTTGATCCAGCCGGGCAGGATGGCGTTGGCGGTGACGCCCTGGCGCGCCAGTTCGACCGCGAGCGCGCGCACCAGCGCGTTGATCGCGGCCTTGGTCGCCGCATAGTGCTCGTTGCGCGCGGTGCCGAACAGCGAGGCGAGGCTTGAGGTGGCGACCAGCCGGCCGAAGCGGTCGCCGCTCGCCGCGCGTTCGCTCATGTGACGGGCCGCGGCCTGAAAGGTGTGGAACACGCCGTCGAGGTTGGTTGCGAACATGTCGCGCCATTGCGCCTCGGTGCGCTCGATGAAGGGTTTGCGACCGCCGCCGCTGATGCCGGCATTGGCGAAGCAGCCGTCGACGCGGCCGAATCGGCGCAGCGTGGCGTCCATCGCGGCCTGGACCGACGCCGCGCTGGTGACGTCGCAGATCTGGCTGTCGACCTCGCCCTTCGCGCCCGTCATGCTGGCGGCGGCGGCCTTGTTCTTGTCGGTGTTGCGGCCCCAGATCGAGACGTTGCAGCCGGCCTGCGCCAGCGCCTGCGCGATGCCGAGCCCGATGCCGCCGTTGCCGCCGGTGATGACCGCGACGCGGCCGCTGAGATCGAAAAGAGACATGAGGTCATTCCCGCCTTGTCTTGCGTTTTTATGCTGCGGCGTACCGGTGTCGCGCACGCCGCTTTGCGATTGAGACCATGGACAACCACGGATTAAAAATCAAATATGGCGGCCGCGCTTCAGGGATGCACGCGCAGGCCGGCGCACCGGCCGAACGCGTGCCGAAAGCCGAAAGGACGCCATGCAGTTCAAACACGCGACGCTCGATTTCGACGGCCCGGTGGCCGTTCTCACCCTGGATCATCAGGAGGTGATGAACGCCGTTTCGGTGGACATGCTGGGCGGGCTCGGCGAGGCGCTCGACGCCATCGAGGATCGCCGCGCCGAGGTGCGCTGCCTGGTCATCAC
>JBASBO010000050.1:0-1617 GCA_049651165.1 Xanthobacteraceae bacterium | reverse complement strand
GGCGCGGGGCGGCTGTTGCGCCGTCGCCGGACGAAGCCCGAGCCGGTCGGCGATCGTCGCCGGTGTCTGCGGATAGATGGCGAGCCGGGCGCGAACCGCCGCGCGCGTCGCGTCGTCCACCTCGTCGATCAGGCGCGTCGCCAGCTCAATGAACTGACGTTCCTCGTCGTCGGTGTGCGATGGCGCCTGAACGTAGATGTCGGTCAGCACCCGCAGCAATGTCGGGCGGATATCGACACCCTCGCGCCTTGAGAGCGTCATCAGGCCGTCGAGGCCGGAGAGCAGGGGAGGTGTCGTGGTCATATCGTGTAAACGCTTTACCGGGGAACGCGATACCGGGACTCTAGCCTGTTGGCTTTAACGAGCGGTTAACCATGACGGATATTAATTGAGACGACGTGGCCAGCCTGTTCTGGTGGGCGACAGGAGAGCGAAATGGGCATTGTGATTCATTTTCCGGTCGAAGCGGCAACGCGCCGGTGTGGTCCGGCGGCGGACATGGCCCGATCCGGAACCACGGGCGCCGTGCTGATCCTGCCGGTGGTGCGGATCGAGCGCGCGGCGGAGGAAACCAACGGAAACAGCCCCGACGAGGGAACCGCGCCGGGGCGTCGTCGCCGTCGTCGCGTGCGTTCCTGAATTGCACCGGGACGTTTTCCATGATCGGCACGGCGTGGCGGAAGCGGCCGGCGGGCGCGGCGCTGCTGTGCCTGATGCTTGCGACGGCGCTCGGCGGCTGTAGCGGCGGCGACTTCGGCCGCGCGCGCTCCGATGTCCGTACCGACGACATGCATCGATGGATCGGCACAGAGGCGACGGCGAGCGTCGGCCTGCCGGCCTCGCAATTCCAGCTCACCGACAACGAACGGCTGCTGCGCGATCTCGCTTATCCGTTGATCGAGCCGCCGCATTCGCGCCCGGCGAACAAGACCGTGGTCGGCGACTATGAGCCGATCCCGTCACCGTGGCGCGAGAAGGTCGCGTTCGACCGCACCGCTTACGGCAAACTGCTGCTCGACGAGCCGCATCGCTCGCACGCATCGCGCTACGCGCAGTTGATGGACGACGTGCGCAACGATCTGACGCGCTTCGATTCGTTTTTCTCAACCGCCGACCGCGTGATCGGCCTCGATCGCAAGCGCCACGCCAGTCTGAAATACATATCCGAACTGTCGCCCGCGGAGCGCGGCGACGCCGTCGCCCGCATGGAGGAAAATGCGCTGATCGTGCAGTGGGTGCGCCAGTGCCTGCAACGGCGGATCTCGTCCTATCGCTGGGCGCTGGAGCGGCTGGTGATCCACGCGCCGGACGGCGCGGCCGCCGATGCCGATCGCCTCATCAAGCATCTGGCCGCGCAGGCCGACAACGTTGCGATCACCACGCCGCCGGCGCCGGGCCGCGTGCTGACCACGCGCGGCTGAAATCAAAGCATGATTTTCCGAGGTTGAAACGCTCGATCGTCACTCTCCGAGGCTCTGTGCTTCGCACGTTGCACCTCAGACCCTGACCGAAATTTTTCTTTGTGCGCGAATGTGCAACACGAAAACCGTCGTCCCCGCGCAGGCGGGGACCCATACGCCGTGTCGCTTGTGATGCAAGTGGCGCTTTTGATCCTTG
>JBASBO010000049.1:0-2333 GCA_049651165.1 Xanthobacteraceae bacterium | reverse complement strand
GGCGCGGGTCGCGGCACCGGCGTGCTCGCCGCCGAGCTTGATGTCGGTGCCGCGCCCCGCCATCGCGGTGGCGATGGTGACCGCGCCGGGCGCGCCGGCTTCGGCGATGATCTGGGCCTCGCGGGCGTGGTGCTTGGCGTTGAGCAGCGCGAACGTCTTCGCGGCGTCGCCGCCGCCGTTGCTCTCGCCGCGCGGCCGCCAGCCGTTGGTTTCCAGCATCAGTGCCAGTTCTTCGGACCGGGCGATCGACGGCGCGCCGATCAGCACCGGCTGGCCGCGCGCGTGCGCGGCCTCGATCTCGCGCAGGATCGCGGCGTCTTTTTCGGCGGCGGTGGCGTGCAGGACGGACTCGTCGGTGCGGATCAGCGGGCGGTGGGTCGGGATCGTCACCACGTCGAGGCCGTAGACCTCGCGATATTCCGCGGCGTCGGCGTGGGCGGTGCCGGTCATGCCGGCGAGTTTGTCGTAGCGGCGGAAACAGGTCTGGAACGTGATCGCGGCCAGCGTGCGGGTTTCCTCGCCGATGGCGCAGCCTTCCTTGGCTTCCAGCGCCTGATGCAGCCCCTCGTCGTAGCGCCGCCCCGGCATCGGCCGCCCGGTCAGGGCATCGATGATGGTGACGTGGCCTTCCGCGACGACATAGTCGCGGTCGCGCGCAAGAACGACGTGGGCGCGCAGCGCCTGCACGATGTGATGCAGCAGCGCGATCGAGGCCGTGTCGTGCAGCGTCGCCCGCGCCTTCAGCAGGCTGCGCTGCCGCAGGCCGTCCTCGACCGCGCTGTATCCCGCCTCGGTCAGCGCGACGCGGCGACGGTTGTCGATCTCGTAGTGGCGCGGCTCAAGCGCCGCGATCACGCCGTCGATCGCCTGATAGAAGCCCGAATGGTCGCCGAGCGGTCCAAACAGCGCCAGCGGCATCCCGGCGTCGTCGATCAGGGTGGCGTCGGCTTCGTCGATCAGCGCAAAGGCGTGGCCGCGCTGAACCATTTCGGCGGCGGTGAACTTCATGTCGTCGCGCAACAGGTCGAAGCCGAACTCGCTGGCGATGCCGTAAGTGATGTCGCAGCGATAGGCGTCGCGGCGCGCGTCGTCGTCCATCTGCTGGGTGACGACGCCGGTGCTCAGTCCCAGCATGGCGTAGACCGGGCGCATCCAGTTAGCGTCGCGCTCGGCCAGATAGTCGTTCGGGGTCGCGACGTGAACGCCCCGGCCGGTCATGGCGTTGAGCGCGCAGACCAGCGTGGCGGTCAGCGTCTTGCCCTCGCCGGTTTTCATCTCGGCGATGCAGCCTTCGTGCAGCATGAGGCCGCCGATCAGTTGCGCCGGCACCGGGTACTCGTCGAGCACACGGCGCGCCGCCTCGCGGACCAGCGCGAACACCTCGACCTTGATGGCGTCCAGCGGGGTGCCGGCCAGCGCCTGTCGCCGCAACGCGCTCGCGCGCTCGCACAAGGCTGTGTCCGACAAACGACGGCAATCCGCCTCGCGCGCCAGAATCCGCCGCACCGTGCCCGCATGGCGCGCCGCTATGCGGCGCTCGCCGAGGCTCAGCGCGCGGCGCGCCAGACGCAGGATCATTTCAGTTCAAAGAGGATCGGAACCGAGAAGGCGAATTGCGCGCCGGCGACATCGGCTGGCGGCGTCGGCAGCGGTTGCGCGCGTTGCAGAAGTTCGAGCGTTTCGCTGTCGAGCGAGGCCGAGCCGCTGCCCTTGACGATCTTGCTGGAGATGACGTGGCCCTGGCGATCGACCACGAAGGCGACCTTGGCGACGCCGGATTCGCGGCGGACCTGCGCCTCGTGCGGATAGCGCTTGTTGCGCTGGAGATGCAGCGCGAGCCGCCGCTTCCAGCTCACCAGCATCGCCTTGCGCGCGGCGGCCGCGGTCGGCGCGGTGGTGGCGGAGGCCGCAACCAGCGGCGGCGCGGCGTTCGGCGTCTTCTCCTTGTCTTCCTTCTTTTCTTCCTCCTCCTTCTTTTGTTCGGGAGGAGTTTCGAGCGCGACGTCGGGCTCGGCCACCTGCGGCAGCGGCGGCTCCGGCTCGGGCTTTTCCTCGGTCTTGACTTCGGCCTTCTCCTGAGGCGGCGGCGCCTCGTCGGTCTGCATCTGCTCCTCGCCCGGCGCGACGTCGCGGGCGATCGCCTCCCGGAACGACTCGGTGGTGAAATCGACCTCGATCGCGGTGGTGGTGTCGAAGGTGTCGCCCTCTTCTGCCGGCGACATCAACAGCGCCGCGGCCACCGCGCCGTGCAGCGACAGCATGGCGATGAAGCAGATGCCCCACAGCAGCAGGTCGCGCGAGGTCAGGCCCCGATAGCGGCGCGGCATGTTCAT
>JBASBO010000048.1:0-8633 GCA_049651165.1 Xanthobacteraceae bacterium | reverse complement strand
GTGTTGCCGACGATGATCGACTGTTCCGGCACGATGCCGGACTCGGCCGGCGGCCGAACGACGATGCGGCCGCCGGAGAGGCCCTTGCCGACATAGTCGTTGGCCTCGCCCTCCAGATCGAGCGTGACGCCGCGCGCCAGCCACGCGCCGAACGCCTGTCCCGCCGTGCCCTTGAGGCTGACATGGATGGTGTCGGCGGGCAGCCCGGCGTGGCCGTAGCGCCGCGCCACCTCGCCCGACAGCATCGCGCCGGCGCTGCGGTCGGTGTTGCCGATCTCGGTGGCGATCCGCACCTTCGCGCCGCGATCGATCGCCGATTGCGCCTGCGCGATCAGCTCGCGATCCAGCACCTTGTCGAGGTGATGGTCCTGCGCCTCGCATTGATGGATCGCCTGGCCCGGCTGTTCCTGCTGCCGCACGAACAGTTTTGAGAAGTCGAGACCCTTGGCCTTCCAGTGCGCGACCAGGCGGGTCTGGTCCAGCATCTGGGTCTGGCCCACCATCTCGTTGAAGGTGCGGTAGCCGAGTTGCGCCATGATCTCCCGCACCTCGTCGGCGACGAAGAAGAAGAAGTTGATGACGTGCTCAGGCTGGCCGGTGAAGCGCTTGCGCAGCACCGGGTCCTGCGTCGCCACCCCGACCGGGCAGGTGTTGAGATGACACTTGCGCATCATGATGCAGCCGGCGGCGATCAGGGGCGCGGTGGCGAAGCCGAACTCATCGGCGCCCAGCAGCGCGCCGATGACGACGTCGCGCCCGGTGCGGAAGCCGCCGTCCACCTGCACGCTGATGCGGGAGCGCAGCCGCTCGCGCACCAGCGTCTGATGCGTCTCGGCGAGGCCGACTTCCCACGGCGAGCCGGCGTGCTTGATCGAGGTGAGGGGGCTTGCGCCGGTGCCGCCCTCGAAGCCGGAAATGGTGACGTGATCGGCGCGCGCCTTGGCGACGCCCGCCGCCACCGTGCCGACGCCGATTTCCGACACCAGCTTGACCGACACCAGCCCCTGCGGGTTGACGTTCTTCAGGTCGTAGATGAGCTGCGCCAGGTCCTCGATGGAATAGATGTCGTGGTGCGGCGGCGGCGAGATCAGGCCGACGCCCGGCGTCGAGTGGCGCACCTTGGCGATGGTGGCGTCCACCTTGAAGCCGGGCAACTGGCCGCCTTCGCCGGGCTTGGCCCCCTGCGCCATCTTGATCTGCATCATGTCGGAGTTGACCAGATACTCCGTGGTGACGCCGAAGCGGCCGGACGCCACCTGCTTGATCGCCGAGCGCATCGAATCGCCGTTCGGCAGCGGCTGGTAGCGATCGGATTCCTCGCCGCCCTCGCCGGTGTTGGACTTGCCGCCGATGCGGTTCATGGCGATCGCCAGCGTGGTGTGCGCCTCCCGCGAAATCGAGCCGAACGACATTGCGCCGGTGGCGAAGCGCCTGACGATGTCCTTGGTCGGCTCGACCTCGTCGAGCGGCACCGGCTTGCGGCCGTCGTCCTCGGCGCTCCTGAGCTTGAACAGGCCGCGCAGCGTCAGCAGCCGCTCCGACTGCTCGTTGAGCATTTTTGCGAAGGCGCGATAGCGCTCCTGCGAGTTGCCGCGCACCGCGTGCTGGAGCGCCGCCACCGATTCCTCGGTCCAGGCGTGATCCTCGCCGCGGGCGCGGAAATTGTATTCGCCGCCGACGTCGAGCGCGTTCTTCAGCGCCGGCTTGTCGCCGAATGCGTCGGCATGGCGGCGTACCGCTTCCTCCGCGATCTCCTCCAGCCCCACGCCCTCGATGCGGGTATGGGTGCCGGTGAAGTATTTGGCGACGAAATCGGCCCTGAGCCCGACGGCGTCGAAAATCTGCGCGCCGCAATAGGACTCGTAGGTGGAGATGCCCATCTTCGACATCACCTTGAGCAGGCCCTTGCCGATCGCCTTGATGTAGTGCTTGACCAGTATCTTGTGATCGAGCTTGACCGGCAGGCGGTCCTTCATGGCGATGATGCTCTCGAACGCCAGATAGGGGTTGATGGCTTCCGCGCCGTAGCCGGCGAGGCAGGCGAAGTGATGCACCTCGCGCGGCTCGCCGGATTCGACCACGAGCCCGACCGAGGTGCGCAGGCCGACGCGGATCAGGTGATGATGCACGGCGGCGCAGGCGAGCAGCGAGGGGATCGGCACCCGGTCGCTGCCGGTCATGCGATCCGACAGGATGATGATGTTGACGCCCTCGCGCACCGCGGCCTCGGCGCGGCCGCAGAGTTCGTCGAGCACCTGCTCCATGCCGGCGGCGCCGAGACCGCTGTGGAAGGTGGTGTCGAGCGTGCGAGACTGGAAATGCGATTCCGCGATGTCGGAAATCGCGCGGATCTTTTCCAGATCGCTGTTGGTGAGGATCGGCTGACGCACTTCCAGCCGCTTGGTGCGCGACAGCCCTTCGAGGTCGAACAGGTTCGGCCGCGGGCCGATGATCGATTGCAGGCTCATCACCAGTTCCTCGCGGATCGGATCGATCGGCGGGTTGGTGACCTGCGCGAAGTTCTGCTTGAAGTAGGTGAACAGCAGCTTGGAATGATCGGACAGCGCCGAGATCGGCGTGTCGGTGCCCATCGCGCCGGCCGCCTCCTCGCCGACCGCCGCCATCGGCGTCAGCAGGATGTTGATGTCCTCCTGGGTGTAGCCGAACGCCTGCTGGCGATCGAGCAGCGACAGGTTGGAGCGCGGACCGCCGCCCGGCGCATCCGGCAGATCTTCGAGCACGATCTGGGTACGGTTGAGCCAGGCGCGATAGGGATGGCTGCGCGCCAGTTGCGTCTTGATCTCGTCGTCGGGAATGAGGCGGCCCTGTTCGAGATCGACCAGCAGCATCTTGCCCGGTTGCAGCCGCCACTTGGTGACGATCTGGTCCTCCGGCACCTTGATGACGCCCATCTCCGACGCCATCACGATGCGGTCGTCCTTGGTGACGAAATAGCGCGCCGGCCGTAAGCCGTTGCGGTCCAGCGTCGCGCCGATCTGGCGGCCGTCGGTGAAGGCGATGGCCGCGGGGCCGTCCCACGGCTCCATCAGCGCGGTGTGATACTCGTAGAAGGCGCGGCGCTCGTCATCCATCAAGGGATTGCCGGCCCACGCCTCCGGGATCATCATCATCATCGCGTGCGGCAGCGAGTAGCCGCCCTGCACCAGGAACTCCAGCGCGTTGTCGAAGCAGGCGGTGTCCGACTGGCCCTCGTAGGAAATCGGCCACAGCCGCGAGATGTCCTTGCCGAAACGATCGGACAGCACCGACGCCTGCCGCGCCGCCATCCAGTTGACGTTGCCGCGCAGCGTGTTGATCTCGCCGTTGTGAGCGATCATCCGATAGGGATGCGCCAGCGACCAGGTCGGGAAGGTGTTGGTGGAGAAGCGCTGATGCACCAGCGCCAGCGCGCTCTCGAAGTCTGGTTCGTGCAGATCGGGATAGTAGCTGCCGAGCTGGTCGGCGAGGAACATGCCCTTGTAGATCACGGTGCGGCACGACAGCGACACCGGGTAATAGCCGGCGAGGCCGCGGTCGCGGCGCTGGTAGATCGCGTTCGAGATCGACTTGCGCAGGATGTAGAGCGTGCGCTCGAAGCCGTCGTCGGTGGCCTGAGCGCCGCGGCCGATGAACACCTGCATGTGGTGCGGCTCGGTCGGCTTCACGGTTTCGCCGAGCGAGGAATTGTCGGTCGGCACCTCGCGCCAGCCGAGCAGCGTCAGCCCCTCGGCCCGGATCTGGTCGGCGAAGATGCCCTGAATGACGCCGCGCCAGGCGTCGTCGCGCGGCATGAACAGGCTGCCGACGGCATAATGGCCGGGGCGCGGCAGCTTGAAGCCAAGCTCCTTCGCCTTGCGGGCGAAGAAGCCGTGCGGAATCTGCACCAGGATGCCGGCGCCGTCGCCGGCGCGCTCATCGGCGCCGACCGCGCCGCGATGCTCCAAATTGCAGAGGATCGACAGCGCGTCCTCGACGATCTGGTGCGACTTCTTGCCCTTGATGTTGGCGATGAAGGAGACGCCGCAGGAATCCTTCTCCTGCGAGAGGTCGTACATGCCTTCCGCCGGCGGCCGCCAGGTATGCTCTTGCGTGGTGGCGGCGGCGATCGGTTCGGTGTGGCTGTGTTTGTCCGTGGCGGGATTCGAAAACTGTGCGGAAGTCTCGCGTGCCGGAACGGTGGGTTCCGAAGTCACTGCGAACGGTTGCTGCGCAAATCCTGCCCGGTTCGTGCTCACATTCCTATCCTCGACGGTATTTGCGGGCCTTCATTTCGACAATCGAAACCCCGGCCCTCTCTCCTTCTGGTACGATCCCGCCCCGGATGGGGGGACCGGCGTCGCCTTCGCTTGAACGTTTCACCGCCACCCGATGATTCCGCTCGCTGACGTCAGGGCTCACGATGCCCTTGCCGGTACCCCGTTAGGCACCCAGCGACGAAATTCACCAAACCTCGATCTAGATCGTGCAGCCCGCCGCCACCCGGCGAACGAACCGCCTTTTCCTTTCGCCCGGCCTTAAGAGCCACCGGCCGGGAGGCCATGGCGTGGCGGGCGAAACTCCGTTCAAAATTAGGACAGCATTACTGCCCTAGATTTCAGACTGCCAAACTTTTTTTTAACATACAAGCGTTCAGAACCGTTCCAACGCAATTTTTTTGCGCGATCATGGCAATGGCGTGACCGAATATTACCGAATGTTACACACCTCAGCCCCGCCGACGGCAAAACGCCCCGGACCAGCCGGGGCGCTCGCTTTCCGTCAGTCGATTTGAGAGAGGCCGGTCACGCCTCAGGCGGCGGCCTTGTCCCCGTCCGCCGCGATCGCCGGCTGCTCCGTCGCCGGGCCGCCGATCGGGATATTGCGCGGCTTGTTGGCCTCGGGGATTTCGCGGACCAGATCGACGTGCAGCAGGCCGTTCTCCAGCGTGGCGTTCTTCACCTGCACGAAATCGGCAAGCTGGAACACGCGCTCGAAGGCGCGGGCCGCGATGCCGCGATACAGCACCTCGGGCTTGTTCTGCGTGTTGTCGTTGGCGATTTTCTCGCCCTTGATCGTCAGGGTGTTTTCCTTGGCGACGATCGAGAGTTCGTCCTGCGCGAAGCCGGAGACGGCGACGCTGATGCGGTAGGCGTTCTCGCCGGTGCGCTCGATGTTGTAGGGCGGATAGCCGGGCGCGCTGTCGCCGGGCGCCTGATCGAGCAGCGAGAACAGACGGTCGAAACCGACGGTGGAACGATAGAACGGGGTGAGATCGAATGTACGCATGTTTCAGTCCTCCATTGAGCGACATTTATGCCAGCCCTCCCGCCAAACCGGGCCGGGCCGTGGTCAGCGTGCAGCCTGTAGAGCGGCCTGCACGGAAGTGATATGGGAGGGCTTCAACCGGCTTCAAGAGGTTCGCGCCGGCTCCCGATACGTCCCGTTCGCCGCCCCGCCACGCCAGCCGGTTCCTGCATGTCCCTGGTTTCGATTCCCGCCAACCCGGTCCCCGACGGCGCCGTCAGCGGCTTCATCACCGCGCGTGACGGCGTGCGGCTGCGGTTCGCGCGCTTTTCCCCGCCGCCGGGCCGCAAGGGCACGGTGTGCGTGTTCACCGGGCGCGGCGAACAGATCGAGAAATATTTCGAGACGGTCGGCGACCTGCGCGCGCGGGGCTTCGCGGTGGCGACGATCGACTGGCGCGGGCAGGGCGGCTCGGCGCGGGGATTGAGCGATCCGCGCAAGGGTTACGTGCGCGACTTCGCCGACTTCGAGGCCGACGTCGAGGCGCTGTACCGGCAGGTGGTACTGCCGGATTGCCCGCCGCCTTACTTCGCGCTGGCGCATTCGATGGGCGGCGCGGTGATGCTGCGCATCGCCCATGCCGGGCGGCGTTGGTTCGACCGCATCGTGCTGTCGGCGCCGATGATCGATCTGCCCGGCCGCACCACCGCGTGGCCGGTGCGCACGCTGCTGCGCGCGATGCGGCTGATCGGCATGGGCGGCAACTACGTGCCGGGCGGCAGCGACGCGCTGGTCGGAGAAGAACCGTTCGCCGACAATCCGCTGACCAGCGACCCGGTGCGCTACGCCCGCAACGCCGCCATCCTCGCCGAGGATCCGAGCCTCGGTATCGCCGCGCCGACGGTGGCCTGGGCCGACACCGCCTTCCGCACCATGCACGACTTCCGCGCCACGCATTATCCCGCGCAAATCCGCCAGCCGATCCTGATGCTGGCGGCCGGCGCCGATAGCATCGTCTCGACGCCGGCTATCGAGGAGTTCGCCTATCACCTGCGCGGCGGCTCGCATCTGGTGATCCCCGGCGCGAGGCACGAGCTGTTGCAGGAGCAGCACCGCTACCGCGCCCAGTTCTGGGCGGCGTTCGACGCCTTCGTGCCGGGCTCGCCTGGGGTTTAGAAGGCCATGCGGCATATTCACCGTCGTCCCCGCGCAGGCGGGGACCCATATCACTAGCCTTGATTGTCGTTGCAGGCGCGCGCAACAGGCGATTCTCGCATCACCACCGCTGCGGAGTCTGGGTCCCCGCCTGCGCGGGGACGACAATGGAGAGGATGAACGACCACCATGTTCGGCATTCACGATCTCTGGCTGTTCATCGTCTCGGGGCTGCTGCTCAACGTCACGCCGGGGCCGGACAACGCCTACATCACCGCGCGCAGCCTGCAACTCGGCTGGCGCGGCGGCGCGGTAGCGGCGGTCGGCATCGGTTGCGGCTGCCTCGTGCATGTTGTCGCCACCGCGATCGGACTGTCGGCGCTGCTGGCGGCCTCCGCCACCGCGTTCATGGCGGTGAAACTGATCGGCGGGGCCTATCTCTGCTACATCGGCATCCGCATGATTTTCGCACGCGACGGCGGCATCGGGGCCGAACGGCCCGGCACGAAGCCGGCGACGCTGCGGCAGGTGTTCTGGCAGGGCGCGCTGACCAACATCCTCAATCCGAAGATCGCGCTGTTCTTCCTGGCCTTCCTGCCGCAGTTCGTCGATGCCGGCGCGCCGCATCCCTCGCTGGCGCTGCTGGCGCTCGGCGTCATCTTCGTGGCGAACGGCATGGTGTGGTGCCTCGGCGTTGCCGCCTTCGCCGCCACCGCGGCGCGGCGGATTCGGCGCTCCGGCAACCTGATGCGCTGGCTCAATCGCGGCATCGGCGCGCTGTTCGTCGCGCTCGGCATCCGTGTGGCGCTGCTCGACGTGCGCTGAGCGCCGCGCCGTCAGTTGTTACGTCGCGGCCGCCAGCGTCCGCGCCGCCTCGATCGCGAGATAAATTCCGAGCGCGATCATGCCGATCAGGAACCAGCGGCGGAACGCCGGCGGGTCCATCCGGGTGCGCACGATCTGGCCGATGTACATGCCGGCGAACCCGGCCGCCAGCGCCGCCAGTCCCGGCACCGCCACCGAGACGTTGAGCAGGCCGGCGTCCGCCAGCCCGAACGCCAGCGCCACCGTCGAGGTGGTGAAGAACACGCCGAGCGCCTGCACCAGTTCGTTCTTCTCCAGCCCGATCGCCTGCATGAACGGCGTCGCCGGGATCACCTGAACGCCGGTGGCGGCGGCGAGCACGCCGGTGACGCCGCCGACGATGCCGCCGATCCAGCTTTCATGACGGCGGGCTACGGCGAACCGCACTTTCCCAAGACCAACGACGCCGTACACCACCAGCAGCACGCCGAGCACCAGCGCGCCGTAGCGCGAATACGGCTCGACCATCAGCCCCGCGCCGCACCAGATGCCGGCGACGAGGGCGAGCAGCATCGGCCACAGCCGGCGGACGATGTCGCGCAGGTAGGGACCACCAAAGGTCTGCCAGATGTTGGTGAGGATCGCCGGCACGATGACGATGGCGAGTGCGTGCGCCGGAATCATCCGCGTCGCCAATAGCCCCATCGCCACCGTCGGCAGCCCGAGGCCGATCACGCCCTTGACGAATCCGGCAAGCACGAACACCGCGACGATGAAAACCAGGCTTGGTTCGAGCATCGGCGCAGATTGACCGAACGGCCTTGCCGGCGCAATCTGGAGGTTCCGGAAACAGCCTTCGGCTTATCCGAAGCGAGCGCCATGCGGTTCGACTTCACCGACCTTCGCCTGTTCGTCGCCGTCGCCGAGGCGCGCAGCATCACCCACGGCGCGGCGCGCGCCAATCTGGCGCTGGCTTCGGCGAGCGAGCGCATCAAGACGCTGGAAGCCGCGCTCGACGTCGTGCTGCTGCGGCGGGGCCGCCACGGCGTGACGCTGACGGAGGCCGGCGAAAGCCTGCTCGACCATGCGCGCGTGGTGCTCGCCGCCGCCGACGATCTGCGCGGCGACCTCGCCGGCTACGCCCGCGGATTGAAGACCAGCATTCATGTGCTGGCGAACACCTCCAGCCTGTCGGAACATCTGCCGCGCCTGCTTGCGAGTTTCTTGCGCGATCATCCGCAGGTCAACATCGACACCGAGGAGCGGGAAAGCACCGGCATCGCCGAGGCCATCGCCGCCGGCCGCGCCGACATCGGCATCGCCGTCGTATCCGCGCTGCCCGCCGGCATCGAGCGGTTTCCGTTTCGCGACGACCGGCTGGTGATCGCGGCGCCGGCGCATGACGTCCTCGCCCGCCGTCGCGCGATCGATTTCGGCGCGGTGGTGACGCG
>JBASBO010000047.1:0-8149 GCA_049651165.1 Xanthobacteraceae bacterium | reverse complement strand
GCGCCCCGGCGGCGCGGCGGTGACGGCGCGGTTTTCGGGCGGCTCGACGGTTCGGCTTTCGGCATGATGTGTCGGGGGCGGCTGCAGTCCGGCGGTGTCCGCCGCCTCCGGGCCGTGGTCGGATGCTGGCTTCGCGGTTTTCGGGCGGATCGGGACGAATGGGTTCGAGGATCGGCAGTTTATGCAAGAATTGCTGCGCGCGCCACCGTCGGCGATTCCGGGTGGTGGCGTCCAGCGCGTCAGCGACTGGACGCAAGTGGCGTTTGCGGTTTGGCGGCATCCTGCCGCCGACCCGAGGCTGACAGGATCGAGACAGGATGCCGATGCAGGTGAGCGCCATGGGCGGGAGCCCGTTCTACAACGCCGATCATGTCGCCTTCCGCGACGTGGTGCGGCGCTTCGTCCAGAGCGAGATCGAGCCCTATGCCAATGAATGGGACGAGGCCGGCACGTTTCCGCGCGAGCTGTATCGCAAGGCCGCCGACATCGGCCTGCTCGGGCTTGGCTTCCCGGAGGAGTACGGCGGCACGCCGGCCGACAACTTCATGTGGATCGTCGCGGTGCAGGAACTGGCGCGCGCCGGCGCGGGCGGCGTCAATGCCAGCCTCAGCAGCCATTCGATCGGCGCGCCGCCGATCGCGCGCGCCGGACGGCCGGAGTTCAAGGCGAAGGTGCTGCCGGAAATTCTGTCGGGGATGAAAATCTCGGCGCTGGCCATCACCGAGCCGGGCGGCGGCTCAGATGTTGCGGGCCTGCGCACCAGCGCGCGGCGCGAGGGCGACGTCTATGTGGTCAACGGCGAGAAGACTTTCATCACTTCGGGGATGCGCGCCGACTACATCACCACCGCGGTGCGCACCGGCGGGCCGGGCGCGGGCGGCGTCAGCCTGCTGGTGATCCCCGGCGACACGCCCGGACTGTCGCGCACGCCGCTGAAGAAGATGGGCTGGTGGGCCTCCGACACCGCGACGCTGCATTTCGACGATTGCCGCGTGCCGGCCGGCAACCTGCTCGGCGAGGAGGGCGCGGGCTTTCAGATCATCATGCGGAATTTCAACAGCGAGCGCCTGACCATGGCGGCCGGCTGCACCGCGGCGGCGCGGGTCTGCCTCGACGAGGCGATCGACTACGCGAGGCAGCGCCACACCTTCGGCAAGCCGCTGATCCAGCATCAGGTGATCCGTCACAAGCTGGTGGACATGGCGCAGCGCGTCGCCGCCTCGCAGGCGATGCTGGAAGTGCTGGCGTGGCGGCTCGATCAGGGCGAAAGTCCGGTGGCCGAGATCTGCATGTTGAAGAACCAGGCGACGCAGACCATGGCGTTCTGCGCCTCGGAGGCGGTGCAGATCTTCGGCGGCGCCGGCTATATGCGCGGCGTCAAGGTCGAGCGCATCTACCGCGAGGTCAAGGTCAATGCGATCGGCGGCGGCACCGAGGAAATCATGAAGGACCTCGCCAGCCGCCAGATGGGACTATAGGACAAAAGGATCGATCAGACATGCTTTTCACCGCCGAACACGACGAGCCGCGCCGCATTCTGCAACGCTTCATCGCCAACGAGATCAATCCGTATGTCGATCAATGGGAGGCGGACGGCATCTTCCCGGCGCACGAGTTGTTCAAGAAGCTCGGCAATCTCGGCTTTCTTGGCCTCAGCAAGCCGGTGGAGTTCGGCGGGCAGGGCCTCGACTACAGCTATGAGCTGATGTGCAGCGAGGAACTCGGCGCCGTCCGCTGCGGCGGCGTGCCGATGGCGATCGGCGTGCAGACCTCGATGGCGACCCCGGCGCTGGCGAAATTCGGCTCCGACGGGGTGCGGCGCGAATTTCTCGCCCCCGCGATCGCCGGCGACATGGTCGCCTGCATCGGCGTCTCGGAGCCCGGCGCGGGCTCGGACGTGGCCTCGATCAAGACCAACGCCCGCTCCGACGGCGACGACTACGTCATCAACGGCGGCAAGCTGTGGATCACCAACGGCACCCAGGCCGACTGGATCTGTCTTTTGGCCAACACCAGCGACGGCCAGGTCCATCGCAACAAGTCGCTGATCTGCGTGCCGATGAAGTCCAAGGGCGTCAACGTCGCCCGCAAGCTCGACAAGCTGGGGATGCGCTCCTCCGACACCGCCCAGATCTTCTTCGAGGACGTGCGGGTTCCGAAGCGCAACCGTATCGGCGAGGAAGGCAAGGGCTTCACCTATCAGATGCTCCAGTTCCAGGAGGAGCGGCTGTTCGGTGCGATCGCCGGGCTGAAGCGCCATGAAGGCACCATCGACGACACCATCGAATACACCCGCAACCGTATGGCGTTTGGCAAAAGCATCCTCGACAACCAGGTGGTGCATTTCCGCCTTGCGGAATTGCTGACCGAGGTCGAACTGTTGCGCTCGCTGGTCTACCGTGCCGGCGAGGCGCTGATCGCCGGCGAGGACGTGACGAAACTCGCCTCCATGGCCAAGCTGCGCGCCGGGCGGCTCAACCGCGAAGTTCCCGACGCCTGCCTGCAATACTGGGGCGGCATGGGCTTCATGAACGAGACGCTGGTGAGCCGGTCCTATCGCGACGGCCGCCTGACCTCGATCGGCGGCGGCGCCGACGAGGTGATGCTGACCATCCTGTGCAAGATGATGGGGACGCTGCCGGGCTCCAAGGCCGGGTCGGAGTCCAAGGCGAAGACCGCGGAGGCCAAATGATCACGCTGTATCACTGCTTCGGCGCGCGCTCGTTCCGGCCGCTGTGGATGCTGGAGGAACTCGGGCTCGCCTATGACCTGAAGATGCTGCCGTTCCCGCCGCGGGTGTTCGCCAAGGAGTATCTTGCCATCAACCCGCTCGGCACCATCCCGTTCATGATCGACGGCGAGACGAAGATGACGGAGTCGTCCGGCATCTGCCACTATCTCGGCACCCGGCACGGGCCGTCGCCGCTGGTCGTCGGGGTGGACGAGCCGGCTTACGGGGCGTTCCTCAACTGGATGTATTTCAGCGACGCCACGCTGACGTTCCCGCAGACGCTGGTGCTGCGCTACACCCGGCTTGAGCCGGAGGAGCGGCGCAGCCCGCAGGTCGCGCAGGATTACGCCAAGTGGTTTCTGGGCCGGCTGCGCGCGGTCGAGGCCGCGACCGGCGCGGCCGAGACGCTGTGCGCCGGGCGCTTCACCGCCGCCGATATCGTCAACGGCTATGCCTTGCGGCTGGCCGAGACGCTGGGGCTCGCCAAGGACTTCGGGCCGAACGTCGCGGCCTATTGGCAGCGCCTGCAACAGCGCGAGGGCTATCGCCGCGCGGTTGACGCGGAAACCCGCGCCAGCGAGGAGCAGAAGATCCCGAGCCGGGTCTGAACCGCGCCGGCGCGGTGCTTCGCCGCAGGCGTTGCGACGACCGTATCCGGGGCGGATCGGCGATGACTTCCCCTCCGGTTGCTGTATGTTTGAGCGGCTTCTTGAGCGGCCCGCGCCTGAACCGTCGGCGCGCGGCCGGCAGGCAACGAGACCGGGGAGTGAGCGGGATGGCCGACGACGCGCGCCGGGCTTCGGGACACCTGATGCTGATCAGCCCGGAGCGGGTGTTCTATGCCGGGCTGCTCGGGCGGCCCCGGCGGCGCACCAGCGGCAGCCTCAACATCTATGTCGCCCTCGACGGTGAGGTCGGCGCGACGTCGGGCGGCGTGACCCGGCGCGGCGAGATGGTAGTGGTATCGCCCTACATCGTCCACAGCCTTGAAAGCGACTTTCCCTCGGTGATCTGCATGATGATCGAGCCGGAGACCGTGATGCCGTCAGCGCTGGCGGCGCTGGAACAGCGCTTGCGCGGCGCGTCCGGCCCGGCGATGGCGGCGCGGATTCGCGGCGCCTATGAGGCGCTGCGCATCGCCGGTCGCCGCGACGGCTTCACCACCTGCGAGTTCGACACCATCTTCTTCGGCGAGCGGTTGGCGGCGCGGCCGCTGGACTCGCGGATCGGCAGCGCCATCGCCCGCATCTGCGCGTTCTCCAGCATCAGCGTCACCGCCGCCGATTGCGCCGCGGCGGTGCATCTGTCGCAATCGCGCTTCCTGCACCTGTTCAAGGAGCAGACCGGGGTGTCGTTCCGCGCCTTCCGGGCCTGGAAGCGGGCGCGGCACCTGTTGCATTACGTCAACGAGAACATCAACCTCGCCCACCTCGCGCAGGATATCGGCTATCCGGATTCGACCCATTTCAGCCATTCGATCCGCCGCTTCTACGGCCTCAAGCCGCGCGCGATCTTCATCGGCTCGCGCGATCTCGCGATCTATCGCGGCGACGCCACCAGCATGATCCCAAAAAGCGGGAACCGGTTTTTGGAATAGATCATGCTCAAACGACGGTTGAGAGCGGGATGGTAATCCAGACCGATGATATCCGCTCCGTCTCGGTGCGCGGCGCGCGTGAACCGCGAGCCGTGGCGATAGCCGGTTGACGCAAGAAGCCGCCGGGGCGCTTCCGCATCATGCCGCCTGGATCGGCCGCGGGCCGATCGACAGGTCGAACGAGGGCGTTTCTGGCATGGGCGATAAAGTTGTCATCACCTGCGCGCTGAATGGCGTGCTGACCGATCCCAAGCAGCATCATGTGCCGGTGACCCCGGAGGAAATGGCGCGCGAGGCGAAGGCCGCCTATGATGCCGGCGCCAGCGTCATGCACATCCATCTGCGCCAGCAGGGCCCGGGCAAGGGACACCTGCCGTCGTGGGATGTCAGCGTCTCGCGCGAGATTCAGCAGGCGGTCCGCGAGGCGTGCCCCGGCGTCATCATCAACCACACCACCGGCACCTCGGGGCCGGAATATTCCGGGCCGCTCGCCTGCGTGCGCGAGACGAAGCCGGAAATGGCGGCCTGCAACGCCGGCTCGCTGAACTATCTGAAGGTGAAGGCCGACAACACCTGGGCCTGGCCGCCGATGATGTTCGACAACTCGGTCGAGAAGGTGCAGGATTTCCTCGATGCGATGAAGGACGCCGGCACGCTGCCGGAATTCGAATGCTTCGACGTCGGCATCGTGCGCTGCGTCGGCATGTACCGGCAGACCGGCATGTATGACGGGCCGCTGGAATACAATTTCGTCATGGGGGTGGCGTCGGGAATGCCGGCCGACCCCGAACTGCTGCCGATCCTGCTTAAACTGAAGCTGCCCGAGGCCAACTGGCAGGTCACCGCGATCGGCCGCGCCGAGATCTGGCCGCTGCACCGGCGCTGCACCGAGTTGGGCGGGCACCTGCGCACCGGGCTGGAGGACACGTTCTACCGGCCCGACGGCAGCAAGGTGACCTCCAACGGCCAGTTGATCGAAACCATGGCGCAATACGCGCGCGAGGCGGGGCGCGACATCGCCAGCCCGGCGGAGGCGCGGCGGATTTTCGGGATTCGGCATTAAACAAAATGAAGCGCGGGACGGCGAGAGAGCGCTTCGATTGAACCGGACCTGCGATCGTTTCATAATCGGCGGTCAGCGGCCGCAGAGTCGCGCCGTCAATCGATCGGGAGGAGGAGCGTCATGACCAGTCTGGAAGCCACCGGCGGGGTGCCGGGACCGGGAAATATCGGCCGCGTCGCGGTCGGCGACATGCTGCGGCGCTCGGCAAGCCGCTTTCCGGGCCGCATCGCGCTGACCGACGGGGCGCGGCAAGTCACCTATCGCGAACTGGATCGCGACGCCAACCGCTTCGCCAACTATCTCGTGTCGCGCGGGCTCAAGCCCGGCGACAAGGTTTCCACGATCTGCAACAACTCGATCGAGTTCGTCAAGGCGCTGTTCGGCATTCACCGAGCGGCGCTGGTCTGGGTGCCGGTCAACACCATGCTCGGCCCCGAGGATGCCGGCTACATCCTCGATCATGCCGGCGTGCGGTTCGCGGTGATCGACGACAATCTCCACGCCAAGCCGGACCTGCAAGACGCGCTGCAAAAGCGCGGCGTCGATCTGATCGGCATCGATCTTGCCGGCACGGCGGCGAAGCAGGGCTTGCGGAATTTCACCGACCTGCTCGAAGGGCAGTCGGATGTCGAGCCCGATGTCGAGATCAACGACCGCGATCTGGCGATGATCATCTACACCAGCGGCACCACCTCGCGCTCGAAGGGCGCGATGCACGGCCACCTTGCGGTGGTGATGGCGTCGATGAGCAACGCGGTCGAGATGAAACTCGACCGCGAGTCCGGCATCACCGGCCATCTCCCGCTGTTCCACTGCGCCGCGCATGTGCTGCTGATGAGCTTCCTGCTGGTTGGCGGCAAGGTGTCCCTGATGCGCGGTTTCGATCCGGTGGTCTGTCTCGACGCGATGGAGCGCGACAAGCTCACCAACTGCGTCGGCCTGCCGATGATGTATCAGGCGATGCTGGATCATCCGCACCGCAAGGAGGTGGACATCTCAAACCTGCGGATGTGCACCTATGCCATGGCGCCGATGTCGCGGCCGCTGATGGAGCGCTGCGTCGCCGAGTTCTGCCCGAACTTCGTGCTGGCGAGCGGCCAGACCGAGATGTATCCGTCGACGACGCTGGCGCAGCCCGACCGGCAGTTGCAGCGCTTCGGCAACTACTGGGGCGAGTCCGTGGTGGTCAACGACACCGCGATCATGGACGACGACGGCAACCTGCTGCCGCGCGGCGAGATCGGCGAACTGGTGCATCGCGGTCCCAACGTCATGCTGGGCTATTACAAGGACCCCGAGGCGACGGCGAACGCGCGCAAGTTCGGCTGGCACCACACCGGCGACCTCGCGCTGATCGACGACAACGGCGAGGTGCTGTTCATCGACCGCAAGAAGGACATGATCAAGTCCGGCGGCGAGAACGTCTCGTCGGTGAAGGTCGAGGAAGCGCTGCTCGCCCATCCCGCCGTGCTGAACGCGGCCGTGGTCGGCCTGCCGCATCCGCAATGGGGCGAGGCGGTGACGGCGTTCGTCACGCTCAGGCCGGACGCGGACGCCGACGAGGCGGCGATCGCGGAACACTGCCGCAAGCTGTTGGGCGGCTTCCAGGTGCCGAAGCTGGTCAGGATCCTCAAGGACATGCCGATGACCGCGACCGGCAAGCTGCGCAAGGTCGAATTGCGCCAGCAATTCAGCGAACACTTCGCGCAAGCTGACGCGGAATGAATGTGTGGGGCCATTGCCGTCCGAACGGCGTCGTCCCCGCGCAGGCGGGGACCCATACGCCGCAGCGGTTCGGTTCTATCACCGATGGGCGAGATTGTTGATGACAACCACTGCCAGGGGTTATGGATCCCCGCCTGCGCGGGGACGACGCTGTGGGTGGGGATCGCTACCGCTCCTCGCAACGACGGAAGTAGGTTTGATCCAGACGACCTCGCGTCCTTAAAAATTTCGGAGACACGTTCGTAATATGGCCATCATCGAATCGACCATCGCGCCGGGCAGCGCCGGCTTCAAGGCCAACCGCGACGGCATGTTGGCGCTGATCGGGCGGATGCGGATGCTGGAGGAGCGCAGCCGCGCCAAATCCACCGCCGCCAAGGAGCGCTTCCACAAGCGCCGCCAGTTGCTGCCGCGCGAGCGCGTGGCGCTGGTGCTCGATCCCGGCGCGCCGTTCATCGAACTGGCGACGCTGGCCGGCTACATGTTCGACGTGCCGGACCCGGACAAGAGCGTGCCGGGGGCCGGCGTGATCGCCGGCATCGGCTTCGTCTCCGGCGTGCGCTGCATGATAAGCGCCAGCGACGCCGGCATCGACGCCGGCGCGCTGCAAGCCTACGGGCTCGACAAGGCGCTGCGCGTGCAGGAACTGGCGCTGGAAAACCGGCTGCCTTTCGTGCAACTGGTCGAAAGCGCGGGCGCCAACCTGCTGCGTTACCGGGTCGAGGATTTCATCCGCGGCGGCAGCACGTTCCGCAATCTGGCGCGGATGTCGGCCGCTGGCCTTCCGGTGGTGACGGTGACCCACGGCTCGTCCACCGCCGGCGGCGCCTACCAGACCGGGCTGTCGGATTACATCGTCATGGTGCGCGACCGCACCCGCGCCTTCCTCGCCGGGCCGCCGCTGCTCAAGGCCGCGACCGGCGAGATCGCCACCGAGGAGGAACTCGGCGGCGCGGTGATGCACACCTCGATCTCCGGGCTCGGCGACTATCTCGCCGAGGACGACCGCGACGCGCTGCGCATCGCCCGCGAC
>JBASBO010000046.1:0-34622 GCA_049651165.1 Xanthobacteraceae bacterium | reverse complement strand
GCGGGGAACGAGCCGAGATCGCGGAACGGCAGCGTCGCCAGCGCCTCGGCGAGCCGGCCGAAGTCCTCGGCGACAGTGGCGAAATTCGGCTTCCGCTCGCGCCGGCGCTCGTCCATGTAGACGGCGCGGTTGAGTTCGATCTGGATGGCGTGCAGGCCGTTGGCCGGGTTGCCGTAGTGTTCGGTGATGAAACCGCCGGCATAGGGCTTGTTGCAGCCGGTGGAATAGCCCAGCGCCGCGAAGGTCCGCTCCACCCGCTCGCGCAGCAGCGCCGCGCAACTGGTGCCGTAGCGATCGCCGATCACGATGTCCGGCCGCGCCGGCTCGTCGCGCGACACCCCGACCGACGGCATCGAGTGGCAATCCACCAGAATGGCGGTGCCGAAGGTGAGATGCGCCTTGTTGACCAGCCGGCGCAACGCCCGGTGATAGGGCTTGTACAGGGCCTCGATGCGGGCCAGCGCCTCGTTGACGTCGAGGCGTTCGCGATAGATGTCCTGACCGTCGCCGACCACGCGCGGAATGGTGCCGAGCCCGCCCGCCACCCGCATCGAGCGGGTGTTGGCGAAACTCGGCAGCCGGCCGTTGAACATCCGCGGATCGAGTTCGTAGGGCTCGCGGTTGACGTCCACGTAAGAGCGCGGGAAGTGAACGCTCACCACCGGGAAACCGCCGGCGCCGAGCCCTGCGATCAGTTCGTCGACGAACGAATCCTCCGAGCGCCGCAGCGCCGCGACGTCGATCCGCGACGCCGCCAGAAAGGGCTGCGGATACACCGAGCCGGAATGCGGCGAGTTGAAAATGATCGGCGCCCGCCATGCCGCCGGCTCGACGATGGTGAAGGGGGGCGACAATTCGCCGTCACACTGGATCATGGGCGCGCGCGGTCCTGAAACAAATCCCGGCGCGACGAGGCCGGGACGTCGTGGCTTCCCCGAACGGGCATTGTCCGGATTTGCAATCATCCTGCCAAGCAAAAAAGCGGCGCGCGCGCCGTTTCATCGGAAAGAATCGGTCCAGCCTTCGGCACGGACGGCGCGGCCGCGCCCGCAGGCCGCCGCAGCCCCATCTGGCCGGCCGCAATCGACGCCCCGGCGGCGTTTCCTTCACCCGAAATTTACCGAACCTCTGGCTAAGTGAGGACCTGGTGGTTCGATGCCGATATCTGCATTCCGTCCCGGCGGGGGCCGTGCAGGGCTTGGAATCGGCCGCCGGTCACGACAAGCTGCCGACGGAGACCGGGACTTGACGTTTGCCGCCGCGAGCCGGACGGCGAATGCCGGACCCGGTCCGCCACCATCTCTCACCGGATTGACAATCGAGCGCCATGCACAAGATCCTTCTCGCCGAAGACGACAACGACATGCGCCGATTCCTGGTCAAGGCGCTGGAAAACGCCGGCTATCAGGTGTCGTCGTTCGACAACGGCCTCTCCGCCTATCAGAGGCTGCGCGAGGAGCCGTTCGAAATGCTGTTGACCGACATCGTGATGCCGGAGATGGACGGCATCGAACTGGCGCGCCGCGCCTCCGAACTCGACCCCGACATCAAGATCATGTTCATCACCGGCTTCGCCGCCGTGGCGCTGAACTCGGATTCGGCGGCGCCGAAAACCGCCAAGGTGCTGTCCAAGCCGGTGCACCTGCGCGAACTGGTCAGCGAAGTGAACAAGCTGCTGGTGGCCTGAGCCTCACAGCCGGATCAGCACCACCGCCAGCACCAGAAGGCCGCAGCCGATCAGCCGCGGCGCATCGACCGCGTGCTGCGGCACCCCCATGATGCCGTAGTGATCGAGCACCACCGACATCACCATCTGCCCGGCGACAAACAGCGCCAATAGCGTGGTGGCCCCGAGCTTCGGCAACAGCAGGATCGCCGCCACCACGTAGACCGCGCCGAACAGGCCGCCGGTCCACGACAGCCACGAGGTTCTGGCGAGATCGGCGGCGAGCGGCCACGACGAACCGCTGACGGCGACGAATGCCGCCATCGCCAGCGCGCCGCCGGTATAGCTGACGAACGCCGCCCATGACGCCGAATCCAGCGCCTGGCGCAGATCGGTGTTGACCACCGCCTGAAACACGATGGACGCGCCGCCCACCACCGCGAACGCCGCCAGCGCCAGAAACTCGACAAGCCCCATCTCCGCGCGCCTTTCCTGCCGCAGGGGCCGATCGGACTCACGTCGAATCGGGCCCGTCGTTTATCTTTTTGTTCGAGCATGATCTTTTCCGGCCCTCCGGGTCGGGATCATGCTCCAAGCCTCTCGGCTGCGCGATTCAGACCAGCTTCGCCGCCGCCCTGACAAGGCGACTTTCGGACATCTTGGCTTGCGCCGCCGGGGGCGAGCCGATATAGGAAGCCGACCGACCGGCGTGCTCCAGCACGCCGGAATTTGTTTCGGACCGCGCCGCAGGCGGCGCGTTTTGAGCAAATGACTGAAGCCTGCCGCGAGCGCGCCGCGTTGGACCGGAGATGACCGGGCTGCCGGTTCGCAGCGGACCATGCCGGTTCCGACCGCCGCATGAAGGCTTGAGCGGGCGCGTAGCTCAGCGGGAGAGCACTACCTTGACATGGTAGGGGTCACAGGTTCGATCCCTGTCGCGCCCACCACCCAGTCCTTGCAAACCCCACGTCTTGGCCGATTACGTAAATGGGCCGTTTTTCGCGGGCTTTTCGGGGTGGTCTTTTCCTATTTCCGTCTCTGCCGGGGATTACCGGCAGATTTCAAGGATTTTTGGCTGCCAGTCTCTGCGGCGCAAATTCCCGTTCCTGACCGATCGGTCAACGAGGCCAATAACCTCCATTGTGGAGGGCGAAGGCACGAAGAATGCGTGCCAGCTCGGATCGATGGGCTGGGACGGCATCCATATTTACGATCAGGCCAAAGGCCCTAATCCTGAATGAACCCTGGAATTGACCTCTCCAATATAAAAGCGATTGCGCAGCAGATAGAACAAGGCACCGCGACCGAACGGGACACCGCCCCGGACCTTACCGGTCTTGAGCAGTCGGCGCTTGCTGACGACGCCACGCTCCTTCAAATCCCGCATCAGGGCATGGGCACTGCCGAGTTCGAGATAGCGGGTGAAGATCCGGCGGACCTGATCCGCCTCCTCCGGGACGACCGCCACCTTCCCGTCATTCATGGCATAGCCGAGCGGCAGCGATCCCCCAACCCAGATGCCCTTCTTCTTGGAGGCCGCAATCTTGTCGCGGATATGCTCCGAGATGACCTCGCGCTCGAACTGGGCAAAGGACAGCAATACATTCAGGGTGAGCCGCCCCATGGACGTCGTGGTGTTGAACTGCTGGGTGACCGAGACGAATGATACCCCGTGAGCATCGAACAGCTCCACCAGCTTGGCGAAGTCGGCCAGGGACCGGGTCAGGCGATCGACCTTGTAGACCACGATGACGTCGATCCTGCGGGCCCGGATATCCTCCAGCAGGTTCTGAAGCGCCGGACGATCAGTCGAGCCGCCGGAGAAGCCGCCATCGTCATACCGGGTCTTGACCTCGACCCAGCCGGCATGGGCCTGGCTCCTGATATAGGCGCTGGAGGCTTCGCGCTGGGCATCCAGCGAATTGAACTCCTGGTCGAGGCCGTTGTCAGTAGAGACCCGGGTATAAATGGCGCAGCGAACGGCGGCCTGGATCTTCGACGGGTTGTTTTTGCTGCGCTTGATCACGGCTCGTCACCGTTCCCATCCGCATCGCGCAAGCCGAAGAACCGCGGCCCGTTCCAGCGGGTGCCGGTGATGGCGAAAGCAACCTGCGACAAGCTCTCGTAGGTCGCGCCATCCCAGAGAAAGCCGCCGTCAACGACGATCACGCGATACGTCGCTCCACTCCACTCGCGGGACAGGATGGTGCCCGCCTTCAACTCGATCTGGCTGCGATCAAGGGCGACCAGTTTTGCCATCACCGACGACCGCTCCTCCTTCCCGACAAGGCGATCAAGGAATTGACGAATGGCAAGCTCAAGCCCGCCGGACTGATCCGCCTGCCGCCGATAACTTACGATCGTTGCCTGCAGATGCTTTGGCAGATGAGCGAGGATCGCCTCGGCTTTTGAGGCGATCCTCGCTCCCGACTCGTAAGATCGCCCCGACGCGCGACCTCACCCTTCAACGTTCTCGCCATCACGAAGCCTGCTTCGTCATAGCATGGACGATACGATAGACGCGCTGATCGGCTTCGACCGCCGATACCAACTCCAGCCCGAGCTTCCTGCGGACCACACCGGCCAAAAATCCACGCACGGAATGTTGCTGCCAGCCGGAGGCTTCCGAGAGTGCAACAATTGTCGCGCCGGTCGGTCGTCTCAGTAGCTCGAGCAGCTTCGCCTGCTTGTTCGGCTTTTGACTCGCCGGCTGCCGTGCGGATTGACGCACTGCCTGGGCTGACTTGGCGGCAGGACCGACCTTACCGACATTCGCACGCCCAACGCGCTTCGATGATGCTTTACGATTACGGGGTGACTTTGGCATAAAACCCTCCGAATGATGCGACATCAGCGTCGCACCACCCGAGGCCCCGTCAGCGACGTTGCGCTGCGGGGCCGTCAATGAGGGATCAGCTCTCACCCACAGCAATGCTCGTTCCGCAGCAGAATGCCAGTGCTTTCTGCGCAAAAACCGAACTATTCTCCGTCTATCTTCAAGCGGAAGTTGGCGACAATCTCCAAATAGTTCGAATCCTGTCGGGCGCGCCATTTCAGAACGGAACTCTGAACGCCGAATGCCGCCGTTTCTGCGCTTGAAGCGGCGACCAGTGTTCGCAGCAATTCTGACTTTGATCCCATGATGCGAACCTCGTCGTCCGCGACCTCGACGCGCTACGCTAAGGCGCACAGATGGTCGCAACGGTAGCCGCCATCGTCGAGCCGTATCCGTTCACGAGCCTTGCGGGCGAACCCTTTTGCAGCGTCGCACCCTGGTTGAACGGCGACCATGTAGTAGCGATGTGGCTGCACCGACGAGGTGATGCCGAAGCCCTGTCCAACCATGGAAAGCAAGGTGCCGCGTCCAGCGTCGAAGCGTTGTATGGAGGATAACGGCCAGCGTCCGGCAAGACGCAAAACGATATGGTTATGCACTTGTGGGCCGGTGCCGCATGCCGGACAAGGAATGTCTCGCCGGCTAGATCGGCCCAGGCGACGGCGGCCCGGTTAGCGAATGGACGCCGCTCCGGCAACACCGCGACTAGCGGTTCGGTCCATATCTGGCGCGAATGGCAATCGGGCAGTTCGGGCGAGCCGGCCAGAAACACGATGTCCAGACGGTCGCCGCGAAGCTGCATAACAGCATCGCGCGCCGCGCCTTCTATCATATCAATCTCGATGCCGGGATGATCTTCGCGATATTGTCCTATCAGTCCGGCGAGGAAGCTACGCAGGACCAGCGCGTGGACGCCGATACGAAGACGTCCACATTCCCCCGATGCCGCCATACTGGCGGTCTTCACCGCATGGTCGAGTTGATCGACGCCGGCCGCGACCAACTCGACGAAGTGGCGACCGACCTCTGTCAGCCGGACACCGCGCGCATGACGCTCGAACAGGAGAACGCCAAGGTCTCCTCCAGCGTCTTCACGCGGGCGCTGACGCTCGACAGGCTGACGCCGAGCGCATGGGCGGCGTGGCGGAAGTTCAGATGTTCGGCGACGGCGAGCGTTTGAATCAGGGAAGTCAGCGGAATGCGATTGCCAAGTGGAGAACGATGGTTTCCGGTAGCAATTGGACTTCTAGAAGCGCGCCGATGCAATTTTGTCTTCCCCCTATGGGACCAGCACTAGGCTCCCCGTGGTTTTTCCGGCTTCAAGCGCGTATTGCGCCTGAGCAGCTTCCGTCAGCGGATATCGGTGTGTGGCTTTCTGGAGGATGCCTTCGGCTATCGCCTCGATCACCGCAGCAGTCGCAGTCCGGTAGGTATCTTGCTCGGCGGCGTAGGCCATGACGCTCGGCCGCGCGAGTGATAGCGAGCGCACCGGCCCAAGGTCTTCGGCCGAAATCGGCGGGATCGCGCCGGCCGCCTGACCGACGCTGGCGATGGTGCCGAAGCGTCGAACGCAAGCGAAGGTTTTGCGCAGCATGTCGCCGCCGATGCCGTCGATGGCGAAATCCACGCCGCGACCGTCCGTGAGCTTGCCGACTTCCGCGACAATATCGGCATCGCGTCCGACAATGACGTGATCGGCACCGGCAGTGCGCGCAAGCTCGGCCTTCTCTGGCGATCCTGTCGTTCCGATTACTGTGCAGCCGAGCCGCTTCGCCCAGCGTGTCAATGACGAGCCTAAACCGCCAGCAGCGGCATGAACCAGCAATGTCATGCCGCCCTGAACGAGAAAGGTCCGCATCAGCAGCATGTGAATTGTCAGGCCGCGCAGGAACGATGCGGCGGCGGTCTGCGTGTCGATGTTCTCCGGCAGCTTGATCGCCCGCCATGCGGGCAGAAGCCGCGTGGCGGCATAAGCACCGGGAATACCCGCATAGGCGACACGATCACCGACGCGCAGCCCCTCGACCGACGATCCGACCGCCTCGATGACGCCAGCCCCCTCAACGCCGAGTATGCCGGGCAGCGGAAGCGGATAGAGGCCGGTGCGCAGATAAATGTCGATGAAGTTGACGCCGATACCCTGATGGCGAAGGCGCACCTCTTGCGGCCCCGGCTCCTGCACCGGACATTCCACGACCCTCAATTGATTGACGCCACCAACGGCGACCAACTCAACCTTTACGTCCATATTTTCTTCTCCGATCTGACCGGAGAAATCGCTTATGGCAATCGGTTTGGAAACTCCCTATTTATTGACTAGTATTGTGAAAAGATTCACCGATGAACTGGGATGATCTTCGTCATTTCGCCGCGCTGGCAACGGCTGGCTCGCTGTCCGCCGCCGCTCGGGCGCTCGGCGTCGAGCACGCTACCGTCGCCCGCCGTATCGGCACGCTGGAAGAAACCCTCGGCGTGACGCTGGTTGACCGGCGCGGACGGCGCTGGACGCTGACCATCGAAGGCGAGCATATAGCGGCCATCGCCGAGCGCATGGAGAACGATGCTCTGGCCGTTCGGCGTGCCGCCGATGGTGCGCGGTCGGAATTGACGGGCACGGTCACGATCAGCGCACCGCCTGCGTTCGCGGTCGAATATCTAACTGCGCCGCTGGTAGCTCTGCACGCCCGGCATCCCGGCCTGATGATCCGTATCATCGGCGAGGCCCGCACCGCGTCGCTGGATCGCGGCGAAGCGGATATTGCGATCCGCCTTAGCCGGCCTGATGGCGGCGACGTCACGATCCTGAAGCTCGGCGAAATGCCGTTTCGGCTTTACGCCAGCCCCGCTTACCTCATTGCGACCAGGGAAGCCGATTGGTGCTTCGTCGGCTATGACGTTCCGGTGGGACGTGCGCCGCAACAGGCCGCGTTAGAAGACTACGCGGCGGGACGGCCGTTTTCATTCCATGCCAGCAGTCTTGAAATCCAGCAAGCCGCCGCGCGCGCGGGCGCTGGTATTGCCGCGCTGCCGGATTTTATGGCGGGATCGGATTCCGAACTGGTGCCGGCCGTGCCTGACACGCCGTTGCTGTCGCGTGACATTTGGCTGGTCGTTCACTCCGATCTTAGGCATTCGGCGTCCGTGCGCACTGTCGTCCAAGCCATCCAAGCCATCTTCAAATAGAAGATTGCCACCGCTCCTGCTACAGCCCCAAGCCCCGCTACCGTCACAATTGCCACGACACCGAACCGCCCTGCACGACTCCCATAGCCTGGAGGACATTGTCGCTGTTGTGATGGTATCGGATGTAAAGACACGCGCGCTGGTAAGACGAAGCGAAGTGCTCTCGATCAGGAAAGTTTTTTTAAATCTTACGGAAGGGAAAGTCTTTTTTGCTCAATCTGCAGGTTAAGCTTGGAGAATGTCTGGGAGACATAGCCTTTTTCCGCAGCATATTGGCACGGTCGAACTCGGATGCGGGGGCATCGCGAAGTCGAGCGCATTTGCGTACTGCGTGAATCTCACTCGACTAATGCAGCTTCTTTTCTGGAACGCGACGGCGTTAATCTACCGGAGGAGGCCGTCGAAGTTGAGTGACCACGCTCCACCATCACCTGCATGACGTTTCGTGCCGCGCTGGCAATATGATCGGCACAGGCTTTGACGGCGGCCTCCTCGTCCCGGTCTTGAATGGCGCTGACGAGAGCGCGAATTTCCACCTCACTGCGGTCTGCACGCTCCGGATTGGTGAGCGAGGTGACCCACAATCGCGCCACGCGCGCATGTATCGCGCGCAATGCGTTGGCTGCGATCTGATTGTCGGCCCCTTCTATGATCAGATCGTAAAAACGCTGCTTCAGCTTCACAAACCGATCGACCTTGAAATTCGCGTTGTGCTTTTTGATCGTGTCGACGATTTCGATCAGCTTGGCAATCTGCTGATCCGTGGCGTTCCGCACAAACTGGCGCACCAGCAGTCCCTCGAGCGCTGCGCGGGTGTCATAGACGTCCTGGCTTTCCTTCAGGGTCATCGCGCTCACCACGACACCCTTGTTTGGGATCGAGTTGATGAGTCCCTCGCTTTCGAGAATACGCAACGATTCACGGATCGAAGTCCGGCTGACACCGAGCTGTTCGCAGAGTTCGCGTTCCCGCAGGTGCTCTCCCGCCTTGAGCTGGCCTGAGGTGATGGCCTGCCGCAGTCGCTCCGCGACGCGGCTCCGGAGCGGTGCAGCCTGAACTGGTATCTTTGACAACACGTCAGGGCTCCTGTATATTGTACGACAATATGACGGTATGTCAGATCTTTATGTATTAATGTCTGACGATGTGCAGAATGGGGCAGGATAGCATGAGGAGCTTTCCGGACAAAGCTTGGGTCGAGGCATTTCAGGGCCGGGTCAATAACGACCCCGAACTCGCGGTCATCGGGAGAAAGTTCAATGCCGATATCGGCATCGCTTTCGGCGACATCAGGTACGTTCTTTGCGTCAGGAGCGGCCGAATCGAAACGGTGATCGCTTCGCCACGCTTCGATGTCGCCACGCGGTTTTCGGTTCGCGCTCCTACGGATTTGTGGCTCAAGTTTATCAGTCCAAACCCGCCCCCGCTTTATCACGACATTTTCGCCATGATTATGCGGGTTCCCGAATTCATTCTTGAGGGGGACACGTTGGCAGCGATGCAGAACGCGCGCGCGTTCCATCGCATGATGGGACTGATGCAGGGACTGGAGGCTGGGAAATGACTCTTTTTGAACCTATTTCCGGCCGCTATTTCACGGTATCGGTCGCCGGAACAGCCTATCGGATATATGTCGAGGAGGCGGGCCAGGGTATTCCGCTGCTATGCCTGCACACAGCCGGCGCGGACAGCCGCCAGTTCCGTTATCTCCTCAACGATGCCGAAGTTACGTCGCGCTTTCGCGTGATTTGCTTCGACATGCCGCTGCACGGGCGCTCCGATCCTCCCGATAAATGGTGGCTGACCAGCTATGAATTGACGACGGACCATTATCTGGCGGTCATCCGCGCCGTCTGGAAGGCGCTGGATCTGGAACGGCCGGTGGTGATGGGCTGTTCGATGGGAGGCGCCGTCGTCCTGCGGGTAGCGAGCGATTTCCAGGATGAACTTCGCGGGATCATCGGCCTCGAAAGCGCCGCTTACGCGCCTGGCCGCTACAATGAGTTCCTCCATCATCCCGCCGTTCACGGCGGTGAACTGGTCGCGACTTATACATTCGGGCTCAATGCTCCCACCAGCCCCGAGCGCGATCGGCGCGCCAACTGGTGGTACTATAGCCAGTCCGGTCCCGGCGTGTATCGCGGCGACGTCATGTTCTACAGCTTCGATTTCGACGCGCGCGAGCAAATCAAAACGATCGATACATCCAAGTGCAAGGTTAGTCTTCTGACCGGCATTTACGATTATTCCTGCACACCCGAGATGTCGCAGCAGGTCGCCGATGCCATCCCGGGTTGCCGCTATACCGAGATGCAGAACATCGGACATTTTCCGATGATTGAAAACTATCAACTGTTTCGGACTTACTTGCTTCCGGAGCTGGACGTTATGGCTGCCGACTGACGCTGGCGGCAATTCTGATTTATCCCCGAAACAGGAGCTGAGACGATGTCGAAAGAACTTTATGAGAACGGTCTGAAGGTGCGGCGTGCGGTGCTGGGCGACGCCTATGTCGATCGCGCCATGAAAAATGCCGATCCATTCAACAAACCATTTCAAGATCTCGTCAGCGAATACTGCTGGGGATGGATCTGGACGCGCGACGGCCTGCCACGCAAGACGCGCAGCATGATTAACCTGGCAATGCTGTCCTGCCTCAATCGGCCGCATGAACTCAAGATTCACGTTCAGGGCGCGCTGCGCAATGGCTGCACCAAGGAGGAAATCCAGGAGGTGCTGCTGCAAGTTGCTATTTATGCCGGCGTTCCGGCCGGGGTCGATGCTTTCCGCACCGCACGCGAGGCGATCGCCGAATACGAAGCACAAAACTAACTCCGATCCGATTCGGTTGAGGGGGGATTGCCCGGGATCCGCGGCCAGGAAAAACGGGGATTCCAACTTCGTTAAGCTCTCTCCGTGTGATCGCGATCGATAAAGCGATGCGCGACCTGCTTTGCGGCCGCGTATCCAGTCAAAATCGGGAGAAACGAAATGGGTGACACCATCGGATTTGTGGGCCTTGGCAACATGGGAACTCCCATGGCAGGCCGGCTGATGGACGCCGGGCATGGTCTGGTCGTGCATGACGTTCGGCCGGAATCGCTCGCAGCCTTTACTGGTCGTGGCGCAGTGGCCGCTGCGTCGCCGGAGGATCTCGCCAATCAGGCCGACGTGATCCTCGTCAGCCTGCCGACACCGCCAATCGTCGAAAGCGTGGTGCTTGGCCAGAACGGCCTGCTGCACGGCAAGCGGGTGAAGACAATCGTCGATCTGTCCACGACAGGTCCTCGCGCGGCCGCGCGAATCAGCGAAGCATTGCAGGCGCAAGGCAAGGTTTGGCTCGACTCGCCGGTGAGCGGTGGCGTTGGCGGAGCCAAGGCGGGCACGCTGGCGGTGATGGTATCCGGCCCGAAAGCCGAATATGAGCGGCTCGCCGATCTTCTCAAGATCATCGGGAAGCTGTTCTACATCGGCGATCGCAGCGGCCTCGCCCAGACCATGAAGCTCGTCAACAACTTGTTGTCGGGCACGGCGATGGCGCTGACCTCCGAGGCACTGGCGATGGGGGCCAAGGCCGGCATCGATCCTTCAGTGATGATCGATGTCGTCAATGCCGGCAGCGGCCGCAACACCGCATCGATGGACAAGTTTCCGAAAAGTATCCTGACTGGAAAATTCGACTACGGCTTCGCCACCAAGCTTATGTACAAGGACATCAATCTTTTTATCGAGGAAGCCGAGGCCATGGGCCTGTCGCTGCGGACCGCGGCGGCCGTAAGGCAAATCTGGTTCGAAACGCTTCAGGAAATCGGCGATGACGATTTCACCACGATCGCCAAGCTGATCGAGCGCCGTGCCGGCGTCACGCTTCGCGGCAAGTGAGGATCGCCATGAGCACTGCCGAAACCTATGAAGTCTACGCCATCCGTTATGCTCACAACGGCGAAGCCCGCACCACGACCAATTTCATCGGCGGCGACAGCCATGACGTGCCGATGCCGCTCGATTATTTCGTCTGGGCCGTGAAAGGCGCGCGGCGCACTTTCATCATCGATACCGGCTTCGACAAGGCCATGGCGGCCAAGCGCAAGCGTGATTTTCTGCGTTCGCCCGGTGAAGGTTTGAAGATGATCGGCATCGATCCAGCCACGGTCGAGGATGTGATCATTACCCATATGCACTACGATCACTCCGGAAACTACGATTTGTTTCCTCGCGCGAAGTTTCATGTGCAGGATACCGAGATGGCGTACTGCACCGGACGCTGCATGTGCCACCACGGCTTGCGATTTCCGTTCGAGGTCGACGATGTTCTATCGATGGTTCGCAAGATCTTCGATGGCCGCGTGTGTTTTCATGACGGCGCCGCCCAGATAGCGCCCGGTCTGGAGGTCCACTTGATTGGAGGCCACAGCAAGGGCCTTCAGGTGGTGCGGGTATGGACGCGACGGGGATGGTTGGTCGTTGCCTCCGACGCCTCGCATTTCTATGCGCATTTTGAACAGGGGCGTGTTTTTCCCGTCACCTACAGCGTCGGCGATACCTTGGAGGGCTACACCACCCTGCGCGGTCTGGTTGACGATCCCGTCAACGTCATTCCAGGCCACGACCCTATCGTTCTGGCGCGCTATCCGGCTGCCGCGCCCGGTCTCGAAGGCATTGCCGTCAGGCTCGACGCCGATCCAAAACTATAGCGGCAAAGTATTGCATTACGATCGTCACGATTCAGGCTGCTTCCGGCGACCCGGAAGCGGCCTTTGCTAATCTGAAAACGAGGCGGCATCGTTCATCAACGAATGATGAACGGATTGGCCACGCTGGAATCGGTTGCTATCCAGACCGACTTCACTTGCAGATACTCCTTGATGGCTTCAAGGCCGCTTTCGCGGCCGATGCCGCTGCGCTTGTAGCCCCCGAACGGAGAAGTGTAGCTCACTGCCCGATAGGTGTTGACCCAGACCGTGCCGACCCGGAGCTTTTCCGACATGGTGAGCGCGCGTCCGATGTCTTTCGTCCAAACGCCGGCCGCGAGCCCAAAATCGACATCATTGGCGATCCGGATCGCATGCGCCTCGTCCTCGAACGGAATCACCGCCAGCACCGGACCGAACACCTCCTCCTGCGCGATCCGCATCGAATTGGTCACGTTGGTGAAAATGGTCGGCTCGACGAACTGGCCACCGGGCGCATCCGCATAGGGCTTGCCGCCGAGCACGCAGGTCGCGCCTTCCTTACGCGCGATATCGATGTAATCGAGCACCTTGCGATACTGCGCCGGCGTGGTGACCGGCCCGACGTTGGTATCCGGCAGCATCGGATTTCCGATCTTGGCGGCACGCGCGACCTCGACCAGCCGCGTCATGAACGCATCGTGGATCGACCTCTGCAACAACAGACGCGATCCGGCGATGCAGGTTTGCCCGGTGGCGGCGAAGATACCGGAAATCGCCCCCATCACCGCAGCCTCCATATCGGCGTCATCGAATACGATGTTCGGTGACTTGCCGCCAAGCTCCAGCGAAACATGCTTGAGTTGTTTGGCGACGGTTTCATAGACTTTCTGTCCGCCGACGTCCGACCCGGTGAACGCGATCTTGGCGACGTCCCGATGCTCGACCAGCGCCGCGCCGGCCTCGGCGCCGAAGCCCGTCACGGTGTTGACGACACCGGGCGGGAAACCGGCCTGCTCGAACAGCTTCATGAATTCCAGCGTTGACGCCGAGGTATATTCGGACGGCTTGATGACGGCGGTATTGCCCGCCGCGAGCGCGGCCGCGAGTTTCCAGGCCAGCAGCAGCAGCGGCGAATTCCATGGCGTGATCATGCCGACGACGCCGAGTGGCTCATAGCGCGTGAAGTTGAAGATATTTGCTTTATCCGTGGGAATGACCGCGCCCTCGACCTTATCGGCGAGGCCGCCGTAGTAGCGATACCACTCCGCCAGATATTTGACCTGTGAGAACATCTCGGCATAGAGCTTGCCGTTGTCCCGCACCTCGATTTCCGCGAGGTGCTGCGCATGTCCCTCGATCAGATCGGCAAGCCGGACAAGATGCTTTCCCCTGATGGACGGCTTGGTCGCGCTCCACACCTCGAATGCTTGTTTGGCCGCCGCGACCGCGCGCCCCACATCCTCCCTGGATCCTTCAGCGACTTCGGCCCAGACTTGCCCTGTGTAAGGATCGACGCTGGGAAACCAACGCTTCGATGCCGGCGCCACCGCGGCGCCCTCAATGAAATGATCGTACCGGATCATGAACTGCTCTCCCCGATGCCCGATCCCCGCCAACGTGGCAGATCGTCTACCATCACATTGTACGACAATTTTGCGCTTGACGGATACCGGACTTTCATGAATTCTTCGCCAAAATATATGGTGGCAGGGAGGACGTCATGACGAAAGCCAAGACTTCACAAGCGCATGGTTTGTTCGCGACCCGGCGACGCGTTTTAGCCCTTGGGGCCGCCACTCTTGCCATGCCTTTTATTACTCGCGCATCGGCCAAGGGGGCGCCGGTGAATGTCGGCGTCATTCTGCCATTGTCCGGGGCCAACGCGCAATTCGGCGTCAATTCTCGCAACGGCATCGAGCTGGTCGCGGAGCAGATCAACGCACGCGGCGGCATCAAGGCGCTTGATGGTGCGCCGATCAATCTGGTGATTGCGGACTCCACCTCGACGCCGACCACCGCCGCCACCGTCGGACAACGACTCATTACGCAGAATAGTGTTGTCGCGATCCTTGGCGCTTATGCGTCGTCGCTGACGCTGGCCCTGTCGGAGGTGACGGAGCGCCGCGAAATTCCATTGATGACCATGTCCTTCTCGGACCAGATTACCGGACGCGGTTTCAAGAACATTTTCCAGATCATCGCCAAGGCGTCGGTGCTCGGCGCGGCTCAACTCGAGGGCACTGTCGCGATCGCCAAGGATGCGGGGCAGACGCTTCAGCGGATCGCCATCATGTATGAGGACACCGCTTATGGCGTGTCGCAAGCGAAAGGGTTGCGGGACAGTGCCGGCAAGCTCGGCATCAAGGTGGTGATGGATGAAGCCTATCCGCTCGGCATCACCGACGTGACGCCTCTCATCAACAAGCTGCGCGGGGCCGACGCCCAGGCCGTATTCCCGGCTTCCTACCTTAACGACGGATTGCAGATCATCCGCTCGATGCGGCAGCAGCAGATCTCGATGCCGATCATCGGCGGCGCCGGCGGCTACGTCATTCCGGATTTCCGCAAGGCGCTTGGCGAATATGCCGAGAACGTGCTGTCGATTGCGCCCGGGAATTATGACCTTGCTCCTCAACTGACCGAGACGTTCCGCAAGAAATACGGTTACTTCATGGTGCATGAGGCGCTTGAGCACGCCGTCTGCCTTGACGTCCTCGCGCAGGCGCTGGAAATCGGCAAGGCGGCCGATCCCGCCGCTGTTCGCAAGGCGATGTCGGAGAACGAGTTCAAGGGCGGCTGGTGCGACGCCATGCCGGGCGGCGTGGTCAAATTCGATCAGACTGGCCTTAATACCCATGCCGTTCCGATGATGGTGCAATGGCACGGCGACAACCTTGCGACCGTGTGGCCGAATAACCTCGCCAAGTCGAAGGCGATCTGGTCGGCCGCCTGAGCACGGCATTTTCGTTCGGCATCAACCCTCCGGGGACCCGTGATGTGATGGCATTCATTCAGGCGGTGCTGGACGGATTGATGATTGGCGGCGTCTACGCCGTCATCTCAATTGGCCTGACACTCGTATTTGGCGTCATGGGGATCGTCAATTTCGCTCAGGCTGAATTCCTGATGCTGGGAATGTTCGTTGCTTACTTCGCCTGGGATTTCCTCGGCCTTGACCCGCTGATCGGATCGATCTTCTCTTTCATCGTAATCTTTGCCATCGGCTTCCTGGTCCAGCGCACGCTGATTCAGCGGGTCATGGCTGCTCCGGTCGTCGCCCAAATCTTCCTGACGGTCGGCCTTCTGATCGTCATCGAAAACTTGGCGCTCCTGGCGTTCGGATCGTCTTTCCGATCGGTATCGACCAGCTATCAGACATCGTCTCTGCGCATCGGGCCGTTGTTTGTTGGCGTCCCGTATCTGGCCGCGTTCTGCATGGCCGTTCTCAGCGGTTTTGTTCTGTGGCTGTTCATGGATCGAAGTTGGTACGGCCGCGCTATGCGTGCGACTGCTCAGAACCCGATGGCGGCGAAGCTCATGGGCATCGATGTCGAGCGAATGCAGCAGATTGCATTCGGTCTTGGCGTCGGCCTCACCGCTTTTGGTGGCGCGATTGTATTGCCGTACTTCACTGTGAATCCGACAGTTGGCGGTCAGTTCGTGGTGTTGATGTTCACAGTCGTCGTGCTCGGCGGGCTCGGTAACGTCGTAGGAGCGGTGGTCGGCGGTCTGGCTGTTGGCATCATCCAATCGCTCTCGGCCCTGCTGTTTCCAATCCAGCTCCAGAATTTCGTACTCTTTCTTGTCTTCCTTGGCGTTCTGGCGATCCGGCCGACCGGCATTATCGGGGCCTCCCGATGAAGTACTGGCCCTATGTGTTCGCCGCTCTCGTGGTCGCGGTTCTGTTGCCGTCGATCCTCGCGCCATCCGGGTACCTTATCCGGGTTCTCACGCTGGCGCTGATGTTCGCGGCGCTCGGACAGGCATGGAACATCGTCGGCGGCCTCGCCAACCAGATCTCACTCGGCCATGCGGCCTTTTTCGGTCTTGGGGCGTACACATCCACGCTCCTTCTGATCAACTTCGGTATTTCGCCCTGGATCGGAATGCTGGCGGGTGCCTTTGTCGGCGGCTTCGCCGCCTTCATCCTCAGTTTTCCGACGATGCGGTTGAGCGGGCATTATTTCGCGCTGGCGACGCTGGCCTTCAGCGAGGTGTTGCGCGTGCTCGCCAGTTCCTGGGCATCGGTGACGGGTGGCCCGGCAGGCCTCTCGGTTCCGTTTTCCCCCGACAGTTTGCTGATGCTCCAGTTCAAGAGCACGCGACCTTATTACTATATCATTCTCGCCGCCCTGCTGGCCGTTACCGCTATCTTTATCTGGATCCGCCGAAGCGCGCTCGGCTATCGTCTCCGAGCCGTGAAGGAAAGCGTCAATGCGGCTGAGGTGATCGGCGTCGACACCGCACGCGTGAAGATCGTCGCTTCGGTCATCTCGGCTGCCCTGACGGCTGCACTGGGGGTCCTTTACGTTCAGCTCACCTACTTTTTCGATCCCGATTCCGTTTTCGGTATCATCTCGATTTCCATCCGCATCGCGCTTATCACGATCCTTGGCGGTATCGGAACGACAATCGGCCCGATCATCGGCGCTTTTCTGATCGTGCCGCTTGAGGAGATGGCAAACATGCTATTGTCGTCGCGCGCCGCCGGACTGTCACAATTGTTCTTCGGAGTCCTGTTAATCGCCATCATCCTGATTCAGCCTCGCGGTGTTGTCATCCTCATCAAAAACAGCCTCGCGCGCGCCCGCGGGAGAAAGGCGTGATGAGTACCCCGCTTCTCGACGTCTCGGGCATCTCAAAGCGATTTGGTGGCCTTCATGCGCTTAGCGATGTCAGCTTTAGCCTCGATAGGCCGGGCATCCTGGGCCTGATCGGCCCTAACGGCTCCGGGAAATCAACGCTGTTCAGCACACTCGTCGGGCTGCATCGTGCCGATCGCGGAGCCATCGTTCTTAACGGCACGCCGATCGTCGGCTGCAAGCCGCATCAGATTGCGGCGATGGGTATGACCAAGACATTTCAGAATGTCGCGCTTTTCATGGACATGACGGTCCTTGATAACGTGGTGGTCGGCGCGCTGTTACGCAATAATGTCAAGGCGGCGCATCAATCGGCAATGCGTTGCCTGGAACGGGTTGGTCTGGCCAGTATCGCGGAAAAGGTTGCGGGCGATCTGTCGTTTCCGGAACGTGCGCGAATCGAGGTGGCGCGTTGCTTGGCAACCGAGCCAGCCGTTCTTTTGCTCGATGAAGTCATGGCGGCGCTGACCCCGGTTGAGATGGAGGAGGTCATGGCGCTGCTGCGGTCACTGCGCGACGATGGTCTGGGTATCATTGTGGTGGAGCACCATATGAGCGCGATTATGTCGCTTTGCGAGCGGATCGTGGTGTTGAACTTCGGGAAGAAAATCGCCGAGGGCTCTCCGCAGGAGATATCACGGCATCCGGATGTCGTGCGCGCCTATCTCGGGCGTGAGTATGTTGCCGGGGCATGAGGGATTAACCTTGGCGGATGCGTTACTGAAAATCGACAATCTTTATGCCGGATACGATTCGGCCGATGTGTTGCATGGCGTGTCGCTGGAAGTACAGCATGGAGAATTTGTCTGTGTCATTGGCGCCAACACCGCCGGCAAAAGTACCCTTCTACGCACCATTTCTCGCCTTGTTCCTCGCTCCCGTGGCCGCATTGTCTTTGACGGCGCCGACCTCATGCCGCTCGCCGCACACGCCATTCCCAAGCTCGGTATCGCACATGTCCCCGAGGGGCGTCAGGTCTTTCCTGATATGACTGTCGAAGAAAACTTGTACATTGGCGCGTTCAGCGTGCGAAGCAACAAGGACTACTTGCAACGGATGGAGGATTGCTTCGCACTTTTTCCGCGATTGCGCGAGCGGCGCGGCCAGCGCGCCGGAACGCTATCCGGCGGCGAACAGCAGATGATGGTGTTGAGCCGGGCCTTGATGCTTAATCCACGGATGCTGATCCTCGATGAGCCGAGCCATGGCCTGGCGCCGATTGTGGTGGCGGAAGTTCACGAGGCCTTGGTGCAAATTCACCGGCGCGGAACGTCAGTTCTTCTGGTCGAGCAGAATACGGCCCTGGCCCTCGCTGTGGCTTCGCGGGGCTATGTGCTGGAGTCCGGGCGAATGGTCCTGAGCGACACGGCCGACGCCTTGCTGAATACGCCACGCGTGCGGGAGGCATATTTGGGACTGTAAACGGTGCTTCGCTTTCGGCAGATGTCTTCGGTCAGGGCCCGGATTTTGGTTGGAGTGGGCCCCTGGCGGCCGGACAGGTAAGCCAGAGTGGAGTGACCGGGGGGCCGGGCTTTTGGAGAAAAGCCCGTGCCGAGAAACCGATCTCACAGCGTTGAGTTTAAGCGCCAGGTCGCCCAGGAGTTTCTGGGTGGCGAGACGCTTCATGGGCTGGCCAAGCGTCACGACCTTTCGCGCAACCTGATCCGCATCTGGGTCGAAAAGTACGAGACCGGGGCGCTGGACGACGACGCACGCGCTGCGGATCTGGTCCAGGAGTTATGAAGCACGCATTGCCGCGCTCGAGCGGTTGGTCGGTCGTCAGGCGCTCGAACTGGAGTTTTTAAAAGGGGCTCTGAAAAACACACCCCAGCAGAAAAGCGCGACTACATCCGTGATCGCCGGCCCCGCGATCTATCCATCGCTGAAGGATGCCGGTTGATGGGCATCGCGCGATCAACTTATTACGATGCACCCGCAGTGCGCAGTAGCGACGGCGAGCTGTTGGAGGCAATCACCGCGATCTGCGACGAGTTCGAAGCCTATGGCTGGCGCCGTGTGAAGGCGGCGCTTCGCCATCGAGGCGTGATCGCCAACCACAAGCGGATCAAGCGCCTGATGCGCGAGCACGATCTTCAGCCGCACCGTCGCAGGCGTTATGCCTCGGGGAAGAATTTCCTGAGGGCAACTCAATCTATCTTGCAGCCCAAAACCACCCGATTCCTGTTTTCAAATTTATTTTTTTGCGGATTTTGAAATAGCTAATCCATCCGTAGGGCGGAATGAACTATCGCAGGGAGTCCATGCGGCGGTGTGAACCCGAGCGTGACCTTCTGGCCGGCGGTTTGTAACCGAGCGATGAGTGCGGTCGCTCAGTAGTAGCGCCGCCATGCCTCAATGAGGATCTTTGCCTCGGCGATTGTAATCGTCTATGAACCTGGGAGGCTGCTCGGCGATGTCGTTGAAGGTTTCAAACGCCATCGGATAGACCGCGTCGACTTTGAGTGTCTTAATGAGCTCTCTGCCTTGACATTGTCGTATAGGTATCCGTGCCAGCTCATTGAGCCGACCAGTCAGGACCGCCAGCAATGCTTGATAGATACCATAGATACCGCACGCCTATTGCGATCTGCGGTCTCAAGGATGGTGACGGGTAGCGGCTTGAGACTGGCGATTGCGGCACTGGCACTGGAGCGGATAGGAGCAATACTCTATCAGGAAAATTGTCCCAATCGCTGGCGACGGATCGAGCTTCGCTCTGCAAAAGATCTCGGACGAATCTCCGTGTGAGTAGCGTGACGGCGATCCCCGCGGTCAGGGCGTCGTTGACTACGGCTGGTGTCACAACGATAGTCGCGGCGAGCCTTCGAGATCAGATCGGACCTAGTCATCGGAATTCGGTAACGGGTCCCATCAATCAAAAGCAAATGTGGCGTCACACAGCGGCCTAATGAACCTTGATGCTTTATCGCGATTTATACGAACGTGAGGAAACTGACTGGCGATGCAATCATATTCACCAAAGTTCCTTTGGCCTGCACTGTTGGTCGGCGCTTCGCTAATCATTTTTATTCTTCATGGTCGTGTGTTTCGCCACTTCGTCCCGGACGTCGATCAGAACGCCATCAGGCAAATTAGTATCGTAGCCGTGTACTATTCCAGTGCTTGGCTGCTTTCCCGGATGGTCACGGCGACCATGACGAAGCGTCGCGATGGTCGTCGAAAGGTGCCGAAGCTTCTTCGGGAGCTTATTACTGCAGCACTCTTCGCGGCCGCGACAATCGCAACCGCAGCCTTACTGCTAGGACAGTCAGCAGGCGGGGCGCTGGCCAGTTCGGGCCTGATCATTGCAGTTCTCGGCTTCGCGATTCGTAATGTCCTTGCGGACGTTCTTGCGGGCGTGGCCCTCGGACTGGAAGCTCCATTCAGAATAGGGGACTGGGTTGAAATCGACGGAACGATCCGTGGGCGTGTTATCGAAATCGGCTGGCGCACGACCCGACTATTGACGCGCAGCGATATCTACATGATTCTTCCAAATAGTCAGATTTCGCGACAGAAGATTACAAATTACAGCGCACCGCGTAAAAAGTATCAAGCTACTGTCGAGATCGTTCTCGGGTACGACATTGCTATCGTCCGGGGGAAGGGTTTGCTAGCAAGAGCCGCTGCCTCGATTGATATCCTTAAGGGAGGGCCAAAGCCGGAAGTGCGTGCAGTGTCCTATGATACAGAGGGGGTGCGCTATGCTGTTCGGTACTGGGTACCAAGCTTCGTCGATGAAGCCGATTTTCGCGACGCGATCCTCGTTGCCGTCGATAGCGCAATTCGCGACCAGACAGCAGCCCTGCCGCGACGTCCGAGCCTCGTAAGCTCAAGAGCGATCAGCGACCCCGGTGAAGTCTCTTCGGAAGAAGGAATGTCTCGCTCGACTTAAATCCAAAGCTCGAATGATGGTGGTTTCGTTACGGAGGTTACACAATGATTTCAGGATCGCAGTGCCGGGCGGGACGTGCGCTTGTCGAAATATCTCGAGGAAAGCTCGCCGCCAGATCCGGTGTTGATGAAGCGATTATCGAACGATTCGAACACAGGCTTGATGCACCGGAACCTCGGCAGATCGAGGCGATCAAGGCTACTCTGGAAGAGCTTGGGGCAGTCTTTCTCCAAGAGAATGGTGGCGGCATCGGCGTTAGGCTGAAATTTACGAACGCGGAAGCCAGGCAGATTGCTCGCCTCGAAGGAGAAGGGGGGATCACGAACAACGATCGTGTGCCTTGATTTTCGACGCCGCGGTCCATCTCGAATGTTCTATAGCGTCGAAATATTTAATATTTACGGTCAGCGCCCAATAGCAGCGGCCGAGGACGTTGCCGAGTTAGAAAAAATGGACGAATGCGCCCGAGTTGAAATCGCCAGAGCGAGGCTCAAAGGAAAAACATAGTCCTCATTGCTACCCCGGGGGAACGCATTGTGTGAGCAGAGCACTGCTTTCGGCAGGTATGCTTTCTGCCTGATTGCCTGCTCGCCAATTAACAGCAGGCGAGATCAAGGCGACACTGCGTAGCATCGGTTGCCGCTATCTTGCGATGTGCTCCGACACGACCGTCGTGGCCATCTACCGGAGCGCTATTCATGAACGGCGCCGATTTCCCGAGATTGGCCGATGCTTCATGGATGTGGGACCGCGAAATGCGCGCCGGATGTTATCACGCTAGCTCGCGAGTTCAGCAGAGGCCGGGGCGCTGCTAGCCATTGCCGGCGTCGATCGGGCTGCCGAGCAATTCCTGGCACTTTGCCAAGGCTACCTCATTCATGATCTGCTTCTCGGAGCCGCACGGGCTCCGAGCCAGAGCGAGATCGAAGGCCAGGTCGACGTCGCCTTAAAAGCCTTCTTTGCCATCTACCCAGCAAGCCCTGCCTGATTCCGTCCTTTGCTGTTATCGTGATCCGTTCGTTGCGCGCTCGATCTCTTCCATCGAACCCATGATGTGCTCGAAGGGCGGGGGCTCTCCGAAGATCATGGGCGTCATGTTCGCATAGTCACGCGCAAGGGCATCGGCCATCTCGGCTCGCGGCACGAGCGCAAACAATCCGGCGACCGCCGTGGCGAGATCGTAGTCGGGGCGGTTGAAGAACATGAGCGCGATCTGCCTCTTCGCTGGCCTGTTGTTTGTGCCGGATATCGCTTTCGTCGGCGGTATGGCCTCGACATTTAACTAGATTAGTGATGATATTCCCGATCGCATGGGCCCTTGTTTCCGGAATTTTCGGTATGGCCTTTTTGCTGCCAATTATGTTCGACACGATTCTTGAGAGGCTCGGGATCAACTCGGGTTGCTTCCTGCTGCAGTACAGCATCGTCGCGGTTTCGTTGGATTTCGTGACGGAGGCGCGTCACACGCCGGTCAAGCGGGAGTGCGAGCGCGCGAGCAAGACAATTCTCATCGCGAACTTGAACGGGAAGGGAAAAGAGAATGAGCCATTTTCTCGAACGCCTCACCTACCTTTCCCGAAAACGTGAAAGCTTCGCTGACGGACATGGCGAACTGCGCGACGAAGACCGGATGTGGGAAGAGGGCTATCGGCAGCGCTGGCAGCATGACAAGATCGTCCGCTCGACCCATGGCGTGAACTGCACCGGCGGCTGCAGCTGGAAGATTTACGTCAAGAGCGGCGTTGTGACCTGGGAAACGCAGCAGACCGACTATCCGCGCACGCGGCCCGGCATTCCCAACCACGAACCGCGCGGCTGTTCGCGCGGCGCGTCCTATAGCTGGTATCTGTACAGCGCCAGCCGCATCAAATATCCGCTGGTGCGTGGCCGGCTGGTCAGGGCCTGGCGCGACGCGCGCAAGACGCTCGGCCCGGTCGAGGCCTGGGCCTCGATCGCCGGCGACGAAAAGCTGGCCCGGTCGTACAAGGAAATTCGCGGACGCGGCGGCTTCGTGCGCGCGAGCTGGGACGAAGCGGTCGAGATCATCGCCGCCGCCAACATCCACACCATCAAGACCTGGGGACCGGACCGGGTGATCGGCTTCTCGCCGATCCCGGCGATGTCGATGGTCTCCTACGCCTCCGGCGCGCGCTATCTCAGCCTGATCGGCGGCACGCTTTTATCCTTCTACGACTGGTATTGCGACCTGCCGCCGTCGTCGCCGCAGACCTGGGGCGAACAGACCGACGTACCGGAATCGGCCGACTGGTACAGCTCCAGCTATATCATCGCCTGGGGCTCCAACGTGCCGCAGACGCGGACCCCGGACGCCCACTTCTTCGTCGAAGCGCGCTACAACGGCACAAAGATCGTGGCGGTGACGCCGGATTACTCCGAGGTGGCGAAGCTGTCCGATCTTTGGCTGCATCCCAAGCAAGGCACCGACTCGGCGCTTGGCATGGCGCTCGGCCATGTCGTGCTCAAGGAGTTTTTCATCGATCGCAAGACGCCCTATTTCGAGGACTACGCTCGCCGCTATACCGACCTGCCGATGCTGGTGAAGCTGCGCCGCGACGGCGACCGCTGGATTCCCGACCGCTATCTGCGCCAGAGCGACCTTGCCGTCGCGGCGCAACCCCGCGGCGACAAGTCCGGCAACGCCGACTGGAAGACGGTGGCGTTTGCCGAGGACAGCGGCGCGGCGGTCGTGCCGCAAGGCTCGATCGGCTATCGCTGGCCCAAGGATGGCGAGCCGGTCGGCCGCTGGAATCTGGAGGAAAAGGACGGCGAGACCGGCGCCCAGGTCAGGCTGGCGCTGAGCGCCATCGACCGCAGCGACGAAGTGGTTGCGGTGGCCTTCCCATATTTCGGCGGCCGGCCGCACGAACATTTTTCAGCCAACGATCAGGGCGGCGATGTGCTGATCCGCCACGCGCCGGCGCGATGGCTGGCGCTGAACGACGGCGACGGCCTGGTCGCCAGCGTGTTCGATCTGATGTGCGCCCATTACGGGGTGGATCGCGGACTCGGCGGCGCCGCGGCGCGCGGCTATGACGACGACGTGCCGTATACGCCGGCGTGGCAGGAGAAGATCACCGGCGTGCCGGCCGAGCATGCGATCCGGGTCGCCCACGAGTTCGCGCACAATGCGGAAAAGACCAGGGGCCGCTCGATGGTCATCATCGGCGCCGGCGTCAATCACTGGTACCACCAGGATATGACCTACCGCTCGCTCATCAACGTGCTGATGCTGTGCGGCACCATCGGAGTCTCGGGCGGCGGCTGGGCGCATTATGTCGGCCAGGAGGCGCTGCGGCCGCTGGCCGGCTGGCTGACACTGACCTTCGCGCGCGACTGGGTGCGGCCGCCGCGCTGGATGAACGGCACCTCGTTCTTCTACGCCCATTCCGACCAGTGGCGCTACGAGAAAATCGACGTCTCCACCCTGCTTTCGCCGCTCGCCGACGCCCCCCGGTACCAGGGCAGCTTCATAGACCTCAACGTGCGCGCCGAGCGGATGGGCTGGCTGCCTTCGGCGCCGCAACTCGCGACCAATCCGCTGCGGCTTGCCGGCGAGGCGGAAGCGGCGGGACTCGAGCCGCGCCAATTTCTGGCTGCGGGCCTGAAATCGGGCAAGCTGCAACTGGCCTGCGAAGATCCGGACAATCCGGTCAATTTCCCGCGCAACCTGTTCATCTGGCGCTCGAACCTGTTTGGCTCGTCGGGCAAAGGGCATGAATATTTCCTCAAGCATTTCCTGGGCACCCGCAACGGCCTGCAGGGCAAGGATCTCGGCGAGGAGGGCGGCGAGAAGCCGCGCGAGGTCAAGTGGCGCGACCCGGCGCCGGAAGGCAAGCTCGACCTGGTGGTGACGCTCGACTTCCGCATGTCGTCGAGCTGTCTTTACTCCGACATCGTGCTGCCGACGGCGACCTGGTACGAGAAGAACGACCTCAACACCACCGACATGCATACGTTCGTGCATCCGTTGTCGGCAGCGGTCGATCCGGTGTGGGAATCGAAAAGCGATTGGGAAACCTACAAGGCGATCGCCAAGCGGTTTTCAGAATTGTGCGACGGCCATCTCGGCGTCGAGCGCGACTTCGTGCTCAGTCCGATCAAGCACGACTCGCCCGGCGAACTGGCCCAGCCGCTCGGGGTCAAGGATTGGAAGAAGGGCGAATGCGAGCCGATCCCCGGCGTCACTGCGCCGCAGGTGACGGTGGTGGAGCGGGACTATCCCAACACCTACCGCCGGTTCACGGCGCTGGGGCCGCTGATCGACAAGCTCGGTAACGAGGAAAAGGGCGTCGAGTGGGAGACCGAGGAGGAAGTCGCCGGGTTGGGCAGGCTGAATCGCACGGTGACGGAAGACGGGCCGACCAAAGGACGGCCGCGCATCGACACCGACATCGACGCAGCGGAAACCATCCTCTATCTGGCGCCGGAAACCAACGGTGAGGTCGCCGTCAAGGGATGGCAGGCGCTCGGCGAAAAGACTGGCCGCGACCACACCCATCTGGCGAAGCAGCGCGAGGACGAGAAGATTCGCTTCCGCGACATCGTCGCGCAACCGCGCAAGGTCATCACCACGCATACGTGGTCCGGCATCCAGAGCGAGGAGCAGACCTATAACGCCGGCTACCTGAACGCCACCGAGCTGATTCCGTGGCGCACGCTTTCCGGCCGGCAGCAGTTCTATCAGGACCATCAGTGGATGCGCGATTTCGGCGAGTCGTTCGCGCTGTACCGGCCGCCGGTCGACACCAATACGGTCAACGCCATGCTCGGCAAGCATTCCAACGGCGAAAAGGAGATCGTGCTCAACTTCATCACGCCGCATCAGAAATGGGGCATCCACTCCACCTATACGGACAACCTGATCATGCTGACGCTGTCGCGCGGCGGCCCGATCGTGTGGATATCGGAGATCGACGCCAACAAAGCGGGGATCGTCGACAATGACTGGATCGAACTCTTCAACGTCAATGGCGCCATCGCGGCGCGCGCCGTGGTCAGCCAGCGCGTCAAGCAGGGCCTGTGCCTGATGTACCACGCGCAGGAGAAGATCGTGAACGTGCCGGGGTCGGAAATCACAAACCAGCGCGGCGGAATCCATAATTCGGTGACGCGCACGCTGCTCAAACCGACCCATATGATCGGCGGCTACGCCCATCTTTCCTATGGCTTCAACTATTACGGCACCGTCGGCTCGAACCGCGACGAATTCGTCATCGTGCGCAAGCTGGCCAAGGTCGACTGGCTGGATCATTCCAACCCGGTCGATCGCGCCGTCGGGGAGACCGCCTCATGAAGATCCGCGCCCAGGTTGCGATGGTGCTCAACCTCGACAAATGCATCGGCTGCCACACCTGCTCCGTCACCTGCAAGCAGGTCTGGACCTCGCGCCAGGGCATGGAATACGCCTGGTTCAACAATGTCGAGAGCAAGCCCGGCGTCGGCTATCCCAAGGACTGGGAGAACCAGGAGCGCTGGCGCGGCGGCTGGAAACGCAAAAAGAACGGCAAGATCGTGCCCAAGCAGGGTGGCAAGCTGGCGGTGCTCGCCAAGATCTTCGCCAATCCGCACCTGCCCGAGATCGACGACTATTACGAGCCCTTCACCTTCGACTACGAGCATCTGCAAATCGCGCCGGAGCTGCCGACCGCGCCGGTGGCCCGGCCGCTGTCGCTGGTCACCGGCCGGCCGATGGAGAAGATCGAATGGGGACCGAACTGGGAGGAGATTCTCGGCGGAGAGTTCGACAAGCGCTCGAAGGATTACAATTTCGAGGCGGTGCAGAAGGACATCTACGGCCAGTTCGAGAACACCTTCATGATGTACCTGCCGCGGCTGTGCGAACACTGTCTCAACCCGAGCTGCGTCGCCTCCTGCCCATCCGGCGCGATCTACAAGCGCGAGGAGGACGGCATCGTCCTGATCGATCAGGACAAGTGCCGCGGCTGGCGGATGTGCGTCTCCGGCTGCCCCTACAAGAAGATCTATTACAACTGGACTTCCGGAAAGTCGGAGAAATGCATCTTCTGCTATCCGCGCATCGAGGCCGGCCAGCCGACCGTGTGCTCGGAGACCTGCGTCGGCCGCATCCGCTATCTCGGCGTGTTGCTATACGACGCCGACGGCATCGACAAGGCCGCCTCGGTCGAGGACGAGCAGGATCTTTATCAGGCGCAGCTCAAGCTGTTCCTCGATCCGAACGACCCGACGGTGGTGGAACAGGCCCGCGCCGACGGCATCGCCGACAACTGGATCGAGGCGGCGCGGCGTTCCCCCACCTACAAGATGGCGGTGGACTGGAAGATCGCCTTCCCGCTGCACCCGGAATACCGCACCCTGCCGATGGTGTGGTACGTGCCGCCGCTATCGCCGATCCAGTCGCACGCCAACGCCGGCGCGATCGAAACCAGGGGCGAGATTCCCGACGTCGCCTCGCTGCGCATTCCGGTCCGCTATCTCGCCAATCTGCTGACGGCGGGAGCCGAGGCGCCGATCGTCGCCGCGCTCGAGCGCATGCTCGCCATGCGCATCTATTTTCGCCGGCGCCAGCTGGGCGAGGATGGCGGGGAGGCGGTGCTCAGCCAGGCCGGGCTGTCCGTGCCCGTGGTGACGGAGATGCACCGCTATCTGGCGATCGCCAACTACGAGGATCGTTTCGTGATCCCGACCAGCCATCGCGAAACCGCGGAAGACGCCTACGGGTTGAAGGGCTCGTGCGGCTTCACCTTCGGCAACGGCTGCGATTTCGGTCCGCCGCATTCGACGCTGTTCGGCGGCAAGATGGGCCGCCGCAAGCTGACGCCGGTGCGCCCGCTCGACACTTGAGGAACAGCGATGGTGATATTCAAGGTACTCAGCGCACTGCTGTCGTATCCGTCCGCAGAGATGCGGCTGGCGCTGCCGGAAATGGCGGAAATCGTCAAGACGTCGCGGCTGCTGGATCCGCTCCGTCGCGATGATCTGCTGGCGTTGATCGAGGAGCTGGGCGACGGCGACCTGCTGACGGTCGAAGAGCGTTATGTCGACCTGTTCGACCGCGGGCGCGCGCTGTGCCTGCACCTGTTCGAACACCTGCACGGCGAGAGCCGCGATCGCGGCGAGGCGATGGTCGAGCTCAAGCAGCTTTACGCGTGCGCGGGATTCGAAATGGCCACCCGCGAACTGCCGGACTACCTGCCGGTGGTGCTCGAATATCTGAGCTGCCGCGACCTCGCCGAGGCGCGCGACATGCTGGCGGATTGCGGCCATATCCTAGCGACGATCGGCCGCTCGCTGCTGGCGCGGCGGAGCCGCTACGCCGCGGTTGTTCAGGCGCTCCTGGTCATCGGCGGGCAAAACCCGATCGACAGCGACAAGGTGGCGGCCGTCGACGAGCCTCTGGAAAATCTCGACCGCGAATGGGCCGAGCAGCCCGCGTTTGGCGACGTCTCCACCTATTCGGCGGCGCGCGCACCGACCGGCTAGAGGAGGAAATGGCGATGGTCTCCAACGCTTATGTCAACACGCTGCTGTTCGCGGTCTACCCTTATATCTGCCTTGTCGTGCTGCTGATCGGCAGCCTGATCCGCTTCGACCGCGAGCCCTTCACCTGGAAGAGCGACTCGTCGCAGCTGTTGCGCAAGCGCGAGTTGCACCTCGGCTCCAATCTGTTCCATTACGGCGTGATCATCGTCATTCTCGGCCACTTCGCCGGCTTCCTCGCGCCGCACTGGGCGGTGGATTGGGCGCTGTCGCCGGTCGGGCATCAATTGCTGGCGATGGTGGTCGGCGGCATCGCCGGCGTGATCGCCATCATCGGCCTGACTATCCTCATTCATCGTCGCCTGGCCGACCCGCGCATTCGCCTTAACAGTCGCAAATGGGACATCGCCATCACCCTGATGCTATGGTTGCAGCTTCTACTTGGCCTGCTCACCGTGCCGCTGTCCGCGTTCCATATGGACGGCGCGCTGTTCGAGACGCTGACCAGCTACGTCAAGGGAGTGGTCACCTTCGACAGCGGCGCCGCGGCGCTGATGATCGACGTGCCGCTGGTTTACAAGCTGCACATCCTGCTCGGCTTCACCCTGTTTCTAGTGTCGCCGTTCACGCGCATGATCCATATCTGGAGCGGGGCCGGGGCGCTGGCCTATCTGTTCCGTCCCTATCAGATCGTGCGCACGCCACGGACGCGAGCGAAGGAGCCGGTGCGCTCATGACGGTGTCCGTCAATGGCGTCGAAGTCGCGGTCGAGCCGAAGAGTTCCAGCGAGCTTGCCGCAGCGCGCGAGCTTCTGCGGCAACGTGCGATCGCCGTTGGCCTGCTGGCCGGGACTGTAAGTGAAGAAACGATGATCGATGTGGCGATCGAAGCGCTGCTCAAGCGCGAGGTGATAACGCCTTCACCCACCGAGGACGAATGCCGCCGCTATTACGACAGGCACCCACACGAGTTCCAAAGCGGGGATCTCGTCCATGCCCGTCACATTCTGTTTCAGGTCACGCCACGGGTGCGCATCCCCGAAATTCGAGCCCGTGCCGAGGAGACCTTAAACCAATTGCTACACGAGCCCGACCGTTTCGACGCTTTGGCGCGCGAGCTTTCGAACTGCCCATCAGGACAACAGGGCGGCAATCTGGGGCAAATCGGCCGCGGCGACACCGTGCCGGAGTTTGAAAAGGTGCTTTTCAAGTTTGGCGCGTCGGGGATTCTCCGCGACCTCGTGAGGACACGTTACGGTTTCCATATTGTAGCCGTCGATCGAAGCATCCCAGGCCGGAAATTACCCTATGAGACCGCCAGCGGACAGATCGCCGAACGACTGCGTTCAAACGTCGAGGAAAAGGCCGTTCGACAATATGTCAGCGTGCTTGCCGGCCAGGCGAAACTCTTGGGCGTTGATCTCGACGGCGCGCAAACGCCCCTGGTGCAGTGAATGATCGACGATGCCCGGCCAAGGTGCGCCGGCAGCACGATCTTGCTCGATCACGACTACAAGGATCGGCCAACGGCTGTACCTTCGACTATGGTCTGGCGCTATGCTCGCGAATTGGAGGTCTCATCCTGATTATTATCGAGATGGTGGCAGTGATAATCTTCGCGTGACAACTAGGCTAGCTTGAATGAGTGTGGCGCCACGTATAGTCCATCCATGTCTTGAAGGAACGCAGATGCTGGGAGCCCTCATTGCTCAACTGGACCGGCCTGACCTGGCGGCACAAGTGTTGGATACGCTGGATCCCGATCTGGCGATTGCCATCGAGATGCGTGCAGCCGGCGCATCAATGGAGACCGCGGAATTTGTCGCTGGAGCAGTCCGGGCATTCATCGACAGTGCCGACGATGATCTATGGTTCCAAATGCTCACGGTCATCCGCAAGGCGGACGATCCTGGATTGACGGCCGTGCAGACCATTCTGAAGTGGGTTGCGACAGAGCGACAGGGCGCTGCATAAGGAGAGGCGATACAAACACAAGTGGAGCGGCGCTCGGTCTGACAATATGATGACGGTTCCTTTGCACACGTCGGCCTGCTGGCCGCATTTCGGGGACCGCGCGATCGAAGCCAGCCTGGGTAACGTCGCGCTCGGTTTGATTGCCGCGATACGGTTTTTCAGTGCCAGGAACGCCGGGCCCTATCGCCACTGAGTGGGAATCGACAGATCGCTTTCCAGCTGACGGTCGGTCGAGACGCGCAAGTAAAGCGCCGCGTGCGATGCTGGCTGTTGGCAATTGCGGCGACCTTCACTTCCCTCCGACCTTCTGGAATTGTGGTCAATTCGGTATAGAGTTACGGCACATGGCGATGACAGGTTTGCAGCACCGGTTTCCGCCGCGCCGGATCGATAGCGCGATTGTCGGCGGGTTTGCTGCGCATTGTCAGAGCGCGCGGCGCGCAAGCCGAGACGATAGAATTCTCGCGGACAGAACGCCGCTTTCGATGTCCTCTTCTCCGATGGCAATGGCAATGCGCCCGGCCGCGAAGTCGCCGATTGAGCGGCATATAAGAGATGGTTTGCGCTGCAACTGCATGACGTTTATGTGATGTCCAATAACCGTTGAGCCGTTCGCGCCTATCGTACTATTGTTCGATGGATGCCGACCTTCGCCGAGGCCATTGCCGCCTTCGCCAAGAGCAGCAACGGGTTGCGCGCCGAACTGAACGGCCCGCGCCGCCGCTCGATATTTCTCCGGCGCATTGAATGAGTCTGGTTCGCCTCAGGCAGGCAGGGAGAACAGAGACCATCAGCGAGAAGGACACGTTCGCGAATTCGCAGAAAGGGGAAGGCAATGACAAAAGCCGATGCTTTCATCATCAGTTCGTCCGACCAGGTTCCTCGGCGGACCGCGCTCAAGCGCTTCCCCATCCCCCGCAATTACGGCGTATCACCCGAATCGCGCATTGACGTTGGACACACATGGCCTGCGCCGGAAGGCGCAACCCGTATCAAGCGGTTCGAGATTTACCGCTACGATCCGGACAGTGGCGGCAATCCTCACACAGATACATACGAGGTCGATCTCGACGCATGCGGCCCAATGGTCTTGGACGCGCTGATCTGGATCAAGAACACCATCGATCCGACGCTGACTTTCCGCCGCTCTTGCCGCGAGGGAGTCTGCGGCTCCTGCGCCATGAACATGGACGGCACCAACTGGCTGGCCTGCACAAGATTCATCGAGGATACTGATACGCCCGCGAGAATCTACCCGCTCGCCAATATGAGGATCATCAAGGACCTGGTTCCCGATCTCACGCATCTTTATGCCCAGTATGAAATGATCGAGCCATGGCTTCAGACCATGACGGCCGCCCCGGACCGGGAACGCCTGCAAGCGCCCGAGGACCGCGAAAAGCTCGACGGCTATTACGAGTGCATCCTGTGCTTCTGCTGCACCTCCGGCTGCCCGAGCCATTGGTGGAACGGCGATCGCTTCCTGGGGCCGGCCGTGCTCTTGCAGGCGTGGCGCTGGCTGACCGACAGCCGCGACGAGGCGACCGGCACGCGGCTCGACGCGCTTGAAGACCCGTTTCGACTTTATCGGTGCCATACTATCCTTAACTGCACTCGGACCTGCCCAAAGGGACTCAATCCAGGCAAGGCCATCGCGCAGATCAAGAAGACGATTGCGGACCGGCGGAGCTGAGGGGCTGAACATGGAACGCGTCTCAAGCAAACGCACTCGCCCGCTTTCACCCAATATCCAGATTTACCGGCCGCAGCTCACGTCAGTGCTTTCCATCGCCAACCGGATCACCGGCGTTTTCCTGAGCGGCTGCGCCGTCGTTCTCGTCGTCTGGCTGATCGCCGCGGCGAGCGGACCGGAAGCCTATTCGCGCTTCCACGATCTTATCGCCTCGTGGCTTGGACAGATTTTACTGCTAGCGGCCACGTTCGCCTTTTTCCTGCACCTTTGCGGCGGCATCCGCCATTTGATCTGGGACACCGCGCGCGGTTTCGAGCTGCGCCAGATATACGCCTCGGGCTGGATCGTGGTCGCGGCCAGCGTCGTGCTGACTCTTGTCTGCTGGCTTGCCAGCGTGCTGATCGCGAGGCAGATCTGATGGACGCGCATCGCTTTCGTTCACCGCTCGGTCGCGCCATCGGCCTTGGGTCCGCCAAGACAGGGTTTGGACATTGGTGGACCGAGCGGATCACGGCGCTCGCACTCATTCCCTTGAGCGCCTGGTTCGCTGCATCGCTGATCGCCTATAGCGGCAGCGGTTATCAGGCGTTCGCCGGTTGGATAGGCTCGCCCGTCACGACGGTCCTGATGATCCTGCTGCTGATCACGCTGTTCTGGCATGCGGCGCTCGGCCTCCAGGTTGTCATCGAGGACTACGTTCATTCCGCGGCAAAAATCTGGATGCTGCTGACAACGCACTTCGTTTGCTTTGCGCTGGCGACAGCCGGCATTGTGGCGACGCTACGGGTTGCCGTCGGCGTATGGTCAGCCATCTGAACGCAGCCGAGGAGCGGGGGAAACGGCACTCGAAGAAGCAGAAAGGAGCGACGTGACGTGTTGACGGTGGAACAAATCTTGCCAGCGGATCGCGGCCAGTTCGTTACGGTTGCAACCGACGCCTTGCTGCTTGACGCCGCGAGATTGCTGAATGATCCGCGCCACAATCTGGTTATCGTCTGCGACGACAGCGGCAAGATGGTCGGCGTCATCACCAAGACCGATATTGTCAGCCGCATCAGTCATTGCACGGGGTGTAGCTGCACGATGATGGCCTCGCATGTGATGACGCATGAGGTTGTCTTTTGCCGTCCGGGCGATTGGCTGCATGAGGTCTGGTCGATCGTCAAACAGCGCGGCCTGAAGAACATTCCGGTTGTAGATCGGGACACCGTGCCCCTTGGCGTGCTGAACGCGCGGGACATGGTCCGGATCCTCCTTGAGGATACGGAACATGAGGAGTCGCTGCTGCGCGATTATGTCATGGGTATCGGATACAGATAGAGCGGTGCAGGATGGACAAGCGATCAGACACCTCCACCCGTGATAACTGGCTGGAGCCGCTTTGGCCCGATGGGAATGGGAGGGCGGACATGTTGCGCCCTCGGAGAAACGGGGCGCGGCGTTGGGCGGCAAAAGACGCACTGCGCCGAACCAGGACGATCGCGTTCCAATCACCCATACCGCCGGCAAGTCCGGCGGGCATTGAGCGCCTCAGCCTGGTGCCCGACTACGGCGCATCGCAAACCCTACACAGTTTCTTGCTTGGTCCAAGCGAGCCGCGTAAGCCTTTGCCGAAGCAGAGGCCGGGGGAAAAGCAGGGCTAAAAGGCCCTCAGATCTGCTGCCAGCGAGAGCATCAACGCCGCAAGGACGGCACGCGCTCCGGCGTTTCTGCCGCACCGGGGGTGAGAGCCTGCGGCGCCGTCGCCGGTCATTGAGATCGAGGTCAACGGCATGGAGGTTCGCCCGGCGCGGATGCTCTTACGCGTAATCGTTTGCGGCCGGATTGCGCGCTCGGTGGCGAGGCCGTGATGGTGCGGGGAGGTGGCGACGAACTGCTCGAAGCCGACCTTGACTATCTCGAATGCGGTCTGGGTGTCGCCGACCAGCGCGCCGTCGGCGAACAGCTTGATATTGACCTCGTAGGTTCCGGTCGGCACCTCGGCCGACAGCGCGATGCCGGTGTGGAACAGGATCGGCGTCAGAAAGGTGACGCCGTTCGGAGATTCCCGATACAGCCCGTGCTCGCGGCGCAGCCGCACGAAGGCTTGCCGGAATGGATCGCTCGCCACCACGTCGGCTCGTCGCGAAGGAAGCGCGATCCGCGGTGATGGCCAGACTTGTTGCCTTCGATCAAACCCAGGTCGAGCTGAAGGTCGGTAAGCGGTGTTCTGTTCCCACCTTCCTGGCGTTGTTGTGATCTGCGAGTCTGCGGTCTGGTTTGACCGTTAGGCTTAGAATGGACACTGACCATATTGCTATCGCGGAGCCGGTGCGCCGGCTGGAAGTGTTCACCGGCGCCGGGCGGCGTCGGACATGGCGTC
>JBASBO010000045.1:0-7006 GCA_049651165.1 Xanthobacteraceae bacterium | reverse complement strand
CATCATCGCCCCGCACGATCTGCGCACGGCGGACGCCACCCGCGCCGCCGAGGTCTATGCCGGGCGGTTCGTGTTCGCCGGCAAGATCGTCACCTGCCACAGCCGCTCGATCTTCGACCTCGAACCGCCGTCGGAAGACTGGGACGCCGGGCTGCTCGGCTTCGGCTGGCTGCGCCATCTGCGCGCCGCCGACACCGCGATCACCCGCGCCAACGCCCGCTCGCTGATCGAGGACTGGATCATCAGTCCGCCGCGCCGGCGGCCGATGAGCCGCCGCGCCGACGTGCTCGCCCGCCGCGTGATCTCGCTGTTGTCGCACGCGCCGCTGGTGCTGGGCGACACCGACGGCAAGTTCTATCGCCGCTATCTGCGCAGCCTGTCGCGCGACATCCGCCATCTGCGCTCCGCCGCGCTCGACATTCCCGACGGCGTGGCCCGGCTCCAGGTGGTGATCGCGCTGTGCTACGCCTCATTGTGCCTCGCCAATCAGGCCGCTCAGGTGAAGGCCGCGGCCCGCAAGCTGTCCGAGGAATTGCAGCGCCAGATCCTGCCGGACGGCGGCCACATCTCGCGCAACCCCAACGCGCTGATCGAACTGCTCGCGGACCTGCTGCCGCTGCGCCAGACCTTCGCCGCCCGCAACATCCCGCCGCCGCCGGCGCTGCTCAACGCCATCGACCGCATGATGCCGATGCTGCGCTTCTTCCGGCACGGCGACGGCAACTTCGCGCTGTTCAACGGCATGAGCGGCACGCCGTCCGACCTGCTGGCGACGCTGCTCGCCTACGACGACACCCATGGCGCGCCGATGGCGACGATGCCGCACACCGGCTATCAACGCCTCGACGCCGGCACCACCACGGTGATCCTCGACAGCGGCGCGCCGCCGCCGGCCAATGTCAGCCATGAAGCCCATGCCGGCTGTCTGTCGTTCGAACTGTCGTCGGGGCATAACCGCATCGTGGTCAATTGCGGGATGCCGCTGAACGGGCGCGACACCTGGCGCGCCTTCGCGCGCGGTACGCCGGCGCATTCGACCGCGAGCTGGCATGACACCTCGTCCTGCCAGTTCGTCGAGCGTTCGTCGATGAAACGCCTGCTGCGCGGCGCGCCGATCGTCAGCGGCCCGGCCGAGGTGCTGAGCGAGCGCGAGTTCGTCGCCGGCGGCACCCTGCTCACCAGTTCGCACGACGGCTATCTCGGCCGCTTCGGCGTCATCCATACGCGGGTGCTGCTGCTGTCGAACGACGGCCTGCGGCTCGACGGTGAGGACACGCTGGCGCCGCCGCACGGCGCGCGCATCCGCGGCCACGATTCCGATTTCGCGCTGCGCTTCCACCTGCATCCGGCGATCAAGGCGAGCCGCCTGAGCGACGCGCACGGGGTGATGCTGGTGCTGCCCAATCGCGAGGTCTGGACTTTCGAGTCGCCCGACGACAGGGTCGAATTGGAGGACAGCGTCTTTCTCGCCGGCAGCGACGGCGCGCGCCGCACCGTGCAGATCGTGATCCGGCAGGACGCGCGGCAGGTCGGCAACATCCGCTGGAGTTTCGTGCGCTCGTCGGCCTCGGCGGCGGCGACCACCGCCCGGCGCAACGCCAGCCGCGAGCCGCAGCTTCCGCTGTAATCGTATCGAACTTGCCTAATGCGCCTCGTCCCAGTTGTCGGCGGCGCGGGCGTCGACGTGCAGCGGCACCGACAGCAGCACCGCCGGGAACGGCGCGTCCTGCATCACCCGTTGCACCACCGGCAGCGTCGCCGCCACCTCGTCCTCGGGCACTTCGAAAATCAGTTCGTCGTGCACCTGCAACAGCATCCGCGCAGCCAGCTTCTTCTCGGCCAGCGCGACCTCGATCCGCGTCATGGCGCGGCGGATGATGTCGGCGGCGGTGCCCTGGAGTCGTGCGTTGATGGCGGCGCGCTCGTTGAAGGCGCGGATCGAGGGGTTCGACGCCTTGATGTCCGGGTAGTGGCACTTGCGGCCGAACAGCGTCTCGACATAGCCGTGCTCGCGGCAGAAGTCGCGGGTGGCGTCCATGTAGGCGCGGATGCCGGGGAAACGCTCGAAGTATTTCTTGATATAGGCGGCGGCTTCCTCGCGCGCGATGCCGAGCTGGTTGGCGAGGCCGAACGCCGAGATGCCGTAGATGATGCCGAAGTTGATCGCCTTGGCGCGGCGGCGGACTTCGCCCGGCATGTCCTTCACCGGCACGCCGAACATTTCCGACGCCGTCATGGCGTGAATGTCGAGCTTGTCGTGGAACGCCTGCTTCAGCACCGGAATGTCGGCGATCTCCGCCAACAGCCGCAACTCGATCTGCGAATAGTCGGCCGACACCAGCTTGTGGCCGGGCGTGGCGACGAAGGCGCGGCGGATCTTGCGGCCGTCCTCGGTGCGTACCGGGATGTTCTGAAGGTTCGGCTCGTTGGACGACAGCCGCCCGGTGGTGGTCGCCGCCAGCGCGTAGGTGGTGTGGACCCGGCGGGTCTGCGGATCGACGTGGTTGGGCAGCGCGTCGGTATAGGTCGAGCGCAGCTTCGACACCTGCCGCCAGTCGAGAATGAGGCGCGGGAAGGCGTGGCCCTGCTCGGCCAGGTCATCGAGGATCGAGGCGGTGGTGGACCACGCCCCGGTCTTGGTCTTCTTGCCGCCGGGGATGCCCATCTTGCCGAACAGGATGTCGCCGATCTGCTTCGGGCTGCCGGGATTGATGTCCTCGCCGGCCACCTCGCGAATCTCGGCTTCGAGGCGGGCGGCGGTCTGGGCGAAATCGCCGGACAGCCGCGCCAGCACCTGCCGGTCGATCGAGATGCCGCGCCGTTCCATCCGCGCCAGCACCGGCACCAGCGGCCGTTCCAGCGTCTCGTACACCACCGTCATCCGTTCGGTGACGAGGCGCGGCTTGAGCACGCGCCACAGCCGAAGGGTGAGGTCGGCGCCTTCGGCGACGTATTCGGCGGCCTTGTCGATCGCCACCTGGTCGAAGCTGAGCTTGCCTTTGCCGCTGCCGACGAGCGCACCGTAGCCGAGCGCGGCGTGGCCGAGCCAGCTTTCGCTCAAGGACTCGCGATTGTGCGAGGCGCGGCCGGCGTCGAGCGCGTAGGACATCAGTTGCGCGTCCTCGATGTTGCACAGCGCGATGCCGTGCTGGGCCAGCAGCACCATCGCGAACTTGGTGTCGAAGCCGATCTTCAGGATGCCGCCGTTTTCCAGCACCGGCCGCATCGCTTCCAGCGCGTCGCCGGGCGCGATCTGGTCGGGGGCGAGGCCGCCCGAGAACAATCCCGCCCCGTCGCCGGCCTGCTTGTGCGCCAGCGGGATGTAGCAGGCGTCGTTCGGGGCCAGCGCCAGCGCGACGCCGCACAACTCCGCCTGCATCGGATCGATCGATTCGGTTGCGACCTCAAGCGCCACCTGCCCCGCGTCGTGAATGCGCGCGATCCAGCCGTTGAGTTGATCGCGCGTGCGCACGGTCTGGTAGCGGCTGCGATCGAATTTGGCGTTGCGCGCTTCCTCGGCGCGCGCGGCGGCGAGCGCCTGCGGCGTCAGCGTCTCGGTGACGGCCGCGCCGTTGGCGGTCTTTCTGGCGGCCGTCGGCGGCGGACCGAACAGGTCGCCGGTGCCGGATCGCGGCAGCACCGACGAGCCTTTGGCGCGCGCGTCCGGCTCGCCGCCGAGCGCAGGGGTTTGCGGCGAGTCCTGCGGCGCGCCGCGCGCGAACGGGCTTTTCAGCGCCGGATCGGCTTCGATGTCGGACGGATCGATCTGCGAATAGTCGGCGACGCGGCGCGTCAGCGTGGAAAACTCCATCGCCTTGAGGAAAGCGAGCAGCCGGCGCGGGTCGGGCTCGTGAACCGCGAGGTCGTCGAGCGGCACGTCGAGCGGCACATGATCGTCGAGCAGCACCAGTTGCCGCGAGATGCGCGCCTGCCCGGCGTTGGCGATCAGCGCCTCGCGCCGCTTCGGCTGCTTGATCTCGCTGGCGCGCTGAAGCAGCGTCTCGAGATCGCCGTATTCGGTGATGAGTTGCGCCGCGGTCTTGACGCCGATGCCGGGCACGCCGGGCACGTTGTCGACGCTGTCGCCGGCCAGCGCCTGCACCTCGACCACTTTCTCCGGCGGCACGCCGAACTTCTCGATCACCTCGGCGATGCCGAGGTGGCGGTCCTTCATGGTGTCGTACATGGTGACGCAGTCGGTGACGAGCTGCATCAGGTCCTTGTCGGAGGCCACGATGGTCGCGGTCGCGCCGTGCTCGCACGCCTGCCGCACATAGGTCGCGATCAGGTCGTCGGCCTCGAAGCCGCTCTGCTCGATGCAGGGCAGGTCGAACGCCCGCACCGCCTCGCGGATCAGCGCGAATTGCGGGATCAGGTCGTCGGGCGCGGGCGGGCGGTGCGCCTTGTATTCGGGATAGAGCTTGTTGCGGAATGTGACTTCCGACTTGTCGAAGACGACGGCGAGATGGGTCGGCCGGTCGTCCTGCGGCATGTCGCGCAGCAGCTTCCACAGCATGTTGCAGAAGCCGAGCACGGCGTTGACCTGCAAGCCGTCGGACTTTCGATTGAGCGGCGGCAGCGCATGATAGGCGCGGAAGATGTAGGACGAGCCGTCCACCAGAAACAGGTGGTCGCCCTTGGCGAGGGCTTTGGCGGAAACGGGGACGGCTGCGGCGGGTGCGGGCTTTTTCGACATGGCCGCAATGTAGGGGCTCGGGCGGCGGTTGGACAGCCGTCCGTCCGCCCGTGTACCGGGCTTCGTGTGGTTATTCCGCCGGTTGCAGCCGCGCCGCCGGCTTGCGCGGCGCGATCCAGAAGGCGTCGGGCCGCTCGAACAGGAATTTCAGCCGGGTGTTGCGGCAGGCCCACCAGATCGCCACCGATCCGATGACCCCGACGACGGTGACGACGGCGGACAGCGCGCCGATGTCGTGGATCAGCCCGGTCTTCATCAGCACGGTGCGCGTTGCCGCCATCGGCAGGAAGAACGCAAGATAGATGACGATGGAGTGCTCGCCGAAATAGCGGATGAAATCCAGCCGGTGCCGGCGCGCCAGCAGCGTGCCGGTGGCGATGACGGCGCAGGCGCCGGAAAGGCCGAGCGCCAGCGAGACGACCGGCAGATCGGCGTGACCGAAATGGGTGAGAACGCCGTTGACGGCGGCCCACAGCGCCAGCCCCGCCAGCGCCAGCGCGGGACGGGCGCGCACGGAATCCGACAGGCGGAACACGTAAGTCGCGAACAGGTAGCCGGAATAGAAATAGACGAACCGCGCGGCGAATTCGTCGATCACGGTCCAGCCGGTGGAGACATGCGCCATCTCCAGCGCCGCGCCGGCCAGCCAGATCAGCGCCGGCGACACCCGAAGCGTAGCCTTGGTGACGACGAAGAACACCGGCAGCAGGTAGATGAACCACAGCGTGCCGAACGGATCGACGAACGACAGCAGATACAGTTTCGCGACGCCGGCCCAGCCCATCTCGGCGGCGAAGGCGGGGGCCTTGAAGCCGAACTGGATGGTCAGCCACAGCACGTAGAAGTAGGCGAAATGCACCACCTTGCGGTCGAGATAGGTGCGCCAGTCGCGGTCGATCACCCGCGACAGAAACAGGCCGGAGATCAGGAAGAAGTCCGGCATCCGGAACGGCCGGGCGAACTCCACGACGTGGTGCATGAAGCCGCTCGCGCCGGCGGCGGCCTCGACGCCCAGCACCGAATGCATCATCACCACCATGACGATGCAGATGCCCTTGGCGTAGTCCACCCAGTCGAGCCGCTCGGGGCTCGCCGCCGGGATTGTGCCGTTTCGGGTCATGGTTGTTCCGGTTGCGGTCATGGGCGCGGACATTACCGGCGAAGGGTTGCGGTCCGGTTGCGCGATACAAGGAATGTGCCGGCTTTCCGGAACCCGCTATAAGACGGCCGACCCCGCCCGATCCCGTTAACCAGACGATGTTGCCGGTGCCCCGCAGCTTTCCCACGCCGCTCCCGATCGACGCGGTTCTCGACGACCTTGCGGCGACGCTGAAGCGCCAGCCGGCGGCGGTGCTGGTGGCCCCGCCCGGTGCGGGCAAAACGACGCGGGTGCCGCTGGCGCTGCTTGACGAGCCGTGGGTGGGATCGGGAAAGATCATCGTGCTGGAACCGCGCCGGATCGCCGCGCGCGCCAGCGCCGAACGGATGGCGCACACCTTGGGCGAGCGGGTCGGGGAGACGGTCGGCTACCGCGTGCGGTTCGGTTCGAAAGTCTCGCGCGGCACCCGGATCGAGGTCGTGACCGAGGGCATCTTCGTCCAGCAGATCCTGAACGATCCGGAACTGAACGGCGTCGCCGCGGTGCTGTTCGACGAGTTTCACGAGCGCGCGCTCGACGCCGATCTCGGCCTCGCCTTGGCGCGTGACGTCCAGACCGGGCTGCGCGAGGACCTGCGGCTTTTGGTGATGTCGGCGACGCTCGACGGCGCGCGCGTCGCCACGCTGCTTGGCGATGCGCCGGTGATCGAAAGCCGGGGCCGCGCCTTCCCGGTGGAGACGCGCTATCTCGGCCGCCGGCCCGACCTGCCGCTGGAACGGCAGATGGCCGACGCCATCGCGACCGCATTGCGCGTGGACGTCGGCTCGGTGCTGGCGTTTCTGCCGGGAGCCGGCGAAATCCACCGCACCCGGACCATACTTGAGGAGCGCCTGCGCGATCCCGCCGTTGACATCGTGCCGCTGTACGGCGCGCTCGACGCGAGTGTGCAGGACCGCGCCATCGCGCCGTCGCCGCCGGGCCGGCGCAAGGTGGTGCTGGCGACCTCGATCGCCGAAACCTCGCTGACTATCGACGGCGTCCGCATCGTGGTGGACTCCGGGCTGGCGCGGGTGCCGCGCTACGAGCCGGACATCGGGCTGACGCGGCTGGAAACCGTGCGCGCCTCGCGCGCCGCCGTCGATCAGCGCCGTGGTCGCGCAGGGCGCACCACGCCCGGCGTCTGCTATCGACTGTGGGACGAACCGCAGACC
>JBASBO010000044.1:0-6473 GCA_049651165.1 Xanthobacteraceae bacterium | reverse complement strand
GGGCGACGTCGGCTCCGGCAAGACGGTGGTGGCGCTGCTGGCGGCGGCGGCGGTCGCGGAAGCCGGCAAGCAGGCGGCGCTGATGGCGCCGACCGAAATCCTCGCCCGCCAGCACATCAAGACCATCGCGCCGCTCGCCGCGCGCGCCGGCCTCAACGCCGCCATCCTTACCGGCCGCGAGACGGGCAAGGAGCGTCGCGACATTCTCGACCGTCTCAAAGCCGGCGAGATCGACCTCGTGGTCGGCACCCACGCGCTGATTCAGGACGACGTGGCGTTCAAGTCGCTGGCGCTGGCGATCGTCGACGAGCAGCATCGCTTCGGCGTGCGCGAGCGGCTGGCGCTCACATCGAAAGGCGACGCCGTCGATGTGCTGGTGCTGAGCGCGACCCCGATCCCGCGTACGCTGGTGCTGACCTATTTCGGCGACATGGACATCTCGGAGTTGCGCGAAAAACCGGCGGGCCGACAGCCGATCGACACCCGCGCCGTTCCCGCAAGCCGCCTGAGCGAGGTGATCGACGCCGTCGGCCGCGCGGTGAAGGCCGGCAAGCTGGTCTACTGGATCTGCCCGCTAGTCGAGGAGTCGGAAGCGATCGAGCATCTGACCGACGCCACCACGCGGTTCGAGAGCCTGCGAAAACGCTTCGGCGATCAGGTCGGGCTGGTCCACGGCCAGATGAAAGGCACGGAGAAGGACCGGGTGATGGCGCAGTTCGCGGCCGGCGACATCCGCGTGCTGGTGGCGACTACGGTGGTCGAGGTCGGCGTCGACGTGCCGGCGGCAACCATCATGGTGATCGAGAACGCCGAACGCTTCGGGCTGGCGCAACTGCACCAGTTGCGCGGGCGGATCGGGCGCGGCTCGGAGGCGTCCACCTGCCTGCTGCTGTATCGCGAGCCGCTCGGCGAAATGTCGGCGGCGCGGCTGCGGGTGATCCGCGAGACCACCGACGGCTTCCGCATCGCCGAGGAGGATCTGCGGCTGCGCGGCGAAGGCGAGGTTTTGGGCACGCGGCAGAGCGGCCTGCCCGGCTACCGCATCGCCCGCCCCGAGGTTCACGCGCAACTGATCGCGCAGGCGCGCGACGAGGCGCTGCGGATCTTGCGCGACAACCCGAAGCTCGCCGGCCCGTCGGGCGAGGCGCTGCGCTGCCTGCTCTATCTCTACGAGCGCGACGAGGCGATCCCGCTGATCGGCGCGGGATGAGCCTCGGACCTACGCGTTTGGACCTATGCGTAAAGCCTGGATAACAGGACACGGCCGACCGTCCACGCGGCGCTCGGCAGCGTCGGCGAGCCGATGAATGTCATCGTCAGGATGCTCAATGCAATATTGGCGATCCACCAGATTCGTTCCGGCGTGCGGAATCCGATCGCCGAAATCGCGATGTTGGTAAAGAACGCGGCATAGGCCACGATAGCCGAGCGCATCACCCCGCCATGGCCCGCGATGCGCAGTTCGGTTATTGCCGTCACGACGACGCTGATAAAGATCACCCACAAGACCAGCGGTCGTGTTGTGAAAGGACGCATCCGTTTCGGCATGAAAGGTCAGTCTGCCCTTACGGCGTCGGGCATGGCCGCGCCTTTGCTCCGGGGCGTCGCAGTCGCCATGTCGGCCGGTCCGTTGATCTTCTTCTGCGCGTCGCCACTGCCCGGCTGCACCACGCCGGCGGACATGATCAGGGTCGCGGCGTCTTCCGTGCTCATGTCGATCTCGATCACCTTGCTGCGCGGCACGTAGAAGAAGAAGCCCGTCGTGGGGTTCGGCGCGCACGGCAGGAACACCGAGATGTGCTCCTCCTGCCCCGGCAGCTTTTCCGCCACCTCGACGCTCGGTGATTGCGAGATCAGCACGATCGACCACATGCCCGGCGAGGGAAACTCCACCATGCCGACCTTGCGGAAGCTCGATCCGCTACCGGAGAACAGCGTCTCGAACACCTGCTTGAGCCCGCGATAGATCGCGCGCACCACCGGCATCCGGCCGACCAGTCGCTCACCGAGGCTGACCAACTTGCGGCCGAGCAGATTCGCCGTCAGGAACCCCAGCAGAGTCAGCGCCACGAAAGCCACGATCAGGCCGAATCCGGGCACGCCGAACGGCAGGTAGTTTTCCGGACGGTAGCTCGCCGGCATCAACGGCCGCACCAGCCCATCGACCCAGGTGACGAACCACCAGGTCAGATAAAGCGTAATGGCGACCGGCCCGGCGACGATCAGCCCGGTCAGGAAATAGTTGCGGATACGCGCCGCGAAGCCGCGCGGCGGGTCCGGTGGGGGCGTTCCCGGAGGAGGCATCGGCGGCGGCATCGGTCGGTCGGTCATCGGTTCCGGATCAATCAATCGGCGACAGCGATCGGGTCGATCGCGTGTTCGCATATTAGCAGACATTGGCGCGGCGACGACGCGCGATTCGGCGCAGCCGCCCTGCCCTTCCTGCCGCCTTGGCTACTCAACGGTTACCGATTTCGCCAGATTTCGCGGCTGATCGACGTCGGTGCCCATGACCACTGCGGTATGGTAGGCTAAAAGCTGAACCGGCACCGCATAGACCAGCGCAGTGAAACTCGCCGCCATGTCCGGCATGGTGAGGGTCACCAGCGATTCGATGGTGGCTTCCTCGGCTCCCCTGGCATCGGTCATCAGGATGATCCGGCCGCCGCGCGCGGCGACTTCCTGCATGTTCGATACGGTCTTCTCGAAGATGCGGTCGTGCGGCGCGATCACCACCACCGGTATGTTCTCGTCGATCAGGGCGATCGGGCCGTGCTTCAGTTCGCCGGCGGCATAACCCTCGGCGTGGATATAGGAGATTTCCTTGAGCTTGAGCGCGCCCTCCAGCGCCAGTGGGTAGCTGGTGCCGCGCCCGAGATAGAGTACGTCGCGCGACTTCGCGATGTCGCGCGCCAGCCGCTCGATCTGCGGCTCAAGCGTCAGCGCCGCCGCCATCAGCCGCGGCACCTCCACCAGATTGCGCACCAGCTTGCCTTCGTCCTCGGCGGAGAGTTCGCCGCGCGCGCGTCCCGCCGCGATCGAAAGCGCCGCCAGCACCATCAACTGGCAGGTGAACGCCTTGGTCGAGGCCACGCCGATTTCCGGCCCGGCCAGCGTCTGCAACACCACCTCGCTCTCGCGCGCGATGGTGGAGGTCGTTACGTTGACGACCGACAGCGTGTGCGCGCCCTGCGCCTTGGCGTAGCGCAGCGCGGCAAGGGTGTCGGCGGTCTCGCCGGATTGCGAGACGAAAATCGCCAGATCGCCCTTGTCGAGCGGGGCCTCGCGATAGCGGAACTCGGAGGCGACATCGAGTTCGACCGGCAGCCGCGCGAACCGCTCCAGCCAGTAGCGGGCGACGAAGCCGGCATAGCTCGCGGTGCCGCAAGCGGTGATGACCACGCGCCGCACGTCGCGGAAATCGAACGGCAGTTCGACCGGCAGCGCGACGCGTTCGCTCGCCATATCGACCATGCGCGCCAGCGTGTGACCGACGACTTCCGGCTGCTCGTGGATTTCCTTGGCCATGAAGTGGCGGTAGTTGGCCTTGTCCACCAGCGACGTGGTGGCGCTCTGCTTGATCGCTTCGCGCTGCACCTCGATATTGGACTTGTCGTAGATGGTGACGGCGTCGCGGGTCAGAACGGCCCAGTCGCCGTCCTCAAGATAGCTGATGGTGTCGGTCAGGGGCCCGAGCGCGATCGCGTCGGAGCCCAGATACATCTCACCGTCGCCATGGCCGATCGCCAGCGGCGGCCCGTTGCGCGCACCGATCAGCAGGTCGCCCCGATCCGCGAAGATGAAGCCCAGCGCGAACGCGCCGCGAAGCCGGCCCAGCGCGGCCCGGACCGCCTCGACCGGATCGAGCCCCTTGGCGAGATAACCATCGACCAGATGCACCACGACCTCGGTGTCGGTCTCGGTGGTGAAGACCGCGCCGTCCTTCTCAAGGGCCTCGCGCAGTTCGCGGAAATTCTCGATGATGCCGTTGTGGACCACGGCGACGCGCGCGGTGGCGTGGGGATGGGCGTTGTTCTCGGTCGGCTTGCCGTGCGTCGCCCAGCGCGTATGCCCGATGCCGAGATGGCCGTTGAGCGGCGACGACCGCAACCGGGCTTCGAGATTCTTCAACTTGCCTTCGGCGCGGCAGCGCTTCAGGCAGCCGTTTTCCCAAGTGGCGACGCCGGCGGAATCGTAGCCGCGATATTCCAGCCGCTTGAGCGAATCGATCAATTGCTCGGCAACCGGGCCACGTCCCAAAATCCCAACGATGCCGCACATACGGGTTCATCTCTCCTGCGAAGCGCGCCGGGAACCGGCACGGCGTCTCTTAACGAGAAACGCTCACCCTCAGGTACTCAAAATTTATTGCCAATTGCCACATCTTAAGCGCGAGGCGCACCTCGCGCCCGCGCGCCGCTATTTGCGCTCCGCCTTCGCCGCCGCCTTGAGGGCGCGGAATTTCTCCGCCCAGCCCTCTCGCTCGACCTGCCGGCCGCGTCCGACCGCGAGCGCATTGTCGGCGACGTCGCGGGTGATAACCGAGCCGGAGCCGATATAGGCTCCCTCGCCGATCTTCACCGGCGCCACCAGCGAGGAATTCGAGCCGACGAACGCGCCCTTGCCGATCACCGTCTTGTACTTGCCGAAGCCGTCGTAGTTGCAGGTGATGGTGCCGGCCCCGATATTCGACCCCGCGCCGATCTGCGCGTCGCCGATATAGGTCAGGTGGTTGACCTTGACGCCGGCTTCCAGCACCGCCGCTTTGGTCTCGACGAAATTACCGACGCGCGCGCCCTCGCCGAGCGAGGTGCCGGGCCGCAGCCGGGCATAGGGGCCGACCGACGCCCGGGCGCCGATCTCGGCCTTCTCGATGTGCGAGAACGAATGGATCACTGCGCCGTCGCCGACGCTGACGCCGCGCCCGAACACCACGAACGGCTCGACCGTTACGTCCTTACCGAATGCGGTATCGGCCGCGAGAAACACCGTCTCCGGCGCGATCATGGTGACGCCGGCATCGAGCGCAGCCTGACGCAGCCGCGCCTGCATCACCGCTTCGGCCTGTGCGAGCTGCGCGCGGGTGTTGATGCCGCGCACTTCGTCCTCGCTTGTCTCGACCACGGCGACATCGCGCCCGAGCGCGCGGACGATCCCGACCGCGTCGGTGAGATAATATTCGCCTTTGCTGTTGGCGTTGCCGATCCGCTCCAGCACCTGCAAGGCGATGCGGCCGTCGAACGCCATCACCCCGGCGTTGCACAGCGTGATCGTCCGCTCGTCGGCGCTGGCGTCGGCCTGCTCGCGGATCGCGGTCAGCCGGTCGCCGTTCATCACCAGCCGGCCGTAACCGGTCGGATCGGCGGCGCGGAAGCCGAGCACAACCAGCCCTACGCCGGCCGCGAGCGGTGCGCGCAGCCGCTGAAACGTCGCGGCGGAGATCAGCGGGGTGTCGCCGAACGCGACCAGCAGATCGTCATGGCCTTCGGCAATCGCGGGCTTTGCAGCCAGCACCGCGTGCGCGGTGCCGAGCCGCTGACCTTGGGTGAAGATGCCGGCTTCCGGCCGGACCCGCCGTGCCTCGTCGGCCACCGCGTGATGATCCGGCCCGATCACCACCGCGAGCGCCGTCCCCGCGCCCTGAGGCGCGGCGGCGAGCACATGGGCGAGCAGCGGCTGGCCGGCCACCGGGTGCAGCACTTTCGGCATCGCGGAGCGCATCCGCGTACCCTCGCCGGCGGCGAGGACGATTGTGAGGGCGGTTCGGCCGGTCATGCGAAATCCTGTCTCGGACCCGGTTTAAGGATGCTTCGTCAATAAGCGGTTTTCGGCGAAGATCAAATCGGCGGCCGGGCCGCGACACCACCGGCGCGGATAAGCGCGGCCACGGGTGAGGACCACGGATATTTCCTGCTAATGTCTGCCGAGCGATTCGCCGGTAGCGGGGGCCGACGCAATCAAATGGCAAAACGCGGCAAAAAACCGGCCGACGGGGCGGCGTTGGGTGGCCTCGACGGCGTCGAGGCGACTTTTCTCGCCGAGGAGGACGGCGGCTCCGACCGCCGGCTGCGGTGGCGGCTGGCGCTGTGGGGCGTCGGCGCGGTCGGCGCGGTGACGCTGGCGATGCTGGTCAATCAGTCCGGCCTTCGCGCGCCGCGCGAGCGTGGCGCGGCGGCCGAACTGGCCAGACAGTCCGAACGGCTTCAAACGCTCGCCCACGACAACCGCAACGATATCCGCCGCCTTTCGGCGGCCATCGACACGCTGAACGGCGACCGCGACCGGCTTTACGCGCGAACCACCGCGCTCGAACAGGGGCTGGAATCGGCGCGCGGCACCCTCGCCCGCCACGGCGCGGCGCTGTCCATCCTCACGCCCCCTCCTCCTTCATTCGCCGCAGCCGACGAGAAAGCCGCCGGGCCGCCGCCGGCGCAAGCGGACGCGGCGGCTTCACCGTCGGCGACGGACGCCTC
>JBASBO010000043.1:0-32308 GCA_049651165.1 Xanthobacteraceae bacterium | reverse complement strand
GGGCGGCGGTCCGGCGCTTCGGCCGTTCGCCAGCAGCGCGCCGCGCGAGCGCGACCGGGACCGCCCGATCGATCCCAATTCGCCGTTCGCCAAGCTGGCGGCGCTGAAGGAACAGCTTTCGGCCGGCCGGAAGGACACCGGCAAGGACGCGGGTTGAACTGGATGGTTCAGTTTCTGATACCATCAGACGCGGAAGCCTCCAGGTCTTGAGGAGAGCGCTTGGAGCGTCAGCGGCTCGACAAGTGGTTGTGGCACGCGCGGATCGTCAAGGCTCGCGCCAGCGCGGCGGCTCTGGTGGAGCGGGGACGGGTTCGCGTCAATGGCAGCCGGCAGAGCGCTCCGGGGCACGGGGTCAAGCTCGGTGACGTCGTCACGATTACGCTTGACGGCGGCGTGAGGGTGCTCCAGGTGACCGGTTTTGCCGAGCGGCGCGGCAATGCCGATGCCGGCCGTCAACTCTATACCGATTTGCAAATTCCACCCGGCACACCATCTTGAGTGTCCGATTCAATGGGCTCAAGGCCGCCCGCGTGCCCCTCACGCTTCCCTTGCGGCTCAGGGCCGACTGCGCTACGCCAGCACTCAAAATTCGACCGTTCCGGAGCCTTGGATGACCTACGTCGTCACCGAAAACTGCATCAAGTGCAAATATACCGACTGCGTCGAGGTCTGCCCTGTCGATTGTTTCTACGAGGGCGAAAACATGCTGGTGATCCATCCGGACGAGTGTATCGACTGCGGCGTGTGCGAGCCGGAATGCCCGGCCGAGGCGATCAAGCCCGACAGCGAGCCGGGGCTGGAGAAGTGGCTCGAAATCAACGCCGAGCACGCCAAGACCTGGCCGAACATCACCCAGAAGAAGGACGCCCCATCCGACGCCGAGGCGTTCGACGGCATGGGGGGCAAGTTCGAGAAGTATTTCTCGCCCGAGCCGGGAGCCGGCGATTAGCGGCGACATAGCCAACGGCGGTTACGGGCACCGCCCGCGCTTTAAGCATTCGACTTAACCTTGTTAACGAATCGTGACCGTCCGGAGCCGCCAATAGGTCGGCATCCGGCCATAAGCCATTGATTTTTGCAGGAAATGTGCTAATATTAGGAACATTTAGTTCGTCGGACCCTGTTCGCGCCGTCGTTTAGGCCCTGATGGGTTCTTACAGACAATTTTTTCGAACAGGGGCGCGGTTGTTTCGCGCGCAGGCTGTGTCACAAAAAACGCGTAAAACGAGTATTTCTAAAAGTACGGGTAAGACGGCTGCGGCAAGCCGCAGGACAACCCGGGGCCGTGCTCGCGGGCCGGCCACAACAGCACGGGCATCTGCCAAGCCGTCAACCACCAAGCCATCAACTGCCACCAGACCGTCATCCGCCAAGCCATCCACCACCAAGGCAAAGGCGGCAAAGTCCTCCAAGAACAAAAGAAGTGCAATGCTGAACAAGACTGCGAAGGCCGCCGAGAAGGCGGTCGTCTCGAAGACGACTGCCGCGAAAGCGACTGCTGCGAAAGCGGCTGCGCCCAAGAACTCCGCCAGGACCGCCGCAAGGCCGGCTGCCAGGAGTCCGGTGGCCAAGGCGCCCGTGGCCAAAGCTCCAGTGGCGAAGGCTCCTGTCGCCAAGGCTCCGGCGAGCAAGGCCCCGCCCGCTCCCAAGGCTCCCTTGGCTAAGGCTCCCTTGGCTAAGGCACCGGTTGCTAAGGCTCCGGTCGCGCCCGTGCGCGCCGAGGAGCCGAAAAAGGTGCTGACCCAGCGTCAGGGCTTCAAGACCAACGAGTTCGTCGTTTATCCCGCTCACGGCGTCGGCCAGATTCTGTCGATCGAGGAGCAGGAAATCGCGGGCGCCAAGCTCGAACTGTTCGTCATCAACTTCATCAAGGACAAGATGACGCTGCGGGTGCCGACCGCCAAGGTCGCCAATGTCGGGATGCGCAAGCTCTCCGAGCCGGCGCTGGTCAAGCGTGCGCTGGAAACCCTTAAGGGGCGGGCGCGGGTCAAGCGCACCATGTGGTCGCGCCGGGCCCAGGAATACGAAGCCAAGATCAATTCGGGCGATATCGTCGCCATCGCCGAGGTGGTGCGCGACCTCTACCGTTCGGAATCGCAGCCGGAGCAATCCTACAGCGAACGCCAGCTTTACGAAGCGGCGCTCGACCGGCTGGCGCGGGAGATCGCGGTGGTCCAGCATGTCACCGAGACCGAAGCGATCAAGGAAATCGAGGGCCAGCTTGCCAAGAGCCCGCGCCGCGGCGCCAAGGCGGAAGCGGACGGCGAAACCGACGGCGATACGGACGTCGACTCCGAGGACGACGACAGCGCCGTCACCGACGCCGCCGCCTGAGAGACAAGCGCCCCTACGGGGCCACACTAACCCCGGACGGAGCCCCGCTTCTGATCAGACCAGAAGCGGGGCTCCGCGTTTATGTAACGTCGTTCGACCTTGCCGATTGGCGCGGTGGCGGTCGCCATATGTCGGGCAGGCTCGGATGCGATATTTTCCTTTTAACCACGCATGGCGTCAGAACCACGCGGCCTGCATCGACAGCGTGGTGTCGTCCAGCGCCGCCAGCAGCTCGCGCTGAGTGCGTGTCTTGGGCAACTCGTAGGCATAGAAATAACGGCAGGTCGCAAGCTTGCCGTTGAGGAAATCAGCTTCGCCCTCGCCTTTCGCCAGCAGACCGGCGGCGATGACGGCTTGCCTGAGCCACATCCATGCGACGACGACGTGCCCGAACGCGTCGAGATAGACGGTGGCGTTAGCCAGCGCCTTCTGCGGATCACGCGTCATCTCCGCCGCGAGCGTCCGCGTGACCGCCTCGGTTTCCGCGACATGGGCCGCGAGATCGTCGGCGTGGCCCCGCAACGACGCAATCGCCCTCGCCTCATCAATCGTCTCATCGATGCGTGCGACCAGAAGCGACAGCGCCGCGCCGCCGCCCTGCGTCACCTTGCGGCCGAGCAGGTCCATGCCCTGAATCCCGTGGGTGCCCTCGTGGATCGGGTTCAGCCGGTTGTCGCGATAAAGCCGCTCGACCGGATAGTCGCGGGTGTAGCCATAGCCGCCGAGCACCTGGATGGCGTGTTTGTTGGCCTCAAGGCAGAACTCCGACGGCCATGATTTGGCGACCGGCGTCAACAGATCGAGTAGCTGTTCGGATTCGGCGCGCACGCGCGCATCCGGCTCGGTGGCGGCCGTATCGACCAGCCGCGCGCAGTAAAGCAACAGCGCCAGCGCGCCCTCGACGGCCGATTTCTGCGCCAGCAGCAACCGTCGGATGTCGGCGTGCTCGATCAGCAGGTTCTGCGCGGCCAAGGGATTCTTCTCGCCGGGAAGCCGGCCCTGCGGCCGCTCGCCGGCATATCCGAGGGCGACCTGATAGCCCGCGGCCGACAGCGCGCACGCGCCCACGCCGACGCCGATGCGCGCCTCGTTCATCATCTGGAACATGTAGGCCAGACCGCGATGCGGCTCACCGACCAGATATCCGATGGCCGGCGCGCCCTCGGAGAAATTGAGCAGCGTATTGGTGGTGCCGCGATAGCCCATCTTGTGATTGAGCCCGGCCAGCACCACGCCATTACGCTCGCCCGGATTGCCGTCGGCGTCGAGCCGGTACTTGGGCACGATGAACAGCGAGATGCCCTTGACGCCCGGCGGGCCGCCGGGAATCTTCGCCAGCACCATGTGGATGATGTTCTCTGAGATGTCCTGTTCGCCGCCCGATATCCACATCTTGCGGCCGACAATGGTGTAACTGCCGTCGCCGCGCGGCTCGGCGCGGGTCGCGATATCGGAGAGCGAAGAGCCCGCCTGCGGCTCGGACAGGCACATCGTACCGAAGTAACGGCCTTCGACCATCGGCCGAAGATAGAGGTCCTTCTGCCGCGCGTCACCGAACGTCGCGATCAGGTTGGCCGCGCCGACCGTCAGCATCGGGTAGGCGGCGGTGCCGACGTTGGCCGTCGAGAACATATAGAATGTGGCGCTGCGAACCGTTTCCGGCATCTGCGCGCCGCCCCATTCGTGGTCGAACTTGGCGCCGAAAAATCCCGCGTCGCGATAGGCGGCAAGCGCCGCACCGACCGCCGGATCGACGACGGCCTTGCCGTCCACGAACCTCGGTTCGTTCTCGTCGAGATGTGCCGCGTGCGGCAGGAAGTGCTCCATCGCAATGCGCTCGGCCGCATCCAGCGAGGCGTCGATGGTGGTGCGATCCCAATCGGAGAAGCGGTCGGCTTGGCACAAGCAATCAGAGTCGAGCACGTCGTAGAGCTGGAAGGAGAGATCACGTCGATCGATGCGGATCATTGAGCGCCTGACTGGTTGGTGACGAAGCGGATCGTTGTCCGGTTCGCGAAGCGGGAGTGCAGGCGCGCGGCGGCGCGCCGTCCGTCGGTTACACCATTGCGACAGCGCGCGACATCGATTCTTGCGGTTGACATCGCGCGCACGCGAAAACAGCGCGTCAGACCGGAATCATCGAGCCCCGGTCCTGTCCGCCAGAACCGGGGCTCGATATGTGGGGTCTCGCCGTGCCAACGGCAGGGATTCCGGAAAGCGAACAGGGCCGGTCGGGACCATAGTCCCGGCCGATCCCGCCGCTTATCGCATCGTTACGCGACGGCCCGCTGCTCGGCCTGCGCCGGGCGCTTGAGGTCCTCGAACTCGACCTCGGCCTCCTGCCGCGCCTGCTTCAGGATCTCGACGGCCTTGATGATGTTGTGCTCGGAATGATTGGCCATCACCTGCATCCGGATGCGCGCCTGTCCCTTCGGCACCGCCGGGAATTCGACCAGGTTGGCGACCAGACCGAGCTCGGGCAGTCGCCGGCTGACCAGACGGGCCAGACCTTCGCTGCCCATCTTGACGCAGACGATCGCCGACGGATCGCCGTAATAGCCAAGGCCAGCGTCGCGCAGATGCTGACGGAGGCTGAGGATGTTGGTCATCAGCGCCTCGCGTTGCGCCCGTCCTTCGTCCGACTCGACGATCTCGAAGGCTTTCAGCACGGTCGCGGCCTGCACCGGCGACAGCGCGTTCGAGAACGTCGCCGGCGCGCTATAGAAGCGCAGATACTCCTTCACCGCGCGGCTCTTGCAGGCGACGAAGCCGCCGTTCGAGGCGAACGTCTTCGAGAAGCTGCCCATCACGATGTCGACCTTGCCGAGCATATTCTGCATCCCGATGTGGCCGCGCCCGTTCTCGCCGAGGCTGCCGAGGTCATGGGCCACGTCAACCACCAGCGTCGCGTTGAACTCGTGGCACAGTTCCTGAAGCCCGGCGAGATCCGGCGTATCGGAGTCCATCGAGAACAGGCCCTCGGTGACCACCAGAATGCCGTTCTCCTTGTCCTTGGAGCGGATCTTGGTGAGAATGTTGCGGCAGTAGTCGTTATCGAGATGACGGAACAGATGGATGTTGTTGGTCGCGGCATTCGCGCCTTCCTGAAGGCAGGAATGCGCCAGCATGTCCATCACCACATGATCCGCGGAACGCACCAGCCCCTTGATGACGCCGAAGCCCGCTGCCCAGCCAGTCGGATACAGCACGACTTCCTTCATTTGCAGGAAGTCGGCGATCTTGCGTTCCAGCTTGACCGAATAAGAGGTGTTGCCGACCAGCGCCGGCGAGCCTGCGCTATGGACGCCGCAACGCTCGATCACTTCCTTGGCGGTCGCCTTGATCCCGGAATGCGCCGAAAGGCTCAGGTAATCCTGCGACGCGAAGTTGACCCCACGCATCTTGTTGCCGCTGTCGTCCTGCGCGGAGCACACCGTGCTCGGCCCATCTTCCGTGGCGCGCGAGAACGGCCACATGCCGTTCTGCCGGCGGAGGTTCTGCCACTTGAAGAAACCCTGCGTGCGGCCAAGCAGATCGATACCGCCGGGAACGCGGAAATCCCTCATGCTGCCGGTCAATGCTGCGGGCGGAACATAGGCGGTAGTGACGTTTGACATCGAAATCCCCTGTTCTAGGCTCTTTTCTTGATTGAAAAGATTTGTTTGAACCGAGAGCACGATGCCGCAGAGAGATTAATTCGAGGTAGGTTTCGACCTCCCGAGCCCTACTCGACCATAGGTTTTCGAACTACAGTGACCCAATCGTTACGTGTTGTTCCGCGCGAATTGAGACTTGGCGCGAATTCAACGGATTGATACAGGAGATCGATGCAACCGGACGTTGCCGGACGTGATCATTAACGACCCCACATGAGACAGACAATTACTCTACCAACGACGATCCGAAGAAACCTGTTCCGTAGTTATCCAGTCATTAACCTTAACAACTGCATAGTTCCCCGCAGGAAAGTGTCGTTCGACGATTCGTCGGACCATACCGGAGCAAGTGGGGCGCTATGCCAAGCACGTTTCAATCTCATATCGGACGAACCGGCCTGTCGTGGGCCGCATCGGTAGCGGCGACGGCTCTCTCTCTCAGCCTCGGCGCCGCAAGCGCGGCCGATCTTGGCATTCCCTATAAGGCCGTCCCGTTCGCGCCGCCCCCGGTCGCCTCGTGGACCGGCCTCTATCTCGGCGGCGCTGTCGGCTACGCTTGGGGCAACGACCATCTATTCGAATACTTCACCGCAAACGGTGCCTTCACCGGCTTCGAGAAGCGTTACGATTCCAGCGGCATCGTCGGCGGCCTTTATGGCGGCGGCAACTACCAGTTCGGCAGTATGGTGATCGGCCTCGAAGGCGATATCGAAGCCGCCAACGTCAAGGGAAGCTGGAGCGATCCGCTTGTGGGCGGCGAAGGCAACACCGTGCTCGACTGGCAGGGATCGTTGCGCGGACGTCTCGGCTACGCGGCCGACAACGTGCTGTTCTACGGCACCGGCGGCGTCGCCTTCGGCAAGCTCAGCCACACCTATTTCAATCAACTGACCAGCATCGCCGAAACCACCTCGTCGGTGCGAACCGGCTGGACCGCGGGCGCCGGCGTCGAGGTCGCGGTGAATCCGAACCTGCTGGTGCGGGCGGAATACCGCTACACGGACTACGGCCAGTCGCGCTACGATTCCGTGACGTCGTTCCCCGGCTTGAGCGGAACGCAGGATCCGCGCTTCAGCACCGTGCGCATCGGCGCGGCTTTCAAGTTCTGACGCGCCGTTCCTGCGGCGGCGTCTGTCGCCACCCGCAACATAATCGCCAGGACCCACTTCCATCTAATAGACCGGATTCGTCCCAAGGCCCGCTTGCACAGCGGGCCTTGCCGTTGGTATCGCGGATCAAGGACCGCGCAACGGCGCGCCTGCTTCCGCTTGGCACAGACGCAAAAATTGAAACCGCCGCAGCAGCGGTCGATCAGGCGACGGCGGCCTGTCGCTCGACGACGCTCAAGCAACCGCGGATCTTGCCGAGCAGTCGCTGCAAGTCCACCGGCTTGGTGTCGAAATCCGAGCAGCCGACCTCGACGCTCTTGTCGCGGTCGCTGGCGAGCGCGTGCGCCGTCAGCGCGATGACCGGGATCGCCGTGGTCGCAGGGTTGGCCTTGATCAGCGTAGTAGCTTCCCAGCCATCCATCTCGCCGAGCGCGACATCCATCAGGATCACATCGGGCATCTCGCCTGAAGCCATCGCCACCCCTTCCGCACCGTCGCAGGCGCAGACCACGGTGAAACCCTGACGCGTAAGACGCCGGGTGAGCATGTCGCGGTTCATTTCGTTGTCTTCGACGAGGAGGACCTTAGGCATTTGCGATCACCGGCGTTGGTTCATGAAGGATGTCGGCCGCATCGAGTTGCGGAACCAGCGGAGCCGATGCGACGATATCGATCTCCTGAACCCTGGCCGGCATCCGGACGGTGAAGCGGCTGCCCTTGCCCAGTTCGCTTTCGACGAAGATCTCACCGCCCATCAGCGCGCAGAGCTTCTGACTGAGCGCGAGCCCGAGACCCGTCCCGCCGTATTTGCTGGTGCTGGAATCGTCGGCGACGCTGAACTCCTCGAACAACTGCTCGATGCGGTCCGGCACAATTCCGATCCCGGTATCGACCACATCGATCACCAGGTTGGCGTCGGCTCCCCTCTGTTCGAGCCGCGCCATCAGATCGACCCGGCCGTTCTCGGTGAACTTGATGGCATTGTCCAGCAGTTGCCGGACCATGTTCTGGAATTTCACCGCATCGTAAAGCTGGATACCGAGATCGTTGGCGATGGTGATGACGACCTCGTTGCCATTATCGGCGGCAGCGGACTCCGCCCCGCACACCAGATCCTCCAGCAACTCGGTCACCCGGGTTTCCCGTAGGTCTAGCTCCATCTTGCCGGCCTCGATCTTGGAGAGGTCAAGCACTTCGTTGATAAGCTTCAGCAGGTGCTGGCCCGCACTGTGGATCTTGGTCAGGTCGGCGATGCTGCCGTCGTCGCCTTCATCCTCGGCTTCCTCCAGCAGAATCTGGCTATAGCCTATTACGGCATTGAGCGGCGTGCGCAGTTCATGGCTCATCTTGGCGAGAAACTCCGCCTTGGCGGCGCCGGCCCGCTCGGCCTCCGCGGTCGCGGCGCGCAACTCGGCGGCAATTACCATGTGCTCGCGCATCTTGCTTTCAAGCTCGGCCTGAGACGCCTGCACCTTGGCGTAGTAGATCGCCATCAACACCACGTAGAGCGAAGCGGCAATGGTCGAGACGATGCCGAGGCGCTGAAGCGCGACCAGCGGCAGATCGTCCCTGACCGGCAGACCGTGCGCGTAAAGCATGCTGAATACCGCGACGTTGGTCGCGAACATGGCGATCGCGATCAGCCGCAGCCGTGCCGAGGAGCCGAGATAGAAGAATGCCAGAAGCGGGATGGTGAGAATCCAGGGGACGGTCGGCGAAGCGACGCCGCCGTAGAAATAGCAGCTCCACAGAATGCAGAAGATCAGGTTCTGGATCGAAACCAGCGCCAGCGGATCATAGGGCACGCCGGCACGCAGCGCGAACGGAAATACCCAGAACGCAGTAATCGAGAGAGCCAGAACGGCGACCGCGAAATCGGGATGCGGATCGAATACGAACAGCGCGATCGGAACTACATTTCCGATGAACGGCCCGAGAATGTGGCTGATGAGAAAGACGTGAGCCCGGTTGCGCGCGTCCCGATCGGCGGCGATCTTTTCCGGAATGAAATAGCTGACCAGACGATCGAGCGTGGCAATCATCTGCAACATTTTCTTTTTCATAGAATCCGCGTCGCTTTCTGCGAGAGACTTGATCGATCCGCGTACCGTTATCATCCAGTCCGGGATGCCCGCGACTACCCGACGGCAAGCGGACGGTATCTGCACCAACCATTAGGTATCAGGCTTCATTTAAGGGTGTCTTAATCGGCGGCGCCCGCCGCTTAAACCAATTATTAAAAACACTTACCCTAGCTTGCTCGCGACAGAAGTCACACCCGAAGGCGACGCAGGATGCGCATAGTCAGCACATTTTTAAAGATCATTGATTGGTTCATTCCGGACACCGCCAGGGTCGAGCGATCCGAACTCAGCCTCGCGCGCAACTTCGTCTTTACCCACCTCTCCGGGCCGGCGCTGTCGCAATCGATCAGTCTGTTCCTGTTTCTCAGCGATCCCAATCCCGGCTTCGCCTGCTGGACGATCATCGCCTGCGTCTGGCTGTTCTTCGCCTTTCCGTTCGTTTACAAATTTACCGGCAACCTGCGGCTGGCCGCCCTGCTGTCGGTCGAGTTGCTCGCTTTCACTTCACTGTTCGGCGCCTATTACTACGGCGGCGTCAGCTCGCCGTTCCTGCCGTGGCTGATCGTCAGCGTTCTGCTCGGCTTCTTTTACCTTTCGGACCGGCCGGTCTTCGTTCTCAGCCTGTTCATCGTCAATATCGGCGGCTTCTGCGCGGCCTATATGATATGGGGCTTTCCCGAGTTGGTGCCGCAGGCACAGCTTGCATTCGTTGGCTGGGTTTCGATCCTGTCGGCCACGATCTACATGTCGTGGATGGCGATCTTCTACGCCAATATGATCGCGATGAAGTCCGATCTCGAACGGGAAATTGAACTCCACCGCGAAACCGCCGCGCGCCTGCGTGAAACCAAGAACATGGCGGACGAAGCCAATCGCGCCAAGTCGATCTTCCTCGCCAAGATGAGCCATGAACTTCGTACGCCACTCAACGCGGTGATCGGTTTCAGCGAAATCCTGCTGGAGGATATCGAGTTCGAGGGCAAGAACGAGGCCAAACGGGTCGATCTCGAGCGGATCAATTCCGCCGGCAAGCATCTGCTGTCGCTCGTCACCGACGTTCTCGACCTGTCGCGGATCGAGTCGAACGCCATCGACATCAACATCACGCAGTTCAACCTGAACGACATGATCCACGACGTCGTCGCCAACATTCAGCCGATGATGGCGACCAAGAACAACAAGCTGATCGTCAAGTGCCCCGCCAATCTCGGGACGGTTTCGACCGATCAGACCAAGCTGCGCCAGGCCGCGCTCAACCTGATGAGCAACGCGGCGAAGTTCACCGAGGAAGGCTCCATCACCCTGTCCGTACAACTACGCAAGAGTCAGGCCGGCGACTGGATCGAAATTCAGGTTCGGGACAGCGGGATCGGCATTGCGCCCGAGCAACTGAGCCGGCTGTTCCAGAATTTCGGTCAAGCCTCGCGCGGCACGTCCAATAAATATGGTGGTACCGGACTTGGCCTGGCGCTCAGCCAGAAACTTTGCGCGCTGATGGGCGGGGGCATCTCCGTCACCAGCGAAGTTGGCCTCGGATCCTGCTTCACCATCCGGGTTCTCGCGCAAATGACCGAACAGGACGCAACGCAAGACGATACCATCGATGCGCCGATGCTTTCTGCGCAGGCAGTCGCAATCTGAAGAGCGGAAATCATACTGATGTCCAGCGCCCCTAACCCCCGTGTCACCATGCTTCGGCCAGAAGCATCCCAGTCCGTCGAGGACAACAACACTCCGGCCGTACGCCACCGCCTGCTGATCGTCGACGACATCAGTGACAATCGCACCATCCTGGCTCGCCGGTTTCAGCGGCGAGGCTTCGAGATTGTCGAGGCGGACAACGGTTTCACCGCGATCGAACTGATCGGCCAGCAGGAATTCGACCTGGTGCTGCTCGACATCATGATGCCGGGAATCGACGGCATCGAGACGCTGAGGCGCATCCGCGAGCAGAAGTCGGCGACGGCGCTTCCCGTCATCATGGTGACGGCGAAGTCCGAAAGCAGCAACGTCGTCGACGCGCTTGAACTCGGCGCCAACGACTACGTGACGAAGCCTGTCGATTTCGCCGTGGCGCTGGCGCGCGTCAACACGCAGATCAGCCGGCGTCACGCCGAATTGAAGCTCGTCACCGCCAACGAGACGCTGGCGCGCGTCAACGAGGATCTGGAGCGCCGCGTAGAGGAACGGACCAGCCGTCTGATCGATGCCAACAAGCGCCTTCAGGTCGAGATCGCCGATCGCGAGCAATCGCAGGCCCGCTCGCAGTATCTGGCCTATCACGATTCGCTCACCGGGCTTGGCAACCGTCTGCTGTTCAAGGAGCAGCTTGAGGAAGCGCTGAAGGACCGCACGACCACCAACCATCCTATCGCCGTGCTGTTCGTCGATCTCGATGGCTTCAAGACCATCAACGACGCCCTTGGCCATTCGATCGGCGACCTGCTGCTCAAGGCCATCGCCAACCGCATCCGCGACGTGCTTCCCGCGACCGATCGCGTCGCCCGCCTCGGCGGCGATGAGTTCGCCATCTTGCAGATGCCGGTCGCTCAGCCCGCGTCCGCCATCGCGCTGGCGAACGAGATCATCCGCACCGCGAGCCAGCCCCATCACATCGAGGGGCATGAGCTTACGGTCGGCGCCAGCGTCGGCATTGCGATCAGCAACGATGCCGATATCACCGCCGAGAACCTGCTCAAAAGCGCCGATCTTGCGATGTATAGCGCCAAGGCCGGCGGCCGCGGCACGTTCCGCCTGTTCGATCCGGAGATGGATTCGATCGTGCAGGCCAGGCGTATCCTCGAACGCGATATGCGGCACGCGCTGGTTCACGATCACTTCAGCCTGCACTATCAGCCGCTGGTCAATCTTCAGACCAAGAAGGTCACCGCCTTCGAAGCGTTGATGCGATGGAATCATCCGGAGCGCGGCTTTATCCCGCCGTCCGAGTTTATCCCGATCGCCGAGGAAACCGGCGTCATCATTCAGATCGGCGAATGGGCGATACGTCAGGCATGTTGCGACGCCACCAAGTGGCCGGAGGATATTTCCGTCTCGGTCAATCTGTCGCCGCTGCAATTCCTCAAGGACAACCTCACCGCCACGGTGATGAATGCGCTGGCGACCTCCGGCCTCGACGCCTCGCGGCTCGAACTGGAAATCACCGAATCGGTGCTGCTCGACAAGACCGAGCGCAATATCGAAATCCTCAATCAGTTGCGCGACCTAGGCGCACGCATTTCGATGGATGACTTCGGCACGGGCTATTCGAGCATCGGATATCTGCGCAACTTCCGCTTCGACAAGATCAAGATCGACCAGTCGTTCATTCGCGACGTACTCGTCGATGAGGGCAGCCTCGCCATCGTCCGCGCCATCGCCGGTCTCGGCGCGAGCTTCGGCATGACCACCACCGCCGAGGGCGTCGAGACCGAGGCACAGATGCGACGTCTCAATCTCGAAGGCTGCGTCGAGGCGCAGGGCTATCTGTACAGCCGGCCGATCCCGGTCGACGAAGTCGCGCCGTTCCTGGAACAGATTTTGGGCGAGGCTGAATAGCATCCGCCGATCGCATCGTGTCCAATACCGGCATCGCCCTGTTGGGGATACCTTCGATAGCGGATGATGCGGCTTGCCGACGGCCCGATTCACATCGGCCGCGCCGGCGAACCGCCGTCCGGGCCTCTCAAGTCATCGATAAACGGGAAGACTATCCATGGTCGCCTTGAAATCAGTTGTCGCCGCCGGGTCATCGACGGATCAGGCATTGTCGGGGCTGGCCGCCGCACTCGACGCGGCGGAGCCCATCGCGCCGGATTTCGTGTGCGCGTTCTATGATTGCCCGCACGACGACCACGCGATCTTCGATTTCGTTCGCGCCCGATTCGGCGACACCGCATTGCTCGGCGGCACATCGTGTGCCGGAGTCATGAACGAGGCCGGCCTCGGTGGCGGGGGTTCGATCGGCCTGCTGCTGGTCACCGACCCCGACGGCGAATACGGCGCGGCGGCCACGCGCCTTCAGGGCGACGTCGCCGATTGCGCCGAGCGCGCGCTTCATGCCGCGCTCAACAACGCCGGTTGCGCCGGCGAATTACCCGAACTGATCTGGATCTATCAGGCTCCCGGCCAGGAGGAAGCGGTGATCGAGGGCCTTCGCCGCGTGGTCGGCGATCGTTGCCCGATCATCGGTGGCAGTTCGGCCGACAACGAGGTCGCCGGCAAGTGGCGTCAGATCGGGCCGCAGGGGCCGATCGAGGACGGACTTGTGGTTGGCGTGCTGTTCTCGTCCGGCGGCATCGGCTTCGCGTTCCAGGGTGGCTACGAGCCGAGCGGCGAGAGCGGCATCGCCACCAAGACGCGGGGCCGGCAGATCATCTCCATTGACGGCGCGCCGGCGGCGGAGGTCTACAACCGCTGGATCGGCGGTACCCTGTCGGCCAAGGTGGTTACCGGCGGCAACATCCTAACCGACACCACGATGCACCCTGTCGGTATCGATGCCGGCAAGATCGAGGGCATTACCCACTATCTCCTCGTCCATCCCGATCAGATTCTGGAGAACGGCGCGCTGTCTACCTTCGCCACCATCGAGGAAGGCACACGGCTGTTCAGTATGCGCGGCAACAAGCTCCGGCTGGTCGAGCGAGCCGGCAAGGTCGCCTCCGCCGCGGCCGCGACGTTGCCGGGCGGCGCGGCGAACCTCGCCGGCGGACTGGTGGTCTATTGTGCGGGCTGCATGTTGGCCGTGGGCGACGAGATGCCGAAAGTCTCGGAAGCGGTTTCGACCAGCTTCGACGGCAAGCCGTTCCTCGGCTGCTTCACCTTCGGCGAGCAGGGCGCCATTCTCAACAAGAACGCGCACGGCAATCTGATGATCTCGGCTATCGCGTTCGGCACGTAACGGCAGAACGATGGAAGACTCCGAGGAGCTTCGCGAGACACTTGTCGCGATGCGCAGGGAGATGGATCTCCTGCGCACCGAAACCACCCATGCCAACCTGCTGCTGACGGCGCTGGACACCGTGCTGTGCGTCGAGGGCGACGACGATCCCTTCGCCGGCGTGTTCGTGGCCCTGATGCCGGTCTTCGCCTGCTCCTGCGCCATCGTCCTGATCGAGCGGGACGACGGGGTCGATACACTCGAATGCGTCGCCTCCAGCCACGCCGCGGCGGTCGGCTCGGTGTGGGCGAGCAGCAAAATTTTTCACAAGGTTCTGTCCGGGCGCATCGTCACCACGGTTTCGGATTCCGGCGTCGATGTCTGGCCAGATATCGAAGGGCTGACGCTGTCGGGAAAGCAACCGGCGCTCTATCTGCCGCTCGGCGTGCGCGGCCGCCGCGGCCTCATGCTGCTGTTGCGGGCGTGCGGCGAACCGGGGTTCGACCGCTCGCAGGTGACACTGGCGCGGAAATTCTCGCTGCTGGCCTCTCATGCCTTCGCCGCCAAACGTGCAAGCCAGACCGAGGCCGAAAGCCAGCGCCTGAAACACCTGACTAAGCAGTTGAAGGCCAGCCAGGAAGCCTTAAGTTTCCGCGCCAATCACGACCGGCTCACCGGATTGCCGAACCGCGCCTACGTTCAGGAACTGGTGCGCGATATAATCGCGCACAACCGGCCCGGCCAGAAACTGGCGCTGGCCTTCATCGACCTCGACGATTTCAAGCGCGTCAACGACGCTCACGGCCACGCCGCCGGCGATACCCTGCTGCGCGAGGTGGCCGAGCGCGTCCGCTCCGTCATCGGGCCGACCGATGTGTTCGGGCGCATCAGCGGCGATGAATTCGTCATCGTGCTCGATCCTCTCGCGCACCGCTCGGAGATATCGCTGGTCATCAACCGCGTCCGAGACTGCCTGCGCCGGCCGCTGCGGATCGAGGATGCGGAAATCCGGCCCTCTGGCTCGATCGGCGTAGCCCTCTACCCGACACACGGCGAGGATTACGACACGCTGCGGCGGCACGCCGACATGGCGATGTATCGCGCCAAGACCTCCGCCAAGGGAAGCGTGGCGTTCTTCACTCGCGATCTCGGGCGGCAGGCGAGCGAGAAGCTGTCGCTCGAACAGCAGTTGCGCGACGCCGTATCCAACCGCGAGTTCTGTTGCGCGCTTCAGCAGAAGGTCAATATCAGGAGCGGCGATACTATCGGCTTCGAAGCCCTGGTGCGCTGGATCGACGGGCGCGGCCAGATGCACGCGCCGTACGAATTTCTGCCGCTGGCCGGCGAACTCGGCCTGCTCGACGATATCACGATGCTTCTCGCCGATGACCTGACCCGCAATCTGCCCGATCTAGAAGCGCGGTTCGGAGAAGGCGTCTGCTACAGCATCAACGTCTCGCCGGCGCAGGCGGCCGACATCCCGTTCATGCTGAGGTTGACCCGGCGCCTGGCCGAGACCGGCCGCGCCGAACGCTTCATCCTTGAGCTGACCGAGGAGTCGCTCGCCGCGACCGGACCGTTCCAGACCCATGTGCTCCCGGTGCTACGCTCCGCCGGCATCGCCATCTCGATCGACGACTTCGGCACCGGCTATTCGTCACTGGCGAAGCTTGCGGAACTAACCGTCGACGAACTCAAGATCGATCGATCTCTGGTCACGGCGATCCATCAACGTCCACGCAACCAGAGCATCCTTCGCGCGATCGAGTCGCTGGGGGTGGCGCTCGGAATATCAGTGGTGGTGGAAGGCATCGAGACGGCCGAGGAGAACGACTATCTGACGAGCCGGACCAAACTCGACATCGGCCAGGGCTATCTCTTTCACCGGCCGCAACTGCTTGGCGATCTGCTCGACCTCAGGGAGCCCGCCGTAGCTTCGCGTCATCCCGGCCACGCCGGATAGCGCGACCGCCGGGCGTCAATCATTCGAGCCGCCACCCTGAAGCGGCCGCGCAGGTGCACGGCCGCTCCGGGCTAACTTCTCAAAACGCACGGCTTATAGCGTTTTCGAGCGAAGTGGATATCGGTTCGCGTGAAGAAAACGCGTCAAAAAATAAAGATAAAGTTCCGCTTCTGATTCCATCAGAAGCGGAAGGTCCTAGGCCGCACGCACTGTTTCGAGGAAGCGGCCGACCTCGCACTTCAACCGATTGCTTTCGCTGGACAGCGATTGCGCCGAGGCCAGCACCTGCGCCGACGCCGAACTGGTTTCATACGCACCCTTGTTGACCTCGGTGATGTTCGCGGCCACCTGGTGGGTCGATTTCGCCGCCTCCTGCACGTTGTTGGCGATCTCCCGCGTCGCGCCGCCCTGCTGCTCGACCGACGCGGCGATGGTCGAGGCGATCTCCGAGATGCGGCCGATGGTGGTTCCGATCTGCTTGATCGCGGCGACCGAGTCCTGCGTCGCCACCTGCATCCCGGCGATCTGGGCGCTGATCTCGCTGGTCGCCCTGCTGGTCTGGGTAGCGAGCGTCTTGACCTCCTGCGCCACCACCGCAAAGCCCCTGCCGGATTCGCCCGCCCGTGCCGCCTCGATGGTGGCGTTGAGCGCCAGCAGGTTGGTCTGCTCGGCGATGGTGGTAATCAGGTTGATGACGTCGCCGATACGGGTTGCCGCCTGCGACAGTTCGTTGATACGCGCGTCGGTGATTTCCGCCTGCTGAACCGCTTCGGTGGCGATGCGGGTGGATTCCTGCACCTGGCGGTTGATCTCGGCGATCGACGCCGTCATCTCCTCGGTGGCGCTCGCGACCGAGTTGACGTTGTTCGAAGCGTCGCCCGACGCATGCTCCACCATCCCCGACAACTGCCGGGTTTCCGATGCGGTGTGAGTCAGGGTCTTGGCCGAGGCTTCCAGTTCGGTCGAGGCCGACGACACGGTCTGAACGATCTCGCCAATCGCCGCCTGGAACTCGTCGGCAAGCTGCTGCATGTCGACGCGGCGCTGCTCCGCGCTGCGTTGTTCGGCCTCGGCGCGCTCCGCCCGCAGGCGGTCGGATTCCACCATGTGGTCCTTGAATACGCGCAACGCCGCCGCCATCGATCCGATCTCGTCCGAGCCGCCGGCCACGACTTCGGCGGACAGATCGCCGGCCGCGATCGCCTTCATGCTCCGCTGCAAGCCGACGAGCCGGCGCACCACGGCGCGGCCGACATAGAGCCAGCCGATCAGGAGCGCCGCGAGCAGGCTGCCGACGGCGAGAGCGATCAGCAGAATGCGGCCGCTGTGAATTTCGGCCCCCGATGCCTGCACCGTGGCGGCCGCCGCCGCCTCGCTGCGCTGGCCGAGCTGGCGCACGCCGATTGCAAGCTGCGAGGTCAGTTCGCGATTCTGCTCCACCACGTCAGCGCCGGTCTTGACGGCCGCGATTTCCTTTAGCTTGAGATCGAAGATATTGCCGTTGCCGCGGCCGATGGCGACAAGCCTATCCACCAGCTTGGCGCTCTCCGCGTCCTGAAGCGTCGCCGCGGCTTTCACCAGCCGTCGCGCGGTGGCATTGAAGCGATCGCGCACCGGCGGCAGCAGGTCCGCGGAAGCCAGGTCGGCCGCCTCCACCAGAATGCCAAGCAGCAGATTGGATTCGGCACGCAACGCCAGCACCGCCTGCAGCGCGCCCAACTCATTATCGGCAAGGCCGAGCAGCGTCTTGCGGATCACCGCGAGGTCCTGCCTGTCAGCAGTGGTTTCCAGCGCCATCGCCAGCGTGAAGCCGACATCGTCAGCGATCGGAATCAGCTTTTCGGTGAGCTTCTGATGGGTCTGGCGCAGATCGGCGATTCCCGCGCGGCGCGCCGCCGCGATCGACCGCCGCTCGGCCACCGACTGCTGAAGCCGGCCCAGATTTTCAAGAATTGGCTGCACGATCCTGTTCAGCGTCGCCGCGTCCGCCGCGTTCAGCGCGCCGATGGCTTGAGTCAGTTCGTTGCGCGCCATCACAAGCGCTTTCGCCGCCTGCTCGCGCTCGTTGTCATTGGCAGCGGCAAGCAGGCTCGGCGCGGCCGCGCCGACATCGCCGGTGGCATGGATGACATTCGACGACCGCGTGATTTCCGGCAGGCTGTGTTCGGCGATGACCCCGAGCGAATTGCCGAGGTTGTTGTAAGAAGCGATCGCGATGATGCTGGCGATCACGGTGAGCGCGGCGACCAGCCCGAAGGCCATGAACAAACGCCCCCGCAATCCGACCTGCAATTTCGATAACGCGGCCCCCATTGGCTTCCCCCAATCCTTTTCGAATGTCTCACTTGTTGCCTTGTCGACAGAACGATGGCCGACACCCCGCCGCGAACCCGATGCGCGTTTCATCAGATGCCTGCCTTCGGCAGACGATCGACGGCCTTGAAGCGGCCATCGGGCTGGATCACGGTAAGAAACACCTGATCCGAGCCGCGATTGCTGGCGGCGCTGAACGACAGCTTCAGGCCGCCGAGATCGAGCGGGCTCACCTTCTGCACCGCATCGATCAAGCCCTTGCGGGTCGGCTCACCGTCGATCGCCTCAAGCCCCGCGATCAACGTGCGTCCGACAAGATAGCCTTCAAGCGAGACGAATCCAGGCTGCCCGTTCGGCGCGACGTCCTTGAGCGATTTCTGATAGCGCGCGACCACCGGAATGCGTGTATCAAACGGAAACGGCACTACCTGCGTCACCACCACGCCGGCGCCGGCCGGGCCCAATTCCCGCGCCAGCGAGTCGGAGCCGACGAACGAGACGTTGACGAAGGTCGGGTTGAACTTGATCTCGCGCGCCAGCTTGATGAACTCGGCCGCCGACTTGTAGGAGGCGATCATGATCACCGCTTCCGGTCGGGCCTTGCGCACCGCGAGCAACGCGCTCTTGATAGCGCTGGTGTTGCGCTCGTAAGTCCCCTCGCCGGCCAGCGTCATGTTGCGTTTTTCCAGCGCGCGCTGAAGACCGGTGAGGCCGGCCTGCCCGTAGGCATCATCCTGATACATGATGCCGATGCGAGTGTAGCCGAGATCGCGGGTGAGATGCTCGACCATCGCCTCGGTTTCCTGATAGTAGGTGGCGCGAACGTTCATCACCAGCGGCTTGTAAGGCTCGCGGAGAAGCTCGACGCCGGAGAACGCGCCGATCATCGGAACCCCGGCGTTGGTGGTGATCGGCTGGATCGCGGCGGCCGTCGGCGTGCCTACGGTGCCAATGATGGAGAACACCTTGTCGTCGGCAATCAGCTTCTTCACCGCCGCAACCGACCGCGTCGGCTCATAGCCGTCATCGACGCTCTTGAGTTCAAGCCGACGCCCCTTGATGCCGCCGGCCCGGTTGACTTCCGCGAACGCCGCTTCAAGGCCGACCTTCATGCCGAGTCCGAGTTCGGCGGACGGGCCGGACAACGCCGCCGCCTGACCGAGCACGATCTTGTCGGCGAACACGCCGTCCTCGGCGCATGCACCGCCAGTGAAAGCACCGGCCATAATGACGGCAAACGCTGCTGAAATAGTTCGCGTTCGAATTTCGCGCATACGGGAGACCTCTGCGTCAAGGATGGACATCTGTGCGGCGGGATGAGGGTGGGCCGAACCGGCCAGGATCCAACGCGGCGACTCAACTGTCCCCTGTATGGTTGGATCAAAATCTATATTTTGAATGAATGAAATCTTCCGCGATGCAATGCAGACGATGCGCGAAAGCGGAGATCTATCGATCATATCGATTGGTAATAATCAATCGATCGAATCTAAAATGAACTTGCCGATCGCTATGCGCATGTCGTCTGTAACGCGAAAGCCTTTCAGCACAACGAAGATTCACACTGCGTTCGTTCAAGACGGATGGATTGCGCAACGCATTTCGAAACGGGCGAACTGCTTTCAGTGCGGCGCAATACATCTTGCAGCACCAAATAAAAAAATTCCGCCCTCGCGGCAGCGAGGGCGGAATTGGGTCGGTTGCGACTCGATCTTTACAACGCGCGGAAGCAGCGACGCAGCGTGCGCATCACATCAACGTTCGGCGAACGCCTTCTCGACAACGAAATGTCCCGGCTCGCCGTTATTGCCTTCGACGAAGCCGCGATCGAGCAGAAGCTGACGAGTGTCGCGCAACAGCGCCGGGCTGCCGCACATCATGACGCGATCCTGCTCGGCGTCGAGCAGCGGCAGGCCGATGTCATCGAACAATTTGCCCGTCGTCATCAGGTCGGTGATGCGACCGCGATTGCGGAACGGGTCGCGCGTCACGGTCGGATAATAGATCAGCTGATTGCGGATATACTCGCCGAGGAAATCGTGCTTCGGCAGCGTCTCGGTAATCATCTCGCCGTAAGCAAGCTCCTTGACGCGGCGGCAGCCATGCAGCAGCACCACCTTCTCGAACCGCTCATAGGTCTCGGGATCCTTGATGACGCTGAGGAACGGCGCCAGCCCGGTGCCGGTGCCGACCAGATAGAGATTGCGTCCGCTCATCAGGTTGTCGATCACCAGCGTTCCGGTGGCCTTGCGGCTGACGATGATCTGGTCGCCCTGCTGAAGATGCTGCAAGCGCGAGGTCAGCGGCCCGTCCGGCACCTTGATCGAGAAGAACTCCAGGGTCTCCTCGTAATTGGCGCTGGCGACGCTGTAGGCGCGCAGCAGCGGCTTCTCACCGACCTTGAGTCCGATCATGGTGAACTCGCCGTTGCGGAAGCGGAATGCGGGATCGCGCGTGGTCGTGAAGCTGAACAGATTATCGGTCCAGTGATGAACGCTGAGAACGCTTTCGACGTTGAAGTTGCTCATTGCGGCGGATTTCCATAAGCGATTTATTGCGTCGCACAATCGACGGTCAAAATGGCGCGAAATGTGACGGAAACGTGGCGCTTGCGCAGGATTATATTGTTAGTATACTAACAAATAAACCGACTTGATCCAGCCGTCAAGATGGGATCAAATCTGTTTACAAAACAAAAGCTTAAAGTCAGGGAGCAGGACAAATGTCGCATGGCGAGCCGCAGGGAAACACCAATTCCGGGAAGCTGGTGGTCCGCAACATCGGACTGGTTCTAAGCGGCGCGCTCGAAAGCCCGATCCTCGACGCCGACACCGTGGTCGCCGTGGACGGCAAGATCACCGCCGTCGGCCGCGCCAAGGACGTCGATACCGAGGGCGCGACCACAATCATCGACGCGGGCGGCGTGACGCTGACCCCTGGCCTGATCGACAGCCACGTCCACCCGGTCGCCGGCGACTGGACGCCGCGGCAGAACCAGATGAGCTGGATCGACAGCAACCTGCACGGCGGCGTCACCACCATGATTTCCGCCGGCGAAGTGCATATGCCGGGCCGGCCCAAGGACATCGTCGGCCTCAAGGCGATGGCGATCTTCGCCCAGCGCGCGTTCGACAACCTGCGGCCCAGCGGCGTCAAGGTTCACGCCGGCGCGCCGGTGATCGAGAACGGCATGGTCGAGGAGGATTTCAGGGAGATGGCGTCGGCCGGCGTCCGCTGGCTCGGCGAGGTCGGGCTCGGCAGCGTCAAGGACGGCCCCACCGCGCGCAAGATGGTGGCGTGGGCGCGCAAATACGGCATGAACAGCACCATTCACACCGGCGGCCCCTCGATCCCCGGCTCCGGCCTGATCGATGCGGACGTCGTGCTGGAAGCCGACACCGATATCGTCGGCCACATCAACGGCGGCCACACCGCGCTGCCCGACGGACAGATCCGCTGCATCTGCGAGGGCTGCAAACGCGGCCTCGAACTGGTCCATAACGGCAACGAGCGCTCGGCGCTCTATACGCTGCGGCTGGCGAAGGAGATGGGCGACCTCAATCGCGTCATCCTCGGCACCGACGCGCCGGCGGGCTCCGGCGTGCAGCCGCTCGGCATCCTGCGCATGATCTCGATGCTGTCGTCGCTCGGCGAGGTGCCGGCGGAGGTGGCGTTCTGCTTCGCCACCGGCAACACCGCGCGGCTGCGCGCGCTCGATTGCGGACTGATCGAGGTCGGCCGCGCCGCCGACTTCGTGTTCATGGACAAAGCGCAGCACTCTGCCGGCAAGGATCTTCTCGACAGCGTGCGGCTCGGCGATCTGCCCGGCGTCGGCATGACCGTGATCGACGGCATCGTGCGCAGCCAGCGCAGCCGCAACACGCCGCCCGCCGGCCGGGTGCCGACCATCGTGACGGGATGAGCGTGACCGGATAAGCGATCGCGTTCCTGTTTCGTCAGCGCAATTTCGTGAGCAGTGCGACGAATGTCTCGCGCTCTCGTGCGGCGAGCGGGGCCAGCGTATCCGCCGACACCTGCAACGCGACCGACGCGATCTTCTCGACCATCGCCTGCCCGGCGCGGGTCAGCGCCACCAATAGTCGCCGTCCGTCATCGGGATCGCGCGACGTCTCGGTCAGTCCGCGCGCCGTCAAACGGTCAATCACACCCTTGATGGTGGCGACGTCCATCGCGGTGAGGCGGCCGAGTTGATTCTGCGAGCACGGCCCGGCTTCCGCCAGCTTCGCCAGCGCCGCCCATTGCGTCGCGGTGAGGTGAGGCCCGATCGCGGCGGCGAAGATCGCGGTGTGGCGTTGCGACACCTGACGCAGGATGAAGCCGACCTGTTCGTCGAGACGGTAGACGGCGGGCTGCGCGGCCGCCTTATGCTTCGCGGACGGCTTCTTCGGCATGACTGTCCCTTGATGCTTGCGCCGGCCACCGGTCCGCGCCCGCGCATTCGGCGGAGGCGATATCACATCGCAAGATGCGCATCGCGGATATCCGGCCTGGCGTCGAGTTCGTCCATGGTGCCGCTGAAGCAGATGCGGCCGCGCTCGATGATGTAACTGCGGTCCGAGATCAGCCGCGCGAAGTGCAGGTTCTGCTCGGACAACAGGATGCTCAGTCCCTCTTTCTTCATCGTCAGGATAGCGTGCGCCATCTGCTCGACGATCTTCGGCGACAAGCCTTCCGACGGCTCGTCGAGCAGCACCAGCGACGGGTTGCCTATTAGCGTGCGCGCGATGGTCAGCATCTGCTGCTCGCCGCCGCTCATGCGGCCGCCGGGACGATTGCGCATTTCCGCGAGATTGGGAAACAACGCGAACAGTTTTTCGCGCGTCCAGCGCGGAGCCCCCGCGCGCGGCGGCTGGCGGCCGACTTCGAGATTTTCGTCCACCGTGAGGTCGGTGAAGATGCGTCGCTCCTCGGGCACGTAGCCGAGCCCGGCGCGGCCGATGGCGTGGGTCGGCTGCTTCGAGATGTCGTGACCTTCGAATACGACCCGGCCATCGCGATGCGCCACCAGTCCGACAAGCGAGCGGAAGGTGGTCGACTTGCCGGCGCCGTTGCGGCCGAGCAGCGCCACAACCTCGCCGGCGCCGACCTCCAGATCGACGTCGAACAGGATATGCGCCGGGCCGTAATAGCTGTTGAGCGCCGAGACCGCGAGCTTCATACGCCGGCTCCTTGCTGATGCCGCGCGTCGTAGACCAGCCCTTCGCCGAGATAGATTGCGCGCACCTGAGGATCATGCCGCACCGCCTCGGGAGCGCCTTCGGCGATCAGCGCGCCGCGATTGAGCACCAGAATGCGGTCGGCGTGCTCGAACACCACGTCCATATCGTGCTCGGTGAACAGAACGCCGATCGCCTGCTCGCGCGCGATCCGCGCCGTCAGCCGCATCAGTTCAATACGGTCGCGCGGCGCCATGCCTGCGGTCGGCTCGTCCATCAGCAAAAGTCGCGGCTGGTTGGCGAGCGCGATAGCCAGTTCCAGCCGCTTGAGATCGCCGTAGGCGAGTTCGCCGCACGGCCGCTCGGCGTAGCCCTCGACACCGACCAGCGCCAGCAACCGGTCCGCCGTATCGCGCTGAAAATCCGGCGTCGAACGCCACACGTTGAAAATCCGGTTGGCGTAGGACACCAGCGCCACCTGCACGTTCTCGCGCACCGTCATGGTCGGAAACGTCGCGGTGATCTGGAAGGTGCGCCCGACGCCGAGCCGCCAGACGCGGCGCGGCGCAAGCCCCGTGATGTCCTCGCCCAACAGCCGTACGCGACCACGATCCGGCTTGCGCTGGCCGTTCAGCATGTCGAAGCAGGTGCTTTTTCCCGCGCCGTTCGGCCCGATCAGCGCCAGGATCTCGCCTGCCGCCAGCGTGAACGATACACCGCGCACGGCATGAACGCCGCCGTAGGATTTGCTCAAGCCGTCGACGGCCAGAAGATCGCTCGCCTCCGTCATTCCGCGCCCTCGCTCTGCGTTGCGCGCGACGACGACCGCCGCAGGAACGACAGCCGGCCGCTCTCGACAAGACGATCGAAGGTACCGACGATGCCTTTCGGGAACATCACCACCAGAATCACGATGACCGCGCCCATCACCAGCTTCGACAATTCGGTGTAGCTCACCAGCCAGATGCTCAGCGCCTTGTAGACGATGGCGCCGACCACCGCGCCCGACACCGTCTCGACGCCGCCGAGCAGCACCATCACCAGCGAATCCACCGACAGCGCGATGCCGGCATTATCGGGAAACACGCTGCCCTTGAGATAGGCGAACAGCGCGCCGGCGATGGCGGCGAAGGTGCCGGCGACGACGAAGGCCGCCCACTGCACGCGCTTGCTGTCGATGCCGACGGCCTCGCTGCGCAAGACGGAATCGCGGGTCGCCCGCAAGCCGTAGCCGAACGGCGCGAACACCAGCACGCGCAGCACCGCCACCGACAGCGCGGCGACCGCCAGCGAAAGCCAGTAGAACCGCGCCGGCGTCGCCACCAGCGCGGCCGGCCAGACACCGAGGATGCCGTTGTCGCCGCCGGTGACATCGACCCACTGAAACGCGATCGACCACACGATCTGCGCGAACGCCAGCGTCAGCATCGCGAAGTAGACGCCGGACAGCCGCACCGCGAACCAGCCGAACAGCACCGCGCCGGCAAGCCCGAGCATGGGGCCGAGCAGCAGGCAGACGATCATCGGCAGGCCGGCGAGCTTGGCGAGAAAGGCGACGCCGTAGCTGCCTAGCCCGAAATAGGCGGCGTGGCCGAACGACGCCATGCCGCCGACCGCCATCATGAAATGCAGGCTGGCGGCGAACACCACGAAAATCGCGATCTCCGCGCCAACGCTGAGCGCGTAGTTGCCGGCCACCAGCGGCAGCGCGGCGGCAAGGATCAACACTGCGATGGCGGCGAACCGGGCCTGCGCCGACAGCGGCCGCCACGGCTGGATCGCAAGCCCCGGCGTCTGCCGCGCGGCGGCCTCCGGTTTGCCGAACAGCCCCCACGGCCGCACGATCAGCACCACCGCCATCACCAGGAAGACGAGGATGATGGAGATCTTCGGAAAGATCAGAATGCCGAAGGCGTTCAGTTCCGACACCAGCACGGCGGCGACGAACGCGCCGGTGATGCTGCCTAGCCCGCCGATGACGACGACGACGAACACATCGACGATGATGCGCAGGTCCATGGTGTGGTTGACCGCGTCGCGCGGAATCTGCAACGCGCCGCCGAGCGCGGCGAGAAAGACGCCGAGCGCGAACACGCTGGTGAACAGCCATTTCTGGTTGACGCCGAGCGCCGCCACCATGTCGCGATCCTGCGTCGCGGCGCGCACCAGCACGCCCCACCGGGTGCGGTGAAACAGCAGCCACAGCGCGCCGAGCACCGCGGGGCCGAGCACGATCAGCAAGACGTCGTAGGTCGGGATCGCCTGTCCGAAGAAATCGAACGCACCGCGCAAACCCGGCGCGCGGCGGCCGAGCAGATCGTCCGGCCCCCAGATCAGCACCGCGAGGTCCTCGACCATCAGCGTGAGGCCGAAGGTCGCCAGCAGTTGAAACAGTTCAGGCGAACGGTAGATGCGGCGCAGCAGCGTCATTTCGACGACGACGCCGATCAATGCGACGATCAGCGCCGCACTGAGGATGCCGCCCCAGAAGCCGAGCGTGCCGGACATCCGCTCCGTCAGCGAGAAGGCGATGTAGGCGCCCAGCATGTAGAACGCGCCATGCGCGAAGTTGACGATGCGGGTGACGCCAAAGATGATCGACAGGCCGGACGCGACCAGAAACAGCGCCGCCGCGCTGGCAAGCCCGGATAGAAACTGAACGACGTAAAAGCTCATCGGATCTGCCGGGCGGGGCGATTGTCAGCAACAACCATCGCCAAATCATGCGAGAGGAAAAGCAACAATCGTGACGCGCGATGACCGGGGCAACGCCCCGGCCATCATGTTCGCGTCAGTCCTTCGGCCGCTCCTTGGCGACGTCGGCTTCGCTCGGCAGAAAATCCTTGCCGTCGCGATAGACCGACTCGACCATCACGCCCTTGCCGTCCTTGACCGCGGTTTTGCCGACATAGGCTCCGAGCGTGGCCTGATGATCGCTCTTGCGGAAGGTGATCTCGCCGAACGGCGAGTCGAGCTTGATGCCTTCGGCGGCTTCGATCAGCTTGTCGGTGTCGGTCGAGTTCGCCTTGGCGAGGATCGCGGCGGCGGCCTTGATGGTGCCGTAGCCGACGATCGAGCCGAGCCGCGGATAGTCGTTGAACTTGACCTGATAGGCTTTCAGAAACTTGTCGTGATCGGCGGTCTTGATATCGTACCAGGGATAGCCGGTGACGATCCAGCCTTCCGGCGTCTCGTCCTTGAGCGGATCGAGATACTCCGGCTCGCCGGTCAGGAAACTGACCACCGACTTGCCCTTGAACAGGCCGCGTGTGTTGCCTTCGCGCACGAACTTGACGAGATCGGGGCCGAACTCGACGTTGAGGATCGCTTCCGGATTGGTAGCGGCAAGCGCCTGCACCACCGGGCCGGCGTCGATCTTGCCCTGCGGCGGCCACTGTTCGCCGACCCACTGGATGTCGGGCCGTTTCTTCGACAGCAGCTCCTTGAATACCGCGACCGCCGACTGGCCGTATTCGTAGTTCGGGGCGACGGTGGCCCAGCGCTTGGCCGGCAGCTTGGCGGCTTCGTCCGCCAGCATCGCCGCCTGCATGTAGTTCGAGGGCCGCAACCGGAAGGTGTAGCGGTTGCCCTTCGACATCGTCACCGCGTCGGTCAGCGGTTCGGCGGCGAGAAAGAACACTTTCTTCTGCTTGGCGAAGTCGCTCACCGCGAGCCCGATATGCGAGAAGAAGGTGCCGGTCAGCATCACCACCTTCTCACTGGAGACGAGTTCGTTGGCGGCGGTCACCGCATCGGCCGGCTTGCCACCATCGTCCTTCGACACCACCACCAGCTTCTTGCCGTTGATGCCGCCCGCCGCGTTGACCTCCTCCAGCGCAAGCTGCCACCCCTTGCGATAAGGCTCGGTGAACGACGGTAAGGCCGAATAACTGTTGATTTCGCCGATCTTGATCTCGCTTTGCGCCAGCGCGCCGGTCGTCGCCCCGGCCGTCACGGCGGCGGTCGCAAGCGCGGCCAGCGCGATGCCGAGAATCCCGTTCTGTCGTCGCATTCCATCCTCCACTGTTGGAAGGGACATCCGTCCCCGCGGTGCGTCTTGGTCCATCCACTTGTAACCGATGGGATGGTTCGAAGCAGTTCTATTTTTCAGGCAGCCAGATACGAATCAGCGCAGGCCGTCCTCGCCCTTGATCTCGCTATGCTTGAGGCCGCCAACGCGCGGCAGCGGCCGGCCGCTGTCGGTGACCGCGACCGCGACCATGATCTCGCCCGCGCGCGGCGCGTCGTTGATCTGCACCTCCATGCCGTCGAAGTGACTGCGGACGAAGGCCGCGTCCTTGTGTCCGAGCGGAATGTCGAGCACGGTGCCGAGGCCGCCGCGCTTTTTCGACGACGGGATCAGCGCCGCACCCTTGGTTAGGACCTTGCGGAACGGCGCGCCGAGCTTGGGATGCAGGATCGCGGCGGCGTGCTCAAGCTCGCCGTTCTCGCCGACCGCCGCCGCCTTGCCGTAGCTCTGCACATGGCCGCCCTCGATGCCGAGCGCCGCCACCGCGCGCCTCGCCAGCAGATCGCCGAGTTCTTCGCCGACTTCGAACAGCGGCGCGAGGTCGTCGACGTATTTGCCGGCGAACGGATTCTCGATCACCGCAATGGCGGCGGCGCGCCGCGTCGGCGGATCGACCGCGCGGCCGCCCTCAGCCAAGGTTTCTTCGACCACCGTCACGATCTTGCGGATCTTCACGCTCATCGCAGTCCATCCTGTCCCTTGATTTCGCTCGCCTTGAGGCCGCCGACGCGGGCGTGAACCCGCGCGCCGGTGGTCATCACCAGCGCCAGCAATATCTCGTCGGCGCGCGGCGCGTCGTTGACGCCGACCTCCATCGCATCGAAATGCGAGCGCACGTAGGAGGCGTTGATATGGGTCACCGGCACGTCGAGCCGTGCGCCCGGCCCGCCGACCTTCTTCGCCGAGGGCACGATGGCCTTGGCTTCGCCGAGAATCTCGCGCATGGCGTAGCCGCCCGGCACATGCCACAGTGCGCCGTGCTCCTGCTCGCCGGCCGCGCCGACGATCGCGCCCTTGCCGTAGCCCTCGATGCGCGAAGGCTCGCCGCCCAGCGCCTTGAGCAGGTGGCGCGCCATCTCGACGCCAAGCGGATTCAGGTCGTCCATGAAGCCGGCGATGTCCTCGACGTAACGTCCGGCGAACGGATTGCGGATCACCACAAGCGCCGCGCCGCGCAGCAGCGGCTGTTTCGCTGGCGGACCGCCTTCGTGCAGAATTTCCTCGACGATAGTGACGCGTTTGCGGATGACGACTTCAGGCATCGATCAGGCTTTCGGTTGGCGGCGCGGTTACCGCGCGTGTTCTTGCAACATTGAATGCGCGCGAATTGCGCGGCGCGACGATCTCCATCCCGCCTTGCAGGCACAGCGCCGCGCCCTCGATCAGGCCATGCGCCAGCAGTTCGCGCGCAAAGGCAGCGCCGGACTCCAGCGCGGTTGTTACTTCGCCTTGCGTCAGTCGCGCAACGGCACGGGTGACAAGGCGCGCGCCGAGATCGCTGTCGGGCTGAATATCGCAGGCCGGAACGCGCGTGATGCCGGGATGGTCCGGCAGATCGACGGCGTTGGCGATCATCGTCGCCGCCGCGTCAGCTTGCGAAGCGCTGCGCGCGAGCACGGTGACCGCATCGGCGATGCCGAGCGAGAAGCTGCGGCCGTGGCGGCCGCTGGTGGCGATGCCGCGCACCGCGCTATCAGCATCGATGACGGTTTTGCCGGCAAGCGTCGGCGGATCGATGTGCGCAACAAGTCCGACGGTGAAGCTACGACCCGGCGCAAGATGCAGCGCGATGTCGCCGCCGTTGTTGACGTAGGCGCGGTCGAGTTTTGCCGCGCGCGCCATCGCGCCCAGCACCTCCTCAGCGACCGCGCCGGCGACCGCGGCCATCGGGGTGATGAAATGAGTGTCGGCATAGGGCGCGACGGCGGCGTGCATCCGCAGCGCGACCACGCCTTTGAGGCTCGGGATTCCTGCGGCGGCACGGCGGCGCAATTGGGGCAGCTCGTCACATAGTTTATCCAGCAATCCGGTGAGGGATTCCGCCGCCGCCGCGTAGGCGATCTCGACCTCGGCACTGCGACCCCACGCCTCGATCACCAGATCGATGGGGCCGTCGCTGAGATGCAACCGGCGGCCATCGGGGAGCAGTGCGATCTGCGGACGGCGCATCATGGCGGCGCGCCCTTCTTCGGCGCGCGGGTGAGCGAGGACAGCGGCCGGACGTAGTCCATGTGGCCGCCGAGCGCGGCGTAGTCGTCGAGCCGCATGGTGAACTCGATCGGTGCAACGAGTGCGGGCGTCGGCACGTAGCCGAACGCGCCGGCGGGCATCCGCGTCACGTCGACCATAAATGTAATGCCGCCGCCCGGCCAGACATAGACCGGCGCGCCGCCGCTGGTGACCGCGGTCAGCGCCTCTTTCACCGAGCGCGTCAGCCGCACCGGGTTGTCGGTGACGCCGGCGCGCAGCGATCCGCCCGCGCCGCCCATGAACAGCACGGTGCACAGCGCCGGCTCGCAATTTTCCTGAATCCGTTCGACCGATTGCCTGAGATGATCCGGCAGCGGCTTCTCGACCGGCTGCAAATTGTCGTCAAGTTCGAAATAAGCGAAATGCTCGCCGGTGGTGGAGACCATCAGCATCCGCGTGCCGGGCTTGGCGACCTTGGGATTGAACGGCCCCAGCACGGTGAGCGGATCGGAAATCTGGGTGCCGCCCCAGCCGGTGCCGGGCTCGGCGACCTGGAAGTAACGGCCCGGCGTCGAGCGCCGGCCTTTCATCTTGATGCCGGTCTCGGGAATATCGAGCAGCTTGCCGGCCTGATGCTCCGACAACACGCCGGTGATGTGGTCGTCCACCACCACCACCTCGTCGACCTTGCCCTGCCACTGCTTGGCGAACATGCCGATGGTGGCGGAGCCGCAGCCGACCCGCATCCGCACTTCCGGCACGCCGTTGACGATCGGCGGCTGTCCGGCCTCGACCACCACGCTGGCGCCGCCGTCGATGGTCAGCTCCACCGGCCTGCCGTTGCACAGCGCCATCAGCGCGTCGCAGGTGACGCGGCCTTCCTTCTTGGAGCCGCCGGTCAGATGATGCACGCCGCCGAGCGAGAGCATCTGCGAGCCGTATTCGCCGGTGGTGACGTGGCCGATGGCCTCGCCCTCGGCGCGCACGGCGGCGGTTTCCGGCCCGAGGAAGCGGTCGGTGTCGATCTTCACCTTGACGCCGCAATAGCTGAAGATGCCCTCGGTGACCACGGTCACCATATCGACGCCGTCGATCTCGGAGGAGACGATGAACGGCGCGGGCTTGTAATCGGGATAGGTGGTGCCGGCGCCGATGGCGGTGACCACCACGTCGCGGCCCGACACCAGCTTGCCGTCCCACTCGCCGGACTGCTGGAACGGCACGATCTGGCCGCCCTGCGACACCGTGCGCTGCAACACGACATGCGGATCGACCCGGACCAGCCGGCCGTCCTCGTTGGCGTAGCGGTCGCACGCGCCGGTGTTGCCCGGCTTGATGTAGCACATCACCGGACAGGCATCGCAGCGGATCTTGTCGCCGTCGACGGCTCCCGCTGTTATCGGCGATGCTTCGTTCATCTTCCGCCCGATCCGTCAATGCCGACAACGGGACCAACGCGCTCGCGCGCGCCGCGTTTCCGTCCCTGCCCGTGCGGCCCGGCCGCATCATTCGTATACGAACGATCTTGGGCGCGCCCTCGATAACTGTCAAGCGCCGATCCGGCGCACCGGGACGAAACGATCAGCACGCAGCGCAGCAATCTACCGCTGCTGCGAACGATGATGCGCTGCGACGGCCGCGTCCTTGCACGTTTGTACACAAACGGTATTCTCGACGCGGATCGCTTCGGCGGATTTGCCGTTAGCCACGAATGCACGACGGGGTGAGGCGAAATCGGCAGCCGTCCTACGAGCCTGAACGGGAATTCGTTTTATGTGCAGATTTGCCGCACGAAAATCGTCGTCCCCGCCAACGGGTCGGCGCGAAGCGCCGCCCGATGACAGGCTCCGGCGGGGACCCATACGCCGCAGCGGTTCGGCTCGTTCAACCGAGGCAAGGTTTTTCTACAATAACCAATGCCAGGGGTTATGGGTCCCCGCCTGCGCGGGGACGACGCCGAGGCCATTTGATCCTACGCGCACTATTTCGAGTCAGATTCTGTGGTCGTCCGCATGACCTCAGACATCATCCGCCTGAACGTCAATGGCAGGACCCACGCCGTCGCGGCGGCGCCGGACACGCCGCTGCTCTACATCCTGCGCAACGATCTCGCGCTCAACGGCCCGAAATACGGCTGCGGCCTCGGCGAATGCGGGGCCTGCACCGTGCTGATCGACGACGTGGCGGCGCGCGCCTGCGTGGTGCCGCTGTCGGCCTGCGTTGAGCGGCGCATCACCACGCTGGAAGGACTCGGCACGCGCGAACGGCCGGACCCGTTGCAGGCGGCGTTCGTCCACCATCAGGCGGCGCAATGCGGCTATTGTCTCAACGGCATGATCATGACCGCGAAGGCGCTGCTGCTGCGCAATCCGCATCCCACCGAACACGATATCCGGCAGGCGCTGCGCTACAACCTGTGCCGCTGCGGCACCCATGTCGAAATTCTTGCGGCGGTGATGGCGGCGGCAGGCCACGCCGCGCCCGACTCGCGTTCAGCAACCGACCATTCAGGAGCCGAACGCGATGCGCCGCGCTGACGCCGCAGGCCCCGCGTCGCCGCCGCACGACGC
>JBASBO010000042.1:0-7658 GCA_049651165.1 Xanthobacteraceae bacterium | reverse complement strand
CATCGGCCGCTTCGGCGGCTTCCGCCGCGGCGCGTTCGGCCGCCCTGCGTCCGGTGACCAGATCGTAGAGATCGACGAGGCCGCCGATGATGCCGCGCCGCAGGAAGCAGACCAGCAGCACGAAGATGACGCCGAGCACCAGCTTCCAGGCCGCGCCAAGACCGAGCGCGGCTTGCAGGAAGTCTTGCAGGAACAGCCAGATCGTCGCGCCGAGCAGCGGCCCGAACAGGGTGCCGGTGCCGCCGATCGCGGACATCATGACCAGTTCGGCCGAGGTGTGGAACATGAAGGCATCCGGCGGCATGAAAGCCTGCATCACGCCGAGCAGGCCGCCGGCAAAGCCGGCATAGGCCGCCGCGATGACGAATGCCGTCAGCTTGTAGCTATGGATGTTGTGGCCGACGGCGGAAGCGCGCAGCGGATTATCGCGGATCGCGCGTAGCGCGGCGCCCACCGGCGAGCGGATGATGCGGAGGGCGATGACGATGCCGACGAAATACCAGAAGGCGAGGAAGATGTAGAGCGACCAGCCGCTGGAGAAAGTGATCTGGGTGAAGCCGAGGTCGAACGAGGGGCTCGGCACGCCCGGCAGGCCGTTCTCGCCGCCGGTCCAGTCCGCCAGCGGATTGAACTCGACGAAGTAGAACACTTCGGCGATGGCGACCGTAATCATCGCGAAATAGATGCCGGTGCGGCGCAGCGCGATGAGACCGACCAGATAGCCGACCGCGGCGGCGGCGATCATGCCGAGGAACAGCGCCGTGACCACGTGAGGAAAGCCTGCCTGCGTCAGCAGGTAGGCGGCGAAGAAGCCGCCGGTGCCGTACAGCGCCGACTGGCCGAAGGACAACAGCCCGGTGAAGCCGAACAGGATATCGAAACCGATTCCGAACAGGCCCCAGACCAGGATGCGGTTCACCGTGTTCGGCGCGAAGCCGAGATGCGGCAGGATGAACGGGGCGAGGATCAGGCCGATGGCCGTCAGCGTCTCGACCAGATAACGACGTTGATTGATCATGATGTAACCGTTTTATCCGCGGCTCTGTGAGCCCATCAGCCCATGCGGCCGCAGCACCAGCACCAGCGTCATCGCCGCGAACAGCATGACGTAGGCATAGCCGGGGTTGATCATTGAGGTGATACTGATGATCTCGCCGGCGATCAGGCCGCCGATGATCGCGCCGGGAAACGAGCCGACGCCTCCGATCACCACCACAACGAATGTCTGCACGAGAATGGCGTCACCCATATCGGGCGTCAGCGACACCACCGGGGCGTTGACGATGCCGGCGAAGCCGGCGGCCATGGCGCCGATGCCGAACACCACCATGAAGACGCGATAGACGTTGATGCCGAGCGAAGCCACCATCACCGAGTCCTCGATGCCGGCGCGGACGATCATGCCGATGCGGGTGCGGTAGAGCACGATGAACAGGACCAGCAACGCCACCGCGATGATGCCGACCAGCGCCAGCCGGTAGGTGGGATAGAACATGAAGCCGAGCGAGGTGATGCCGGCCAGCGCCTTTGGCGCCGGCACCGTCAGCGACAGGCTGCCGAAGGAAAGGCGCACCAGTTCGACGAGACACATGCCGATGCCGAACGTCACCAGCAACTGATCCTCGTCGGGGCGGCTATAGAAATGGCGGATAATCACCAGTTCCAGCAGCAGGCCGACCACCATCACGAACAGCGAGCCGAAGATGATCGCGATGATGAAGGAATCGGTATAGGTGAACGCGACGTATCCGGCGTAGCCGCCGAGCATGAACATCGCGCCGTGCGCGAGGTTGAGAACGCCGAGCGTCCCGTAGATGATCGTCAGGCCCGACGAGATCAGCGCCAGCAGCGCGCCGAGCACCAGTCCGTTGAACATCTGCGATATGAGATTGGGCCAGTTAATCACCGTCACCCTCGCGCAAGGAGTAGGGAAAGCAGGAACGCTTCCGGCGGGGCGCGCCCACGGAGCAGTGTGGGGCGGCAGCCGGCGCACCGTGAAAACGCCAGTTGTGGAAACGCCAGTCGAAATCGAAGCGGCGCGACCCGGCCGGATCGCGCCGCGTTCAGGCGGCGATCAGGTGTAGTCGCCGAGCTTGCAGCCGAAGGCGTCGGGCTTCTGGATCACGCCGGCACCGTCGACGATATCGACGATGTCGTACCAGTCCTCCTTGTTCTTCATGTCGGCCTTCTTCTTACCCTTGACGATGATCACCGGGCGGATGCACTGGTGATCCTCGGGGCGATAGTGAACGTCGCCGACCAGCGAGGGGATGGTTTCACCCTTTTCCCAGGTCTTGATGATGTCCGGCGGATAGAAGCTGCCGGTCTCCTCGACCATGCGCGCCCAGTGGACGATGCCCATGTAGGCGTTCTCGGCGCCCCACTCCGGCTTGTAGCCGTACTTCTTCTCGAACGAGTCGTTGAACATCTTGGCGAGCGGGTACTTGTCCTCGATGGTCCACCAGTAGTCGGTGGCGGCGTAGACGTCTTCCATCAGGCCGCCGGTCTCGCGCGCCAGGAAGGGCACCTGATAGGGCACCACCAGCTTCATCTTGTCGAGCACGCCGAACTGCTTGGCCTGCTGGGTCGAGAGCACGCAGTCGTGGCCCCAGTTGACGTTGATGAGAACGTCGGCGCCGGAGTTGGCGACGTTGAGCAGGTACGACGAATAGTCGGGCGCGCCGAGCGGCGACACCTGATTGGTCACCGTGGTCCAGCCCTGCGACTTCAGGTAGTTCTCGACCGAGGCCGTGGTGGTGTGACCGTAGGTGTAGTCCGGCGTCAGATACGCGGCCTTCTTGTTCTTGCCGAAAGCCTTGACGACCACCGGGCCGATGGCGTTGGCGGCCATCTCGCCAAAAAAGCACTGGCGGAAGCCGTAGCGCACGCAATCCTTGCCGGTGGTGTCGTTGGAGCCGGAGATCTGCGCGACGTACAACACCTTCTCGCGCTGGGCGAGCTTGTTGAGCGCCACCGCGACCGCCGACGAGGTCGAACCGGTCATCAGCACGATCTTGTTCTCGGTGATGAAGCGCTGCTGCGCCTGCACGGCCTGGTTCGGCTTGGCGGCGCTATCGGCCACCAGCAGCTTCACTTCCTTGCCGAGCACACCTTTCTTGGTCTTCGGCGACAGTTTCTTGACCAGATCATGCGCGGTGTTGAGATGCTCGACGGCGAGTTCGGCGCCCTTGATTTCATCCTCGCCCTGCACCGCGTAGGTGCCGGTGCGCGGCGACGTCGAACCGATATAGACGGTGTCGCCCTGCGAACCCGCGGGCCAGGTGCCGATCGCCGGCTTGTCGGCCGCGATCGCCGGCATCGCCACGCCGGCCGGCAGCAGCGCGCCGCCGACCAGACCGGCGCTCGCCTGCAACAACGTACGGCGGGAAACCCCCGTCCCGAATTGATGATCGCTTCCGATGCGCTTTACCATGGGTCGTCCTCCAAAGTGTCCTTGTTGACGTCTGCCGACTGAAGTCGGATCGAAACCGGAACGGCCGAAACGCAGGGTCTGGCATCGCCGCCTTGCTCTCTTGGTTCTTGCGCTCTTTGGTTCCGTTCCTTGAGCTTTCTGTCAATTTCACTTTGGTCGAAAGCACGCTCCCGCGATATTAGAACAATGACTAATAAGACTGCCGCATCAGGAATTTAATTCCTGGGCGGACCTGCAACACGGAAGTCGTCGTCCTCGCGCAAGCGAGGACCCATACGCCGTGTCGCCTGTGATCCGGGGAGCGCCTATGATTCTCGACAGGCAGTCCCGCTGACCGCAACCGTCAGGGGTTATGGGTCTCCGCCTGCGCGGGGACGACTCGGAGAGAGATTTGTTTGCTTCGTTCCCGGCGCGTTACGCGCGATGCGCGCGAACCCGCCGCACCATCCGCTCGACATGGGCGATCGGGGTTTGCGGCGTGATGCCGTGGCCGAGATTGAAGATCAGCCGCCCACTGGCGTAGTTCGCCAGCACGTCGTCCACCGCGCGGTCGAGCGCGTCGCCGCCGGCGATCAGCGCCAGCGGATCGAGGTTGCCCTGCACCGCGACGCGGGTCTGGACCGAATCGCGAATCAGCGACGGCTCGGCGGTCCAGTCGATGCTGACGGCATCGACGCCGGTCGCCGCGACATAGGCCGGCAGCAGCGCGCCGGCGCCGCGCGGAAAGCCGATGATCTTCGCGTCCGGCACCGCCTTGCGGACGCCCTCGACGATACGGCGCGTCGGCTCGACCGACCAGCGCTCGAACTCGCGCGGCGGCAGCACCCCGGCCCAGGTATCGAAGATCTGCAACGCATTTGCGCCGGCGGCGAGTTGCTGCGTCAGATAGCCGATCGAGGCATCGACCAGTACGTCGATCAGGCGCGAAAACGCCTCGGGATGGCGATAGGCCAACAGCCGCGCCGGCGCCTGGTCCGGCGTGCCGTGTCCCGCCACCATGTAGGTCGCGACCGTCCATGGTGCGCCGCAGAATCCGATCAGCGCCACGGCGGGATCGAGATCGCGCCGCACCCGGCGCAGCGCCTCGTAGACCGGCGCGAGCTTGTCGCCGTCCGCGCGAGTCGCGAGCGTCGCGATCGCCTCCGGCGTGTCGAGCGGATCGAGCCGCGGCCCCTCGCCGGCCTCGAAGCGCACCGCGCGGCCGAGCGCGTACGGCACCACCAGGATGTCGGAGAAGATGATCGCGGCGTCGAAGCCGAAGCGGCGGATCGGTTGCAGCGTCACCTCGGCGGCGAATTCGGGCGTGAAGCAGAGATCGAGAAAGCCGCCGGCCCTGGCGCGCAGTTCGCGATATTCCGGCAGGTAGCGGCCGGCCTGCCGCATCATCCAGATCGGCGGCACCGCCTGACGGCGGCCGGAGAGCACATCCATGAAGGGCTGCGTGGCGGAAGGCGTTGTCGAGGAGGCATTGGCCACGGCGGCGATCCTTGCGGCTTGAGGGGAAATATCGGCTAAGATGGCATATCGGCCATATGACCAACCGCCCATAGCGCGAAGGCATAGACCACGGCAACCTCGTCGAGCCGGTCGAAGCGGCCCGACGCGCCGCCGTGGCCCGCGCCCATGTTGGTGCGCAGCAGCACAGGCCCGCCGCCCGTCATGGTGGCGCGCAGCCGCGCCACCCATTTCGCCGGCTCCCAATAGGTGACGCGCGGATCGGTCAGCCCCGCCATGGCGAGGATCGCCGGATAGTCCCGCGCCGCGACGTTCTCGTAAGGCGAGTACGCCAGGATCGAGCGGAACGCCGCCGCGTCGGTGATCGGGTCGCCCCATTCCGGCCATTCCGGCGGCGTCAGCGGCAGCGTGGCGTCGCGCATGGTGTTGAGCACGTCGACGAACGGCACTTCGGCGACGATGCCGGCGAACAGTTCGCCGGCGCGGTTGGCGACCGCGCCCATCAGCATCCCGCCGGCGCTGCCGCCGTGGCCGACAATGCGCTTCACTGACGTGTAGCGCGCATCGATCAGCGCGCGGGCGCTGGCGGCGAAATCGTCGAAGCTGTTGGGCTTCTTCTCGCGCTTGCCGTCGAGATACCAGCCCCAGCCCTTGTCGGAGCCGCCGCGGATGTGCGCGATGGCGTAGACGAAGCCACGATCGACCAGCGACAGCCGGTTGGTCGAGAACGACGCCGGGATCGCGTGGCCGTAGGAGCCGTAACCGTAGAGCAGCAGCGGCGCGCTTCCGTCGCGCCTGGTGTCCTTGCGATGCAGCAGCGACACCGGCACCTGCGCGCCGTCATGCGCGGTCGCCATGATGCGCGTGGTGACGTAGTCCGCCGGGTTATGCCCCGAGGGAACCTGCTGCCGCTTGCGCAATACACGGGCGCGGCTCGCCATGTCGTAATCGTAGACTTCCGACGGCGTCGTCATCGACGAATAGGAGAACCGCAGGTTGGTGGTGTCGAACTCGTAGCCGCCGTGGGTGTCGAGCGAATAGGCCGCCTCGTCGAAGGCGATGCTGTGCTCGCTGCCGTCTGCGAGGTCGCGTATGACGATGCTCGGCAGCGCGTTGGCGCGCTCCAGCCGCACCAGATGGCCGGCGTAAAGCTCGATATCCAGCACGAAGATGCCGGGCCGGTACGGAATCAGGTCGCGCCAGTGTTCGCGCGACGGCGCGCCGAGCGGCGCGGTGACGATCTTGAAGTCGATGGCGTCGTCGGCGTTGGTGAGGATGAACAACTCATCGCCGCGATCGGCCAGCGAATACTGCACGCCGGTTTCGCGCGCGGCGACGAGCCGGGGCGACGCGTCGGGATCGGCAAGGTCGAGCAGCCATTGCTCGGAGGTTTCGTGATCGCCGCCGGCGATGACGCAGAAGCGGCCGCTGGCGCTCTCATGGATATGGGTGAACCAGCCGGAATCCTTCTCCTCGTAGACCAGTTTGTCGTCGGCCTGCGCGGCGCCGAGCCGATGCAAAAACACCTGCATCGGGCGATGGTTGTCGTCGAGCCGGACGTAGAAGAACGCCCGCGAGTCCTTGCACCACACCACGCCGCCGTCGCTGTGCTCGATGGTGTCCGGCAGGTCCTGCCCGCTGGCCCAGTCGCGCACGCGGATGGTGAAGTATTCCGAACCGCGGGTGTCGGCGCTCCAGGCTTCCAGTCTGTGATCCCACGAATGGCTGGCGTCGCCAAAGTTGAAGTAGTCGGTGCCCTCGGCCAGCGCGTCGCCGTCGAGGATCACTTCCTCGCCGCCGCCGTCACGCGGCGTGCGCGCGAAGATCGCGTGCTGGCCGCCGTCGCGGAACTTGCGGTAGTAAGCGAACGGCCCGTCCTTCGCCGGCACGCTGGAATCGTCTTCCTTGATGCGGCCGCGCATCTCGCCGACGAGACGGCGCTGAAGATCGTCCGTCGCGCCGAGCACGCTCTCGGTATAGGCGTTCTCGGCTTCGAGATAGGCGCGGATGTCGGCGGGCAGCAGTTTCGGGTCGCGCAGCACCTCCTGCCAGTTGTCGGCCTTGAGCCACGCATAGTCGTCGACCAGCGTGACGCCGTGCAGGGTGAAGGGTTGCGGACGCTTGTCGGCGACGGGCGGCGGCGTGGCGGCTTTGGTGTCGTTCATCGGATGCGGTTGCCTCATGCGCCGACGTCGTCGGCGAGCGAGCGGATGGCGGCGGCGGTGCCGCCATCGCCGTGGGGGATGCGCAGCGCCTGCAATGCCATCTCGATCACGCCGAGGGTGCCGAGGATCATCGGCGCGTTGACGTGGCCCATATGGGCGACGCGGAACGCCTTGCCGGAAAGATCGCCGATGCCGGTGCCGAGCACCACGCCGCACTTGTCGTTGCAATAGGCTTGCAGCGCGCGCGGATCGTGACCACTGAGACGGATGGTGGTGACGGTGTCGGCGCGCTCCACCGACTCGACGATGTTGAAATCGAGCGCGCCGCCCTCGGCCCACGTCTCGACCGCGCGGCGCACTGCTTTCGCCAGCAGGCGATGCCGCGTGAACGCGACGTCCGGCCCTTCCGCGAACAGCAGGTCGAGCGCCTGACGCAACGCGAACAACAGATGCACCGGTGCGGTGCCGGCGTATTTTTGATAGTGCTCCGGGCCGTCGCGTGCGGTCCAGTCCCAATAGGGCGTGCGCAGGCCGGCGCGGCGGTGTGCCTCGCGCGCGCGTTCGCTGGCGGCGACGAAGGCGAGGCCGGGCGGCGTCATCAGGCC
>JBASBO010000041.1:0-10248 GCA_049651165.1 Xanthobacteraceae bacterium | reverse complement strand
ACCGAGAGCCGGCCGTTCGCCAGCGGGATGTTGCGGCCGGGCGCGGGATGGCTGATGGCCTTCGCCGCGCTCGCGGTGCTGTCGCTGGCGCTGGCCTATGTCGTCGGCGGCGCGGTCAGCGCCGTCTACGTGCTGCTCGGCGGCCTGACCTACGGCGTGGTCTACACCGTGTGGCTCAAGCGACGCACGCCGATGAACATCGTGGTCGGCGGATTATCCGGCAGCTTCGCGGTGCTGGCCGGCGCTGCGGCGGTCGATCCGATGCCGCAGACGGTGCCGGTGCTGCTGGCGCTGGTGCTGTTCCTGTGGACGCCGCCGCATTTCTGGGCGCTCGCCGCGGCGCGCCGCGACGATTACGCCAACGCCGGTTTCCCGATGCTGCCGGTGGTCGCCTCCGAGCGGGTGTGGACCACGGCGATCCTCGCCCACACCGTGGCGCTCACCGTGTTGTCGCTGGTGCCGCTGTGGTTCGGCATGGGGCTGATCTACGGCATCGGCGCCGGCCTCGGCGGCGCGGTGTTCGTGTGGCGAAGCTGGCAGCTTTATCGCGCCCCGAGCCGCGCCACCGCGATGGCGACCTTCGGCGCGTCGCTGATTCACCTCACATTGCTGACGCTGGCGGTGGTGCTGGATGCGGCGGTGGTGACCAAGGCGGCGGCTACGCCGGCCGGCGGCCCGCTCGATCCGCGCATCGTGCTGGAGCGAAGCGAGGCGGCGATCGGCACCAGGCTCGGCGATTACACGCTGCGCGACGCGCAGGGCCGTCATCTCGCGCTCAGCGATTATCGCGGCCGGCCGCTGGTCGTCAGTCTGGTCTACTCCAGTTGCAGCACCACCTGCCCGGTGACGACGCAGCATCTCATCGACGCGGTGACGCAGGCGCGCCAGAGCCTCGGCGCGGATCGCTTCGCTGTGCTGACCATCGGCTTCGACGCGCGCCGCGACAACCCGCAGCGCATGGCGGCATTCGCCGGCCGGCAGGGCATTCCGGCGACTGGCTGGGACGTCGCCTCCGGTGACGAGGCGACGCTGGCGGCGCTGATCCGGGAACTGGGCTTCAGCTATCAGGCGGTCGCCGGCGGCTTCGATCACGTCGCCCAGACCACCATCGTCGACGCCGAAGGCCGGGTCTATCGTCAGGTCTACGGCGACGACTTCCCGCTGCCGGTGTTCATCGAGCCCTTGAAGGAGGCGGTGTTCGGCATCACCACCCGCGCGCTCACCGTCTCGGCGCTGATCGACCGCCTGAGCTTCCTCTGCACCGTCTACGATCCCGGTCAGGGCCGCTACCGCACCAGCTATGCCATCGCGCTCGGCATCGGCATCGGCGGGTTGTCGCTGCTGCTGACCGGCATCATCTTCGTCCGCGCCTGGGTGCGCAACCGCCGGCTGGAAGCGTTGCGCCGGGTCCCCTCGCCGCGGCTGCTCGGACGACAGACATGATCGCTTTGGTGCGCCGGGGCATCGCGCGCGGCTTCGACGCCGCCGAGCGCGGCCTCAACCGTCTCGCCGGTCCGGCGCTCAACCCGCTGGCGCAACTCGGCGCGCTCGGCTTCTTCCTGTTCTGGATCGTCGCGGTCAGCGGCATCTACCTGTTCATGCTGTTCGACACCGGCGTCGAGAACGCCTATGCCTCGGTCGAGTGGTACAGCACCACCGGGCACCGCTGGCACGCCGGCGTGATGCGCAGCTTCCACCGCTACGCCTCAGACATGATGGTCGTGGTGATGGCGCTGCACCTGTTGCGGGAGTTTTCGCGCGACCGCTATCGTGGCGCGCGCTGGTTCTCGTGGTTCACCGGCGTGCCGGTGATCTGGTTCCTCTACATGTCGGGGATCACCGGCTACTGGCTGGTGTGGGACCAGTTGGCGCAATACATCGCCACCACCTCGACCGAACTGCTCGACTGGATGCCGATCTTCGGCGAGCCGATCGCCCGCAATTTCCTCGCGCCGTCGAGCCTGTCGAACCGCTTCTTCACGCTGCTGGTGTTCCTGCATATCGCGATCCCGCTGGTGCTGCTGTTCGCGCTGTGGATCCATATCCAGCGCATCACCCGGCCCAGGGTGAACCCGCCGCGCATGCTTGCCGCGCTGACCATGCTGGCGCTGCTGGCGGTGTCGATCGTCAAGCCGGCGCTCAGTCAGGGCGCGGCGGATCTGGCGAAAGTGCCGAGTCCGATCGGGCTCGACTGGTTCTATCTGCCGCTCTATCCGCTGGCCGACGACTCGCCCGGCGCATTGTGGGGGCTGTTGGCGGCGGCGACCGTGATACTGGCGGCGATGCCGTGGCTGCCGCCGCTGCGGCGGATGAAGCCGGCGACCGTCGATCTCGACCACTGCAACGGCTGCGGCCGCTGCGTTGACGATTGCCCCTACGAGGCTCTGCAACTGGTGCCGCGCACCGACGACCTGCCCTATGAGCTTGAGGTCGCGGTCAATGCCGACAAATGCGTGAGCTGCGGCATCTGCACCGGCTCGTGCCCGTCCTCGACGCCGTTCCGCAGCGTCGGCCCGCTGGATACCGGCATCGACCTGCCGGACGTCACCTTCGCCTCGATGCGCGAGCGGCTCCATGAACTGGCCGCGCGGGATGCGCCGTCGCCGCGCCTTCTGGTGATCGGCTGCTGGCACGGCGCGGCCGGCGCGCGCGACGAAAGCACCCTGTCGCTGCCGTGCGTGTCCGCCGCGCCGCCGTCGCTGATCGATTACGCGCTGAGCCGCGGTCTGGCCGACGGCGTGGTCATCGCCGGCTGCTCCGAGAGCGCCTGCTACAACCGGCTCGGCGTCGCGTGGATGCAGCAGCGGATCGCCGGCGAGCGCGACCCGTATCTGCGGACGCGGGTGCCGCGCGAGCGCATCCTTGAGGTGTGGGCCTCACCGACCGAGGGCGCGCGGCTCGACCGCGAGATCGACGCCTTCAGGACGCGGATCGCCGCGCTCGCGCAGGAGGAGCCGCAGCAACAGGCCACGGAGACGCCGACGGGCGTCAGGGAGGCGGCATCATGAGCGCGCCGGTTTCCGTGCCGCGGCTGGTCGGGCTGTTCGTCGTGCTGGCGGCGGTGACGGGGTTCGCCGCCGCCTTCTCCGACGCGCCGGCCTACCGGCAGATTCCCGCCGATACCGGCGTCATCAAGTTCAGCTTCAGCCACAGCGCCGACCGCGCCAAGGAATGCCGCCGCCGCACCCCGGAGGAACTGGCGAAGCTGCCGCCCAACATGCGCCGGCCGCTGGATTGCCCGCGCAGCCGGCGCGGCATTTTCGCCGAACTGGCGATCGACAACGTCGTGGTGTTCAGCCAGGAATTGCCGCCGTCCGGCTTCGCCAAGGACGGCCCCTCGCAGGTTTACCGCCGCTTCACGGTGGCGGCCGGCACTCACGCCGTGGCGGCGCGGCTGCGCGATACCCCGCGCGAGAGCGGCTTCGACCATGAGCGCGTCGAGACGGTCACGGTCAAACCGGGGCAGAGCCTGGCGCTCGATTTCCGCCCCGAGCACGGCGGTTTCATCTGGCGTTGACGGGAGAACCACGGCAGGCGGCACGTTCATTTTATTTGACATGGCGCAATGCCGGCGCGGCGCGGCCGTGCTTGGCTGGAGTATTGCTGTTGCCTGCCGGGAGCCCGTCATGACCCCCGCCGACTGGTCGATCGTCAACCGCGTTCCCGTGTTCCGCTCGATGGGCGAGGCGCTGAGCCATCGCACCGTCCGCAACTACGCGCGCGGCGAGCTGCTGTTCCAGCAGGGCGACCCGGCGACCTGCTGCTATCTGGTGCTCGACGGCTGGGTCAAGCTCTACCGGCAGACGGCCGACGGCGACGAGGTGGTGGTGTCGCTGTTCACCGCCGGCGAGAGTTTCGCCGAGGCGATGATGTTCCGCGGCAGCCGCTACCCGGCGACCGCGGAGGCGGTGACCTCGGTGCGGCTCCTGCACATCGACGGCCAGTTGCTGCGCGACGCCATCCTGCGCGATCCGCAGCTTTCGTTCGACATGCTGGCGGCGTCGTCGCTGCATCTGCGGCGGCTGGTCGAGCAGGTCGAGCAGTTGAAGGCGCAGTCGGCGCCCAAGCGCATCGCCAGCTTCCTGATGTCGCTCACCGTCGCGCGCCGCGGTCCGGCGCGGATCGAACTGCCTTACGAGAAGCTGTTGATCGCCAATCGTCTCGGCATGAAGCCCGAGAGCTTTTCGCGGGCGCTGCGGCAGCTTCGCGGCGTCGGCGTCTTCGTCGAGCGCGAATTCGTGCGCATCGATGACGTCGGCCGTCTCTCGGGTTTTGTCGAGGGCGGCGAGCCGGACGGTATTCCGTGCCCGATGATCCGCACGCCGGCGCAATGCAGCAGCTTCGGCACCGGCTGCATCGAGGCCGCCTATCGCGCGCCGCTGCGCGCCCCGCGCCGCCCGCGCGCGTGAACGGAAGCGCTTTGTCGTCCTGGAAGTCTGACCGGAAACTCGTGTTTCGCACAGATGTGCAGCACGAAAATCGTCGTCCCAGCGCAGGCGGGGACCCATACGCCGTGTCGCCCATGATGCAGGTGGCGCTCGCGATCCTTGATGGACAGTCCACAGATCGCAACGTCAGGGGTTATGGGCCCCGCCTGCGCGGGGACGACGCCTGAGAATGCGGGATCCAGTAAGCCGGGTGAGCGTGGGGGAAAATTCGATCCATCGGAAGGTGCTGGATACTCCGCCTTCGTGGACGATGACGCTGGTCGTGTTACCCGTTCACGCCTGATCCTTCAGCGCGCCGCCGCGCAGCGCCAGCCGGATCAGTTCGGACAGGCTGTGCGCCTGCATCTTGGTCATGACGTTGGCGCGGTAGACCTCGATGGTCCGCGGGCTGATGTCGTGCTCGCGCGCGATCTGCTTGTTGGAGAAGCCGGAGATCAGCCCGTCCATCACCTGCCGCTCGCGCGGGCTGAGGCTGGCGAGCCGGGCGGCGATGTCCTGCGCGGCCGCTTCGCTGCGCAGCCGGTCGTCGGCCTGCCGCAGCGCGGTGTCGATGGTCCCGATCAGGCGCTCGTCCTCGAACGGCTTTTCGACGAAATCGAACGCGCCGAGCTTCATCGCCTCGACCGCCAGCGGAATGTCGCCGTGGCCGGTCATGATGATGACGGGAAGCGTCGAGGCTTCGGTGCGGAGGCGGCGCAGCAGCATCATGCCGTCGATGCCCGGCATCCGCACGTCCGACACCACGCAGCCGAAGCCAAGGCTGGCGTGAACGTCGAGGAAACTCGCGGCGTTGTCGAACACCGCGACGTCGAAGCCGGCCGCGCCGAGCAGGAAGTCGAGCGAATCCCGCATCGCGGGATCGTCGTCGATGACGTAGACGCTGGCGTTACGCGACATCCGGCAGGTCCTCGTCCGGCGCGGCCGGCAGCGTCAGGTGAAACGTCGCGCCGCCGGCGGCGTTGTTCTCGCCCCACATGCGGCCGCCGTGCGCTTCCACGATCGACCGGCTGATTGAAAGCCCGACCCCCATGCCTGTGTCCTTGGTGGTGAAGAAAGTCTGAAACAGGTTGGCGAGCGCCAGTTCGCTGAACCCGTGGCCGGTGTCCATCACCGACAGCGCGACCATGTCGTCGGAGGCGCGCGCGCTGGACACGATCAGTTCGCGCCGCGTCACGCCCGCCATCGCCTCCAGCGCGTTGCGGAACAGGTTGACCAGAACCTGCTGGATCTGCACCCGGTCCACCAGCACGCGGTCGCACGCCGGATCGAGTTCGGAGCGCAGCATGACGTTCTGCTCGCGCGCGCCCGACAGCCCCAGCGCACCGGCTTCCTCGACCAGCTTGGCGAGGCTTTCGACGCGCTTCTCGGATTCGCGCCGGGTGACGAAATCGCGCAGGCGGCGGATGATCTGGCCGGCGCGCAGCGCCTGCTCGGCGGCGCGGTCCAGCGCCATCCCGACGCGGGCGACGTTGGGATCGGGGCTGGTCTCAAGCAGGCGACGCGACCCCTTCATGTAGTTGCTGATGGCGGCGAGCGGCTGGTTGAGTTCGTGGGCGAGCGCGGAGGCCATCTCGCCCATCGCGCTCAGCCGCGAGACGTGGATCAGTTCCGATTGCAGTTCCTGAAGTTTCGCCTGGGTCTGCTGGTGCTCGGTGAGATCGCGGATGAAGCCGGTGAAATGCCGCTCGCCGCCGGCGGTCATCTCGCCGACCGACAGGTGCATCGAAAAGGTCGAGCCGTCGCGGCGCTTGCCGGTGACGATGCGGCCGATGCCGATGATGTGGCGTTCGCCGGTGGATTTGTAGCGATCGAGATAGCCGTCGTGCCGGCTGCGGTCCGGCTCCGGCATGAGGATGCTGACGTTCTGCCCGACCGCCTCGGCCTCGGCGAAGCCGAACAGCCGCTGGGCGGCGGAACTGAAGCGCTGGATGATGCCGCGGCCGTCGATCACGATCATCGCGTCCGGAACGGTGTCGAGGATCGAATGGAGGTGACCCTCGCGCGCGCGCAGCGCTTCCTCCAACTGCTTCTGGTCGTCGATGTCGAGCAATGCGCCGCAGACGCGGACGGGGATGCCGTCCTCGTTCCTGACCAGGCCGGCGCGCGCGCGCACCCAGTGGCTTTTTCCGGAGGTGTTGCGCAGGCGATACTGAAGATCGAACTTGGCTCCGGTCTCGACGGTCCGTTGCAGCGCGGCCCGCGTGCGTTCCCGATCGTCGGGATCGAGCCGCGACAGGAAAAGCTCGAACGTCACCGCGGCCTCGGGCGCGACGCCGAACAACTGCCGGGCCGCGTTGGACCAGAACAATTCTCCGGTGGCGAGATCGAAGTCCCAGATGCCGATGCCCGATCCGTCGATGCCGCGTTGCAGATCGCGGTCGAGAAACAGCCCGCTCGACGCAGTCGAGCCGTCGTCGATCTCGGCGGTGGTGTTTCCAAGAGGCATCGGGTCATGGGTCCGCAGGCGGAAAAGACGCTTTCTTCTCCGTCGCGGTCAGCATATCGCCGGACGGGCGGGCGAGCCAGAGCGGCGTCGGGGGACGACCGGTCGCGGACGAGGGCGCGCTGTTGCCATCCTGCATCAGGCGGTCTGGAGCTGGCCGCGCGCCCATTCGACGATCTGGCGGGCGTTCATCGCGCCGGAGACCCGGCCCTGCTCGCGGCCGTCGCGAAACAGGATCATGGTCGGAATGCCGCGAATCCCGAGCCGCGCCGCGACGTCGGGTTCGGCGTCGGAGTTCAGCTTGATGAGCCGCATCCCGGGTTCGAGTTGCGCGGCCGCCGCGGCATAGGCCGGCGCCATCATCCGGCACGGCCCGCACCATGGCGCCCAGACATCGACCAGCACCGGGACGCCGCTGCGCTCGATCTGCCGCGCATACATCGCGGCATCGGCATCGACCGGGTGGCCGTCGAACAGCGGCGCCTTGCAGGTGCCGCAGCGCGCGGCCTTCGGGTCGCGGCCGGCGGCGACCCGGTTCACTGCCGCGCAATGCGGGCAGACGATGTTGCGATCTGCGGTCATGGCGTCGTTCCTCGTCGTTACCAAAGTCGGCGGCTCATTTCCTTGGCTTGCCGGCGCGGGGCTTGTGGCTGGCGGTGGGGCAGAACGCCGCGTGCAGCGCGCCGACGATGGTCAGGATTTCCGGCTGGGCGATGGAATAATACACCGTGGTGCCCTCGCGGCGGGCCGCGACCAGCCCGTCCGAACGCAGCCGCATCAGTTGCTGCGACATCGGCACCTGCTCGATGTCGAGCTGCTGGCGTAGTTCCGCCACCGATCTTTCGCCGTCCACCAGCGCGCACAGCACCAGCAGGCGCTGCGGGTGCGACAGGCTGCGCATCAGCGTCGCGGCCGACTCGGCGGCCGGAATCATTTCTCTTACATTCATGGACTTGAATTTATAATATTTGAATGTTAGGTACAAGCCCGCTAAGGAACCTTGAGCAGGCTCAAGGGGGCCACGGCGAGCGGCTCCTACAGTCATAGGGTCCCGGTTTGGAGAAGCAAGACGCCAACGCCGCCGGCGGACACCGGCGACAAGCCTCGAACGGAGGGAATGCCATGTCTCATATCGTGGTTCTCGGCGCAGGTCTGGGTGGACTTCTCATGGCCTACGAGATGAAGGCCCGGATGCGGCGCGACGACCGCCTGACCGTCGTCAGTCAAGGCGCGACCTATTCCTTCGTGCCGTCGAATCCCTGGGTCGCCGTCGGCTGGCGGCAGCCGGAGGATATCGCGGTCGATCTCGCGCCGGTCCTGAAGTCGCGCGATATCGCCTTGCGACCGGAGGGCGCGAAGCGCGTTCATCCGAACGACAACCGCATCGAACTCAACGACGGTTCGACGATCGACTACGACTATCTGATCGTCGCCACCGGACCGGACCTCGCCTTCGACGAAATCCCCGGCTTCGGCCCCGAGGGGCACACCCAGTCGGTGTGCCAGACCGATCACGCCGTCGCCGCCAAGGCGGCGTTCGACAAGCTGGTCAAGACGCCGGGGCCGGTGGTGATCGGCGCGGTGCAGGGCGCGTCCTGTTATGGCCCGGCCTACGAGTTCGCCTTCATTCTCGACACCGCGCTGCGCAACGCCCGCGTCCGCGACCGGGTGCCGATGACCTTCGTGACGCCCGAACCGTATATCGGCCATCTCGGGCTCGACGGCGTCGGCGACACCAAGGGCCTGATCGAAAGCGCGATGCGCGAGCGCCATATCAAATGGATCACCAACGCCCGCACCACCAGGGTCGAGGCCGGAAAGCTCAACGTCGAGGAAGTCAACGACGACGGCTCGGTCAAGGCGGCTCACGAACTGCCGTTCGCGTTCTCGATGTTGCTGCCGGCGTTTCGCGGCGTGCCGGCGATCGCCGGCATCGAGGGCCTGACCAATCCGCGCGGCTTCATCGTCATCGACAAGCATCAGCGCAATCCGGCGTTCCCGAACATCTTCGGCGTCGGCGTCTGCGTCGCCATCCCGCCGGTCGGCAAGACGCCGCTCGCGGTCGGCGTGCCGAAGACCGGCTTCATGATCGAATCGATGGCCACCGCCACCGCCGAGAACATCGGCGCGCTGCTGAAGGACGAGGCGCCGCAGGCGGTCGCGACCTGGAACGCGGTCTGCCTCGCCGATTTCGGCGACGACGGCATCGCCTTCGTGGCGCAGCCGCAGATTCCGCCGCGCAACGTCAACTGGTCGTCGCAGGGCTACTGGGTCCATGCCGCCAAGGTCGGCTTCGAGAAATACTTCCTGCGCAAGATCCGGCAGGGCAAGGCCGACACCTTCTACGAGAATCTCGTTCTCGACATGCTCGGCATCAAGAAGCTGAAGGATATCCACATGGAGACGGCTGACTAGCCGCCTCTCAAATCAAAGGAGATGATGATGACGATCGATCGCGCGGTGATGTTGTTCGCGGGCTTCATGATTCTGGCGTCGCTGGCGCTCGGCTTCTACGTGTCGCCGTGGTGGTATCTGCTGACGGCTTTTGTCGGGGTCAACCTGATGCAGGCATCGGTCACCGGCTTCTGCCCGGCGGCGATGATCTTTCGCAAACTCGGTTGCCGCGCCGGCGTGGCGTTCAAGTAACAACCCGTATCGTGATGACGCGGCGGCCGGGCCAGACCCCGCCGTCGCCGAAGAAAGCCCTGCGTCTCATGTCCCGACTGTTTTCGCGCGCTGTGGCGGTGATGCTCGCCGTGACGCCGGTTTTCGGCGTCGCGCCGGCGCACGCCGCTGAATTCGTCGTCCGGGCGATCATCATCCCCGAGATGAAGGCGGTGTTCGGCCAGGTCGAAAGCCGCATCGTGGTGCCGGCGCGCGCCCGCATCGGCGGCTCGGTGCGCGAACTGCGCGTCACGCAGGGCGATCAGGTTCGCGAAGGGCAGGCGATGGCCGTCGTCGTCGACGACAAGATGGCGCTTCAACTCAACGCCGCCGACGCCAAGATCGAGGCGCTCAACTCGCAACTCGACAACGCGCGGATCCAGTTGGACCGGGCGCAGCAGCTTCGCGGCACCGGCACCGGCACGCAGGCCAGCCTCGATCAGGCGCGGATGCAATTCGAGGTGGCGACCAATCAGGTCGCCGCCGCCAAGGCCGAGAAGACCGTCATCGAGCAGAGCGCGCGCGAGGGTACCGTGCTGGCGCCGGCGGCGGGTCGCGTGCTCACCGTGCCGGTGACGATCGGCTCCGTGGTGATGCCCGGCGAGGATATCGCCCGCATCGCGCCGGGGCCGTATTATCTGCGGCTGTCGCTGCCGGAGCGCCATGCCGGCGAAATCACGCAGGGCGCCGACG
>JBASBO010000040.1:0-2456 GCA_049651165.1 Xanthobacteraceae bacterium | reverse complement strand
GTCGTCACCATGGTCGCGGACGACGACGCCTCGCGCGCGGTGTGGACCGGCAAGAACGGCATCGCCGCGACGGCGCGCAAGGGCGCGCTGGCCATCGAATGCTCGACGGTGTCGCATCGTCACGCCGTCGCGCTGGCGGGCGAACTGACGGCGCGCGGGTTGCGCTACATCGATTGCCCCGTCACCGGCCTGCCGGAGGCCGCGGCCAAGGGGCAACTGACATTGCTGGTCGGCGCGGAAGCGGACGACCTCGAAACGGCGCGGCCATACCTTACGCCGCTCGGCGCAACCATCCGGCATTTCGGCGCGGTCGGCGCGGGCACGGTGTTCAAGCTCATCAACAATCTGCTGGGCGCGGTGCAGATCGCCAGCCTCGCCGAGGGGCTTCGGATCGCCGAACAGGCCGGCCTCGACATGCGGCTGGTGCAGCAGTCGCTCGCCGGCGGTGCGGTCGCCAGTCCGCAGGTGGTGCGGCATTCGGCGCGGATGGTCGCGCGCGATTTCGAAGGCGCCTCGTTCACCGCCGCGCTGCGCCACAAGGATGCGAGCTACGCGCTGGCGCTGGCGCAGAATCTCGGCCTCGATCTGGCGGTCGCGCAGGCCGCGCTGGACAGTTACGCGCGGGCGGCGGCGCACGCGCCCGATGACGACGAGGGCCGCTTGATCGAGATCATCGAGGCGCGTCCCGCCGCCGGCTGACGGCCGCGTTCGCGCGCACTGCCGCGTTGTCTCGAAAACGGGTGGCGTTTGCGGCCCGCTGCCGCTATTGCGGGGAAGCGTCTGCGCGCCCCGGCCCGCGCGGCCGGCAGGAGCACGCCAGCGATGTCCACCTCCGATCTGCATATCACGCCCGGCGACTGGGTCCGGCTTCTCGTGCTCTCGGTGTTGTGGGGCGGCTCGTTCTTCTTCACCGGCGTCGCGGTAAGGGAAGTCCCACCGATGACCATCGTCTTCCTGCGCGCCGGCGGCGCGGCGCTGTTGCTGTGGCCGTTGTTGTCGGTCTACCGGATCAGGATTCCGAGAACATGGGCCGGCTGGCGTCCCTTCGTGGTGCTGGCGCTGCTCAGCAACGCGGTGCCCTTCTCGCTGACGGCGATCGGACAGACCCTGGTGTCGAGCGGGATCGCCTCGGTGGTCAACGCCATGACTCCGGTGTTCACCGTTCTGGTGCTGGCGGCGTTCGGCGAGGAGCGGTTGCTGCCGCGGCGCATCGCGGGCGTCGCGCTGGGCTTTACCGGCGTCCTGATCCTGCAAGGCTTCGAAATCGATTTCCGCTCGGCGCAAAGCCTCGGCATCGCGCTGTGTCTGGCGGCGACGGTGTGCTACGGCTTCGCCGCGCTGTGGGCCAAGCGCGTGGTCGCCGACGTGCCGCCGGTCGGCGCGGCGACGTTCCAACTGGCGTCGGCCGGCGCGGTGATGCTGGTGCTGACGGTGGTTTTCGATCAGCCCTGGCAACTGCCGATGCCGAGCGTCTCGACCTGGCTGGCGCTGCTTGGCCTTGCCGGGATCTCGACCGCGCTCGGCTTCATCCTGTTTTTCCAGATCGTGCGCGGCTCCGGCGCCGGCAACGTGATGCTGGTGACGCTGCTGGTGCCGGTGACGGCGATCGTGCTCGGCTATTTTTTCCTACATGAGACGATCACGCCGCGCGAGATCGTCGGCGCACTGCTGATTTGCAGCGCGCTGCTCATCATGGACGGGCGGATTCTGTCGCGCTTCGCCACGCCGCGTGCCAGCGCGTGAAGCGGCCGCTGTCGCGCTCAAAGCCGTGCCAGGCGGCGCGCACCGTGCCGTCGTCGGCCACCATGAACACCGCGTCCAGGCCCCTGGAGCGACGCAGCGTCTCCACCGCCTGCTCCGGGGTCTGCGCGATCGGCCCGGCGACATTGAACGAGGTGTTCACCGACACCTCGACGCCGATGCGGCGGCCGAGCGCCTTCAGATAGGCGTAGGTGAGGGGATCGTCGGCCTCGCGCACGATCTGGACGCGGCCGGTGCCGTCGGCGTGAACCACCGACGGGATTTTCTCGATGGCCGCCGGCTTCGAGTGCGCGGTCAGCACCATGTAGTTGTAGGCGTTGTAGTCGCCATCGGACGCGCCCTCGTGCAACTCGAAAAATTCTTTTGCCGCGTCGAGCGTCGCCATCGGCGCCAGCGGGCGGATTTTCTCGCGATACTTGACCCGCTCGTTGAGCCGCTCGCGGGTTTGCGGATCGCAAGGATTGGCGAGGATCGAGCGATGACCCAGCGCGCGCGGGCCGGTCTCGCCCGGCCCCTGATAGAGCGCGACGATGCCGCCGGATGCGACGCAATAAGCCATCAGGTCGGCGATGGCGTCGCGGCCGGGCGCAGTCGCGACGCTGCCGATGGCCTGCGAGGCGATATCGGGCGCGGCGGCCAGCGCGGAGGCGATATCGGAGGCGGCCGGCGCGGTGCCGCAATAGAAGGCGTGGGTC
>JBASBO010000039.1:0-6041 GCA_049651165.1 Xanthobacteraceae bacterium | reverse complement strand
TCCTGCGGCTGTCGCTCGGCCCGCGCGTGCTGCGCGCCGACACCGCCGCCGTCGCCGCGCTGGCGCTGGTGCAGGCTACCCTCGGCGACTGGGCCAAGCCCGGCGACGAACATTAAGCCTCGCCGTTATTCGTGGTCGAAACCCGCCGCGCGTCGTGCTAAGGGCTGCCGCGACAACCGGCCTCAACGGGCCGCCGGCCCCGGCGCTCCGTTGAAATCCGCTACGATTTCAATATGCTGAGCGTCCGGCCACGGGGACGCCGTCAACGCCAGTCTGGACGATACCGATGACCGACCCGCAAGCCGCCGGCGCGACCGGAACCGCCGCCTGGGCGGCGGCGCTGCTGTCGTCGTTCGCCCAGGCCGGCTATGTCCGCGCCGAACCGGCGATCCTGCAACCGGCCGAGCCGTTCCTCGACCTGTCCGGCGAAGGCATCCGCAAGAGCCTGTATCTCACCAGCGACGCCGGCGGCGAGGAACTGTGCCTGCGGCCCGACCTGACCATCCCGGTGGCGCGCGACTACCTCGCCTCCGGGCGCGGCGGCGAGCCGGCCGGCTTCTGCTATCTCGGCCCGGTGTTCCGCTATCGCGCCGGCAAGCCCAGCGAATTTCTTCAGGCCGGCCTCGAATCCTTCGGGCGGCAGGACCGCGCCGCCGCCGACGCCGAGATGCTGGCGCTGGGACTGCAAGCCACCGCCGCGTTCGGGGTGGGCGATGTCGAGATCAGGACCGGCGACGTCGCGCTGTTCACTGCGCTGCTCGACGCGCTCAAGCTCTATCCGGTGTGGCGGCGTCGCCTCATCAAGGATTTCAACCGCAAGGTCAGCCTGGCCCAGGACATCGCGCGGCTGACGCTGGCGGAAACCCCCGCCCACAACGAATACGAGGGCGTGCTGGCGGCGCTCGCCGGCTCCGACCGCAACGCCGCGCTGGCGCTGGTCACCGACCTGATGACGATCGCCGGCACCAACAATGTCGGCGGCCGCACGGTCGCGGAAATCGCCGACCGCTTCCTTGAGCAATCGACCCTGAAGGGCGGCGCGTTGCCCCGCGACGCGCTGCATCTCATCAACCGCTACCTCGCCATCGCCGGCACCCCCGATGAGGCGCTGCGCGCCCTGCGCGCGCTCGCCACTGATGGCAACCTCGACATCGACGCAGCCATCGATCAGTTCGAGAGCCGCACCGCACTGATGACCGCGCGCGGCATCGACCTCGATGCGGTGCGCTTCTCGACCGCCTTCGGCCGCGGCGTCGATTACTACACCGGCTTCGAGTTCGAACTGCATCGCAAGGGCAACGGCGACGAGCCGCTGGTGGCCGGCGGCCGCTACGACGGACTACTGACCCGGCTCGGCGCGCGGGAGCCTATCCCCGCCGTCGGCTTCTCGATCTGGGTGGAAGCGCTGACACAATCGCGCCACCAGATCGCCACAGGAATCCCGGGGGCCGATTCATGACCACGCCGCTGGTTCTCGCCGTCCCCTCGAAGGGCCGTTTGCAGGAGAACGCCGAGGCGTTCTTCAGCCGCGCCGGACTGACGCTGTCGAAGCCCGGCGGCGCGCGCGACTATCGCGGCGCCATCGCCGGGTTAGATCACGTCGAGATCGCCTATCTCTCCGCGAGCGAGATCGCATCGCAGCTTGCGCGCGGCAGCGTGCATCTCGGCATCACCGGCGAGGACCTGATCCGCGAAAGCATTCTCGACGCCGACCGCCGCGTGACGATGATCGAAACGCTCGGCTTCGGTTACGCCAACGTCGTGGTCGCGGTGCCGCAGGCGTGGATCGACGTGCGCGCGATGGCCGACCTCGACGATGTCACTACCGCGTTCCGCGCCAGCCACAACCGGCGAATGCGGGTCGCGACCAAGTACATCAACCTGACCCGCGCGTTCTTCGCGGCGCAAGGCATCGTCGATTATCGCATCGTCGAAAGCGCCGGCGCCACCGAAGGCGCGCCCGCCACCGGCGCCGCCGAGATGATCGTCGATATCACCACCACCGGCGCGACGCTGGCCGCCAACGGGCTGAAGGTGCTCGACGACGGCGTGATCCTGCGCAGCCAGGCCAACCTCGTCGCCTCGCGCAGCGCCGACTGGTCGGAGGCCGCGCGCGAGAGCGCGCGCATCATCCTCGATCACATCGCCGCGCGCGCCCGCGCCAACAAGTACAAGGAAGTGCGCACGCGCTTCAAAGGCTGCGACGCCGACCTCCTGGCCGAAGCGCACAACCGCTTCGGCGTGGTGTCGCCGTTCGGCGGGCCGACCTCGTCCGGCATGGTGACGCTGCACTGTCCGCCCGCTCACGTCTACGCGCTCGGCAGCTTGCTGCGCGACCACGGCGCGGAGACGGTGTCGGTGGCGCCGCTCGACTACGTCTTCGACCGCGACAATCCGCTGTTCGCGCGGCTTTCCGCCGCGCTGCCGCCCGCGGACAATCACCGATAGGACTTATTGCCGAACCAACACCCCGGCATCATATTGATCGCCGCGGATCACATCACGGCGGACGATCGAACGATGACGGAGGACCACAACATCACCGGTTCGAACGGCCGCACCGAGACTCGCGGCAACGGCCGGCTTTCGATCGTGGTGCCGCTCTACAACGAAGCCGCCGGCCTGGCGCTGCTGCACGAACGGCTGAACCGTCTCGCCGGCGATTTGCGCGGCCGCTACGGCCTCGCCTGCGACGTGATCTATGTCGATGACGGCAGCAAGGACGCGACGCTTGCAATCGCGCGCGACCTGCCCGCCGACGCGCTCGACGTGCAGGTGGTGTCGCTGTCGCGCAACTTCGGCAAGGAGGCCGCGCTGATGGCGGGGCTCGACCATGCCGGCGCGGGCGCGGTGCTGTTCATGGATGGCGACGGTCAGCACTCGCCCGATCTGGTCGAAAAGCTGGTCGCTCACTGGCTCGACGACGGCTACGACGTGGTGTTCACCGCCAAGGCCAACCGCGACAACGAATCCGCGCTGCGCCGGATCGCGGTGCACGGCTTCTACGCGCTCATCAACTGGGGCGCGCGGCAGAAGATCCCCGAAGACGCCGGCGACTTCCGCCTGCTGTCGCCGCGCGCCGTCGCGGCGCTGCGCCGCCTGCCGGAGCGCAATCGCTTCTTCAAGGGACTGGCAAGCTGGATCGGCTTTCGCCAGATCCGTGTCGATTACGAACCCGCGCCGCGCGCCCACGGCGTGACGCGGTTCGGCCCGGCGCGGCTGCTCGGCCTGTCGATCGAGGGCCTCACTTCGTTCTCGGTCGCGCCGCTGCGCTTCGCCAGTATGCTCGGGTTGCTGCTGGCGTTCGGCGCGTTCCTGTTCGGACTGTCGATCCTGTGGGAAACGCTGGTCAAGGGCGAGAGCGTGCCCGGCTATCCGTCGCTGATCGTCGGACTGATGACCATCGGCGGCGTGCAACTCATCATGATCGGCATCGTCGGCGAATATATCGGCAAGATCCTGTCCGAACTGAAGGCGCGCCCGATCTATTTCGTCGCCGAGCACGACGTCAAACGCGCGGCGACAAACACCGCGCCCGCGCCGCGCGACGGCGCGCCGGAATGAACGCGCCGTCATCGCGCCGCATCTGGCTGTGCGCCGATGACTACGGCATCAGCCCGGGCGTCAACCGCGCGATCCGCCAACTGATCGAACAGAAACGTCTCAACGCGACCTCGGTGATGGTGGTCGGTCCAGCGGTCGGCCGCGACGACGTCGCGGCGCTGCAAGCGGCGGCCGCGGATAACGGCCGCTGCGCGATCGGCCTTCATGCGGTGCTGACCGCGCCGTTCCGCGCGCTGACGATGCACTTCAAACCACTGTCGGGCGGCCAGTTCCTGCCGCTGGCGAAACTTTTGCGCACGAGCCTGCTGCATCGGCTCGACCGCGAGATCGTCCGCACCGAACTCTGCGCGCAGATTACGCAATTCGTCGCGCTGTTCGGCCGCCCGCCCGATTATCTCGACGGCCATCAGCACGTTCAGTTGTTTCCGCAAATCCGCGACGCCTTTCTCGACGCCGCGAAAGCCGGCGCGCCCGCTGCCTGGGTGCGCCAGTGCGGACGCGCGCAATCGCTGCGGCGTGGTTCCGGTTTCGCCAAGGCGCTGTTACTTGACACCTTCAGCCGCCGGTTCCGCCGCGACGCCGCGCGCGCCGGCGTGGCGTTCAATCCGGCGTTCGCCGGCGCTTACGACTTCGCTGATGGTCGCAACTTCGGCGACCTGATGCGCGGCTTTCTCGATGGCCTGCCGGACGGCGGCCTCATCATGTGCCATCCGGGATTCGTCGACGACATGTTGCGCGAGCACGATCCCCTCACCGATCAGCGCGAGCGGGAATACGCCTATCTGGCGAGCGACGCCTTCCCGGCCCTGCTGACGGAAACGCGGACCGAACTGCGCTGACGTTACCAAAATGTCATCCGGCGGATTTTACGAATTATTTTTGGCCGCTACTTCTTGCGACACAAAGCGGTCTTACATCTGATTCCGGTTCCGCATTGGAGAACGCCATGACACCGCAAGAACGCCAGATGATCGAGGAGTTGTTTGACCGGCTCGCCAGCGTCGAAAGCGCGCCGCGCGATCCGGAAGCCGAGGCCGCGATCGCCGAAGCCTGGCAACGCGCGCCGAACGCATCCTACGCGCTGGTGCAAACCGTGCTGGTGCAGGACGAAGCGCTGAAGCGCGCGCACGAGCGCATCGAGGCGCTCGAAGGACGCGGCGCGACCGAGCCGCCACCTTCCGGCAGCTTTCTCGATTCGATGCGCGACAGCCTGTTCGGACAAGGCCAGCGACAGGGATCGGTTCCGCCGGTGCCGCCGCCCGGCAACGCCTCCGGCGGGCCGGCGTGGAACACCGGACAAGTGCTTGGTCGTGCCGGCGCAGCGGAGCCCTATCCGCCGCAACAACCGCCGGGTGGTGGTGGCGGCGGATCGTTTCTCGGCACCGCGGCTGCGGCCGCGGCCGGCATGGTCGGCGGCTCGCTGCTTCTCAACAGCATTCGCGGCATGATGGGCGGAGGTTCGCACGGCTTCGGCGAGACCGGCGCACACGGCGACAAGAGCGGCAGCGGTAGCGGCCCATGGGGCGGCGGCGATCAGTCCGGCGGCAACCTCGCCCGCGACGCCGGCGTCAACGACATCGGCTCCGGCGGACGCTCGGCCGACGCCCACCGCGCGGGTCAGTTCGATCAGGCGCAAGCCGATACCGACCGGGATCAGGATCACGACGACTTCGCCGACGACGATTACGATAACGATGACGACAATGACGGTGATTTCGGCGATTTCGACGACGGCGATACCGACTTCGCGTAAGCGCGTCTCGCGCCACAAATGATAACGGCCGCCTGTTAGAGCATGATCCCGAAAAGTGGAAACCGGTTTTCGGAAAAGATCATGCTCTAATAAAAAGGCGGCCGTTGATCGTTGCGGATCGATAGCGACGGTCAGATCACGACCACCCGCGCGCCGACATTGACCCGCCCGTAGAGATCGATCACGTCCTCGTTGCGCATCCGGATGCAGCCCGAGGAGACGTTGGTGCCGATGGTCCAAGGCTCGTTCGAACCGTGGATGCGATAGAGCGACGACCCCAGATACATCGCGCGCGCGCCGAGCGGATTTTCAGGACCGCCCTCCATGAAACGCGGCAGATCGGGACGGCGCTTGAGCATCTCCGTCGGCGGCGTCCACGACGGCCACTCCTTCTTTGCGGTGATCGCCTTCACGCCCGACCAGGTGAAACCGGGCCGGCCGACGCCGATGCCATAACGCAGCGCCGAGCCGCCGGGCTGAACCAGATACAGAAACTTGTTCGGCGTATCGACCACGATGGTGCCGGGACGCTCCTTGCCGTGATAGGCGACGAGTTGCTTCTCGTATCTGGGATCGAAGCCGGGGCGCGCCGCCACGCCGTCGTCGTGGCGATACATCGCCTGCGGCGCGGGCGCGGGCTCCGGCGTCATTCGGCCGGGCGGCGGCGCGTAGATCGGCCGCGCGTCATGGGACGGCTGCGCATGATAACCGCGTGGGGTCTGCC
>JBASBO010000038.1:0-8222 GCA_049651165.1 Xanthobacteraceae bacterium | reverse complement strand
GCCGACGCCAGCCGCTTGCCGACCGTGCAGGGCTGGCGGCTGCGCGACATCGCCAACGGCGGCGCGCTGGTCGAGGGCCAGCGCGGCCTTTACGAGGTCTATGCCGGCGATCCGCTGCCGGGGCTCGGCCGCGTCGATGCCATCCGCAAGCAGGACGGCCGCTGGGTGGTGGTAACCAGCAAGGGCCTGATCGTCGCGCGCTAGCAAGATGAGTTGAGGCTTGCGCGACGGCGTTACGCTGACAAGCCCGTGTTTTGCACGGATCCGCAACACCAAAGCGTCGTCCTCGCGCAGGCGAGGACCCATAATCCCTGGCGGTCGCGGTGAGCGGATTCCCCCGTCAAGGATCAACGAGCGCCGTCTCTATCATCAGCGACGCGGCGTATGGGTCCCTGCCTTCGCAGGGACGACGGCTTTGGTGTTGCGAATCCGCGCCTAAAACGAATTTCCGGCCAGTCGGGCCGCGCCTTTCGGCTCACCGCATCGCCTGCGCGATCAGGTCGAACGAATGCAGCCGCGCGGCGTGGTCGAAGATGTCGGAGACGATAATCAGTTCGTCGGCGGCGGTCTTGGTCACCAGTTGCGCGACGCCGGCGCGCACCGTCTCGACGTCACCGACGATGCTGCACGCCAGCATCTGCATCGCCTGCGCCTTCTCCATCGGCGTCCAGTACGTTTCGATATCGTCGATCGGCGGCTTGCTCAGGCCGCGCGCATTGCGAAGCATGTTGGTGAACGACATCTGCTGCGTGGTGGCGAGGCGTCTGGCTTCGGCGTCAGTGTCGGCGGCGATGATGTTGACGCCGACCATGGCGTAGGGCTTCGCCAGTTGCGCCGAGGGCGAAAAGCGCTCGCGATAGATCTCCAGCGCCGGCATCAGTTGCGCCGGCGCGAAGTGCGAGGCGAACGCATAGGGCAGGCCGAGCAGGGCGGCGACCTGCGCGCCGTAGGTCGAGGACCCGAGAATCCACAGCGGCACATGGGTGCCCGCCGCCGGCACCGCCTGAATCCGCTGGCCCGGCTCGACCTCGCCGAAATAGGCTTGCAGCTCCAGCACGTCGTGCGGGAAGTTGTCGGCGTTGCTCAGGCTGCGGCGCAGCGCCTGCATGGTCAGTTGATCGGTGCCGGGGGCGCGGCCGAGCCCGAGGTCGATGCGGCCGGGAAAAAGCCGCGCCAGCGTGCCGTAATGCTCGGCGATGACGATCGGCGCGTGGTTCGGCAGCATCACGCCGCCCGCGCCGACGCGGATGTGCCGGGTGCCGGCGGCGATATGGCCGATCACCACCGAGGTCGCGGCGGAGGCGATGCCGGCCATGTTGTGATGCTCGGCCACCCAGAAGCGGGTGTAGCCCCAGCTTTCCGCGTGAGCGGCGAGATCGCGCGCGTTGTCGAGCGCGCCGCGCGCGTCGGTCGCTTCGGTAACGCGGACCAGATCGAGGATCGAGTAGGGGACCATCGCGGACTTTCGAAAGCTTGGCGTGACGCCGGGAGGAGCGGGAAACGCAACGCTTCACCATCTAGGCTCGGCGCGCGAAAAATGCACGCCCCGCCGCCGCAACCTTGCCATGCGGGGCCTGCCGTCGCGGCGCGTATGCCAATGGCGCTGTCCTCAATTCACCCCCGGATCGGCGCGATCGCACCTTCCCGAGCGGCGGCAATTGTGACTACGCTTGGATCGGCATCCCACCCGACCGGATGTCCGCTGCGTTGTCATCACCGTGGTCGCGATGGGCGAAGGCCGGAACGTGTATCATCCGTCTCCCAATCTTGTGCGGCGCATTCATCCGACCGAGCGGATCGCCGCGGTCGTTGCCACGCTGCGGGAGGAGGGGATCACCGTGACGCGGGCGCTGGCGGGCACCGGACTGAAGGCCGGCGATCTGCGCGCGGTGGCAACGCGGGTGTCCTATCGTCAGGTCGCGACCGTCTTTCGCAACGCAACCGAACTGTCGCGCGATCCGGCGATCGCGTTTCGCGCCGGGCGGCGGATGCACGTCGATGCCTACGGCATGTACGGCTATGCGCTGCTGAGCAGCCCGACGCGGGCCGAGGGCATCGACTTCACCGCGAAATACGGCCGCGCATTGGGATTGGTGGCGGAGGTCGCGTTCACGCGCGACGAGGATACCGCGACCTACCGCTTCAGGGCGGTGCTGTCGCGCAACCCGCTGGATGAGGTCTATCGCTTCGCGCTGGAGTTTGCCTTCGCCGGCTGCCAGACGCTGTGCAAGGACCTTTACGGGCAGCCTTTCCGGTTCACGCGGCTGCGCGCCGCCTATCCGGCGCCGCCGAACGCGCGCGTCTACAAGCGGATTTTCCAGTGTCCCGTTCTGTTCGATCAGGATGTCAACGAGGTCGAATTCGATGCCCGCTGGATCGATCATCCGCTGGTCCGGCCGCATCCGATGACCCATGCCATGGCCGGAGATTTGTGCGGGCGCTTTCTCGACGGTATCGATTGCGACGGCGGCGTGGTCAACGACGTGCGGCGCATTCTGATCGAGAATCCGGGGCACTTTCCGCGGATCGAGGCGATGGCCGCGAAATTCTCGCTGCACCCGCGTGCGCTGCGGCGCAGGCTGGAGGCCGAGGGCACGTCCTATCGCGAGCTTGTCGCGGAGGTGCGGATGAAACTCGCGATCGAATACCTGCGCCACACCGAGATGACCAACGAGGAGATCGCCGTCCGGCTCGACTACAGCGACGCGGCAAATTTCCGTCATGCCTTCACCCGATGGACTGGCAAGAGCCCATCGGAATACCGCGAAAGCTGAGAACGGGTGCGAACAGGGCCGGCAGTTTGTCCCAAACTCACCGCCTTGATGGCCCAATCGCACCTTTCGGGTGGTTGACCCCTTGGCTAGCGTCTACACCAAGACGGCTGTCCCCGCGCGCGGGACGAAACGGCGCAAGAAAACCAGATACGGCGCAAGCAGACACGATCGCGCCGAGGGAGGAATGTGGATGGACGCTTCCGCTGACGGAACCAGGCCGCCGTCGCAATTGCTGCTCGCGCTCGAAGTGCGCGGGGCTGTTGCAGCCGAAGTAACAACCTTGCCGGAGCAGGTCGATGGGCGAGGGCGGAACGGCGGATTTGTGGGGCGCGACGGCGTTGCGCGCCGGTGCCGCCGACGTCGCCGCCGCTGGCCGGTTGCGGCCGGTCGTCGATCGATCGCCGTGTGAATGAATTTTCAATACGTGGGAGTGGCCTCAGATGAATGATATGCCCTGGATCAAGTCCTATCCGCCCGGCGTCAAGTGGGACGCCGATCTCCGCCTGATGCCGGTTTATGAAATCCTGGAGACGTCGGCGGAGCGCTGGCCGTCAGTTCCCGCGATCGATTTCATGGGGCGCAAAATCACTTACGCCGAACTCAACGACATGGCGAACCGCTTCGCCACCGGGCTTCAGAAGCTCGGCATCAAGCCCGGCGTCCACGTCGGGCTCTATCTGCCCAATACCCCGCACTATCTCGTCAGCCTGTTCGGCGTGTTCAAGGCCGGCGGAACGGTGGTCAACTACTCGCCGCTCGACGCCGAAAAGGTGCTGGAACACAAGGTCGAGGACAGCGAGACCGACTTCCTGGTGACGCTCGATCTGGCCTCGCTCTATCCGCAGATGAACGGGCTGCTCGGCAAGACCCGGCTCAAGAAGCTGATCGTCGGCAACCTCGCCGAGATGAGCGCCCAGCCCGACGCGGTGAAGGCGCAGATGCAGGCGGCCAAGCAACTCGCCGAGGTTACGAGCGACGAGCGGCACATAACCTTCGCGGCGGTGATGGACAATGACGGCATCCACCGCAGCTATCCGATCGCCAACCTCGCCGAGGCCATCGCGGTGCTGCAATATACCGGCGGCACCACCGGGCTGCCGAAGGGCGCGATGCTGACCCACGCCAACCTGTCGGCGGCGACCGAACAGTGCCTCGAAACCACGCGCTCCGATCCGCCGGTGCTGGATGAAGGCAGCGAGCGGGTTCTCGCCGTCCTGCCGCCGTTCCACATCTACGCGCTGACGGTCAACATGCTGCTCGGCATCCGCCTCGGGGCCGAACTGGTGCTGCATACGCGCTTCGATATCGAAGCGGTCATCAAGGACCTCTCGGAGAAGAAGATCACCGCCTTCCCCGGCGTCCCGACCATGTTCGTCGCGGTGCTCAATCACCCCGGCGCGGCCAAGGCCGACCTGACGTCGCTGAAGTGGTGCAATTCCGGCGGCGCGCCGCTGCCGCTCGAAGTCCAGCGCGCCTTCGAGAAGCTGACCGGATGCCGGTTGGCGGAAGGCTGGGGAATGACCGAGACCTCGCCGACCGGCACCTTCACGCCGACCACCGACGCGCCGCGGCCGGGATCGTGCGGCGTGCCGAGCCCCGGCATCACCATCAAGTTCCTCGATGTCGGCGACCACAAGACCTGGGTGCCGCTCGGTGAAACCGGCGAACTGTGCATCCGTGGCGCCAACGTCATGCGCGGCTACTGGAAGAGGCCCGACGCCACCGCGGAAATCACCACGCCCGACGGCTTCATGCGCACCGGCGACGTCGGCTACATGGACAAGGACGGCTACGTCTACATCGTCGACCGCACCAAGGACATGCTGCTGTGCGGCGGCTTCAACGTCTATCCGCGCGTGCTCGAGGAAGCGGTCTACAAGCATCCGTCGGTCGAGGAAGTGGCGGTCATCGGCATTCATGATGAGTATCGCGGCCAGTCGCCCAAGGCCTTCGTCAAGCTCAAGGCCGGCGCCGCGCCGTTCACGCTGAAGGAATTGCAGGAGTTCCTCAAGGACAAGCTCGGCAAGCACGAAATGATCCACGCCCTCGACATCCGCGCCGAACTGCCGAAGACGGCGGTCGGCAAGCTGTCGAAAAAGGATCTCTACGACGAGGAGGCCCGCAAGGCGAAGACGTCTGCGGCCTGACGACATCGCGCCGACCCGGAGCCGTTTTCGGCTTCGGGCGGCGGATCGGCGGAGATTCCGAATCGATCAAAGGTCTCGCGTGCGGCGGGAACAGCCGCAACTGTAGTGACATGGAGGTGCGACGATGGACCAGCTCAGCAGTATGGACGCATCATTCCTGCATTTCGAGACGCCGGAGACGCCGATGCACGTCGGCAGCCTCATGCTGTTCGAACTGCCGGAGGGGTACGCCGGCGACTATTACGAAGACGTCAAGGAGATGATCGGCAAACGGCTGCATCTTGCGTCGGTGCTGATGCGCAAGCTGGCGCCGATGCCGTTCGAACTGGCGGAGCCGGTGTGGATCGACGACGACGATATCGATCTCGATTATCACATCCGGTTCGTGACGCTGCGCCGCCCCGGCACCCACGAGCAACTTGAGCAACTGATCGCGCGGCTGCACTCGACGCTGCTCGACCGCAGCCGCCCGCTGTGGGAGATGTACGTCATCGAGGGGCTCGAAAACGGGCAGGTCGCGTTCTACACCAAGGCGCACCACAGCGGCGTCGACGGCAAGGCCGGCGTCGAACTGGCCAAGGTGCTGTACGACGTCTCGCCAAAAATCCGCAGCGTGCCGCCGCCGCGCCGCAAGCGGTCGGGCGGCCGCTATCAGCTCGGCGTCACCGAATTGTTGCAGGCCGCGGCGAATAACGCGGCGCAACAATACCGCAAGCTCGCCGAGGCGCTGCCGACGGCCGCGAAGGCGCTAGGCACCGCCGCCAACGTCATCGCCGGCCAGCGCGTGCCGCAAGGCGCCCGTCAGCTCAATCTCGGGCTCGCGCCGAAGACGATCTTCAACGACTCGATCACCAATCAGCGGTCCTTCAGCACGCTCTCGGTGCCGCTCTCCGACATCAAGGCGCTGGGCAAACGGGTCGGCGGCACCGTGAACACCATCGTGATGGCGATGTGCTCAATCGCGCTGGAGCGCTTCCTCAAGGAGCGCAACCTGGCGCCGAAGGAGCCGCTGATCGCGGTGGTGCCGGTCAGCCTGCGCGCCGAAGGCGACGCCTCGATGAACAACCAGGTGTCGTCGGTGCGCGTCGATCTCGCCACCGACATCAAGGATATCCCGGAGCGGTTCAAGGCCATCCACGCCTCGTCGGAGGCGGCGAAAGCCGTGGTCAGGGAGTTGATGCCGGTTCTCGGCATGAATGTGCCGATCACCGGATCGCCATGGCTGATGACCGGGCTGGCGTCGCTGTACGGCCGCTCCAATCTGGCGGGACGGCTGCCGGCCGTCGGCAACGTGCTGATCTCCAACGTGCCCGGTCCGCCGATGCCGCTCTACATGGCCGGCGCGAAGATGGTGCATTACTTCCCGGTCTCGATCCCCTATCACGGCAGTGCGCTGAACATCACCGTTCACAGCTATGCCGGGCTCCTGGAGTTCGGTCTGACGGCCTGCCGGCGCGTGCTGTCGCAGGAGGAATCGTTGGAACTGATCGAGCACCTGCGGGGCGCGCTCAAGGCGATCGAGGCGTTGCCGGCCGTGGAAGAAGCTCCGGCGGCGATAAGTGAGATCGCGGTCGCCGCCAAGGCATCGTCGAAAAAGAAACAGCAGGATGTAACTGTGGAGCCGCGCGTTCCGCCGGAAACCGGCGAATCTTCCACGGCGGCGGGCAAACCCAGCTAGGCCCGCTTCCGGCGCGCGGGCGCAGCGCTTTCGTCAGTTCGGTCGTCGCCGGGCCGCGCACCGACATGTGACCGCCGCTCCACGTCATCGATCGATGGGAGCGGCGGGACGCACGGGAACTTGTTACGTCAAACGATGCGAACAGGATCACGCGATATCAATCAGGGGCTGGAAGGAAAAGCATGCATCCGCCTGTAACGGATAAAAAGGCAGCGGCTCCGATTCTGGAGGACCGCCACCGGCGGTTCGGGCGCGCGCTGTCGGACGACAGCGTGCGCAAATATGTCAGCGACATCGATTTCGCGCGCGACGTCGTCCTCGTCGTCACCGACGACGATCTGTCGTTCATCGGCGCCGCCCCTCTCGGGCTGGCTGCTGCGGGCGGCCGCTTCATGCGCAATCCGCAGGAGAATTAACAAGTAACAGGCCGCCGCGTCGCGGACGGCCCGAAGCCTCAAACAACCAAGCGTGAATTGAAAGGACAGCCATGCCGATAGCCTCCGCCAACGGTCTTGAAATCGCCTACGACGAGTTCGGTGACGCCAAGGCGCCGGTTATTCTGCTCATCATGGGCCTCGGCACCCAGATGATCGCCTGGCCCGAGCCGTTCTGCCGGATGCTGGTGGAGCGCGGTTTTCGCGTGGTGCGCTTCGACAACCGCGATATCGGCCTCTCCACCAAGTTCGACGCCGCCGGCCCGGCGGACGTCACCAACGCCTTCATGCGCGCGGTGGCCGGCCAGCCGGTGGAATCGCTCTACAAGCTGAGCGACATGGCGGCGGACACGGCGGGGCTGATGGACACGCTCGGCATCGCGCGCGCGCACATCGTCGGCGCCTCGATGGGCGGCATGATCGCCCAGACCTTCGCCGCGACCTATCCGGCGCGGACGCGAAGCCTGGTGTCGATCATGTCGTCGAGCGGCGATCCGAGCCTGCCGCCGGCCAAGGACAACGCGATCGCCGCGCTACTCGGGCCGCGGCCCGATCCGGGCGATCGCGAGAAGATCGTTACTCACGGCATGAACGTCTATCGCGTGATCGGCAGCCCCGGTTTTCCGACATCGGACGAGGAACTGCGCGCCAAGATCGAGGCGTCGGCGGACCGCTCCTACTATCCGGTCGGCGTCGGCCGGCAACTGGTCGCCGTGCTGGCCTCGGGCAGCCGGGTCGATCTGCTGAAAACCATCACGGTGCCGACGCTGGTGATTCATGGCGCGGACGATCCGCTGGTGCCGGTCGAGGCCGGCAAGGACACCGCGAAGCATGTGCCCGCCGCCAGGTTGCAGATCGTTCCCGGCATGGGCCACGATCTCGCGCCCGGACTGGTGCCGATCCTGGCGGAGGCGATTGCCGGGCATTGCCTCGCGGCGGACGCGCAATCCGAGCCGGCGACGGCCTGAGGCGGCGGCGGTGGCGCGCGACGCCAAGCCGATCAAGCCGCCCTCGCTGGCGCTGTTCGCCGCCGAGGGCCGGGGGGCTTCTGGATATCCCGGCGCTGTTCGCGGCGACGCCGTTTCTCGCCAGCGCGCCGCAAGCGGCATTCCGAGCGCTTGATCGGAAGTGCGTTTGGTTTGCGGACTTGCACCACAAAAATCGTCGTCCCTGCGCAGGCAGGGACCCA